>JAISMH010000169.1 GCA_031276855.1 Synergistaceae bacterium
GGTGGTGGAAAAAGGCGGCGGCTGCGACGCGGGCTTCGGCGCGGGGCTGGCAACGCTGGCGGTTCTGGCGGCGTGCCTGGCCGCGCGGAAAAGCGCGGCGAAAAAGGCGCGCTGAAACAGGAAAAAAATAAGAAAACGGCCATAAACGGGAGGTTCCTCCGAAAGGGGGAGCCTCCCGTTTTCAGTCAGGCCGTTCCGCCGGCCGGCCGCCCCCGTCCCGCCCGGACATTTTCTCAGACAAGTTACAGAACTTTATTTCAATAATTGACAAATAATAAAATAAAGGTATGATTTCAGGGCGAGACATTTTTGTACATTCAGCAGACGAAAGGGAGAAGGAAGATGTCAAAAGGGAAGATGTCGAAGGGTATGAAGGCGTTTATGAAAGGGTTTCTGCTGGCGGCGGTTCTGCTTGGAACGTGCGGAGGGGCGTTTGCCGCGCCTGCCGGAGAGCCGATCAAGATTGGTTACATTGCCACCCTGACGGGGGAGGGTTCGACCTGGGGGCAGCACGAGCGCGACGCGGCCCTGCTGGCGGTCAAGGAAATCAACGCGAAGGGGGGGCTTCTCGGGCGTCCGGTGGAGCTGGTCTGCTACGACATTAAAGGGAAGCCGGAAGAGGCGGTCATCGCCGTCCGCAGGATGATCGACCATGACAAGGTCGTGGGGATCGGCGGCTGCAATTACAGCGGCGTCCAGCTCGCCATCGCGCCCGTCATCGACAGGGCGAAGGTTCCCAACATCGCCAGCACGGCGACGAACCCCGCCGTCACGGTCGACCCGGACACGGGCAAGGTCCGGCCCTACACGTTCCGCATCAACTATACCGACACCTACCAGGGGACCGTCATCGCCGACTACCTCATCCGCAAGTGCGGCGCGAAGAAGATCGCGATTATCGGCGATGTGGGCGACGCCTACTCCGAGGGTTTGACGGAATACGAGAAGAAGCAGGCGGACAAGCTGGGCGTGGAGAACAAATTCTGGGGCTACCGGGGCGGCGACGTGGACTTCCGGGCGCAGCTGACGGAGGCCAAAGCGTGGGGCGCGGACGCGATCGGGCTGACCATGCTCTACAAGGAGATGGCCCTGGTCATCAAGCAGGCCGCCGAGATGGGCTGGAAGCCCTACTTCATGGGCGGTACGGGCTACAGCCCCAACATGTTTGAAATAGCCGGCGACGCGATGGAGGGAACGTTCTGGGTCTACGGGCTGTCCGGCGAGGAGCCCTCGATCGCCGGCCTGATGGCGGCCTTTGAAAAGGAGTACGGCAGCAGGGCCACGGAGCCTATGAATATGGCCTTCGGATACGACATCATACAGATGTTCGCCCACGCCATCACGGCGGCGGGAAGCGACGACCCGACGGCGATCCGCGACGCCATCGAGAACACGAAGGATCTTCAGGTGACGCACTTCAAATGGACGGTGGACAAGGAGACGCACAACCCGCTGAACAAGCCCGGCGTCATCCTCAAGGGTCTGAAGGATCGCGCCGTCTTCCTCGAAACGTGGATGCCCGAAAGCTGAGGCCGGATTCAGGCGGTTCGATTCCCGAAACACTGCCGCCCCGCTGAACGCGGGGCGGTTTTTTAGTGTGTGTATAAAACAATTTGACATTGCTCAAAAAAGAGCTATTGTTAGATGAAATGTTCACGGGAGGTGTGTCTCAAGTATGGCTGCGGTAAACGAACGCGCGGTGAAGCACAGAGAAAAAATGTCTCGCGCCGAGATGCGCCCGATACAAATTTGGGTTCCCGATACACGAAAAGAAGGATTCATCAAAGAATGCCGCAGGCAATCGAGGCTGCTTATAAATGACAGTCAGGAAGCGGAAATATCGGCGCTTATCGAAAATTTGTCGGATACAAGCGTGGAATAAAAAAGGGGTGCAGGGGCCTGCGGCCCCTGCCGGGTTCGGGCGGAGCCCGGAGAGTTTTTGTCCCTCCGCCTCAGTTCACCGTGATCAGCTCGTACTCGCTTCTGCCGAGCCCCAGTTTCACCGCGTGGTCGATCTGGACGCGCCAGTCAGTGGTCGGGTGAATGTCCGTGAAATGGTCGTCGTGTGTGTGTTCTCTTTCCGAGAGAACGCTCGTCGTGATCGCCGGGGCGCTGTTCACGGCGTCTATGCAGGCTTTGTCGAGCGCCACCGGGTCGAAGCCCGCGAAGATGCCGATGTCGGGAACGACCGCCGCGTCGTTCTCGCCGTGGCAGTCGCAGTAAGGCGAGACCTGGTTCACGACGTTGATGTGAAACGACGGCCTGCCGTAGAGCACGGCTTTGGCGTACTCCGCCATTTTACAGTTGAGGACGTCGTTGGAGGTCCAGTTCGGGTTCCGGATCGCGTTGAAATTGCACGACCCGATACAGCGGCCGCAGCCGACGCAGCGGCCGTGGTCGATACGGGCCTTGCCCGACGCGAAACCGATCGCGGCCTGGGCGCAGAACTCCGCGCAGCGCTTGCAGCAGACGCAGTCTTTTTCCCTGACCTCCGGCTTGCCTTCGTTATGCATGAGCATTTTCCCCGCGCGGCTGCCGGAGCCCATGCCCACGTTCTTGATCGCCCCGCCGAACCCGGTGAGTTCGTGGCCCTTGAAGTGGTTGAGCGACACGACGACATCCGCGTCCATGATGGCGCGCCCGATCTTCGCCGACTTGACGTACACGCCGCCCTCCACAGGAACGTCCGCCTCGTCGGTGCCCTTCAGGCCGTCCGCGATGATGATCTGGCATCCCGTGGAGAAGGGGGAATACCCGTTCTCGCAGGCCGCGTCGAGGTGTACGAGAGCGTTGTTGCGGCGCCCGACGTAGAGCGTGTTGCAGTCCGTCAGGAACGGCATCCCCCCGAGCGCCTTGATCCTGTCCGCGACCGTCTTCGCGAAGTTGGGACGCAGAAAGGAAAGGTTGCCCGGCTCCCCGAAGTGGATTTTGACGGCGGCGAACTTCTTCCGAAAATCGATCTGCTCGATACCCGCCCTCCCGATCAGCTTGTCCAGCTTCTCCAGCAGGCTGACGCCCACTTTGCAGCGCATGTCCGTGAAATAAACTTTCGACTTTTCCGTGTTCGGCTTTCCCATCATGACAGACCCCCAGTTGCAGCCAATCGCGTCAGGCCGCACCCTCGCGGCCCGTCCGCCCTTTTTGTTCAGTCCTTTTCCAGCGGCAGAAACAGCGTCTCCCCTCGGGAAGGCGGCGTCTTCCCCAGGTAGGCGTACCCGTTTGCCGTGACCTTGCGCCCGCGCGGCGTCCGCTCCAGGAGCCCCTTCTGAATCAAATAGGGCTCGTAAATGTCCTCGATCGTCTGAGGATCCTCGTTCAGAGCCGCGGCGATCGTGGAGAGCCCCACGGGGCCGCCCTCGAAGAGGTCCGAGATTGTGCGCAGGATGCGGCGGTCCCCCTCGTCCAGCCCCTCCGGATCGATGTCCAGCATGTCCATCGCGCGGTCCGCCATCTCGCCCGTGACGAGCCCCGAGCCCTTGACCGCGGCGACGTCGCGCACGCGTCTCAGGAGCCGCAGGGCCACGCGCGGCGTTCCGCGGGACCGCTTCGCGATCTCGACCGCGGCCTCGTCCAGAATCTCCACGCCGAAGGTCCGGCTGCCGCGGCGGACGATCAGGGTGAGTTCCTGCTCCGTGTAGAGCGAAAGCTGCTCGACGATGCCGAACCGGGCCCGCAGAGGCGACGTCAGCAGTCCCAGCCGGGTGGTGGCGCCGCACAGCGTGAAGCGCGGCAGGGAAAGCCCTATCGTCTTGGCCAGGGGCCCCTTGCCGACCACGATGTGGAGGGAAAAATCCTCCATCGCGGGGTACAATATTTCCTCCACCTGCGCGGGGAGGCGGTGGATTTCATCGATGAACAGCACGTCGCTGGGCTCGATGTTGGAGACGATGGCCGCCAAATCCCCGGCCCGCTCCAGAGCCGGCCCCGTGGTCGTGCGCAGCTGCCCCCCCATCTCCCGGGCGATGATGCCCGCGAGGGTGGTCTTGCCCAAGCCCGGCGGGCCGTAAAAAAGAGCGTGATCCAGAGGCTCGCCCCGGCCTTTCGCGGCCTGAATGTAAATCAGGAGCTTTTCTTTTACCTTTTCCTGCCCGATGAAGCCGTCCAGGGTCGTCGGGCGGATAGTCAGGTCCTCCTGAGCCCGAGGCAGAGAAAAAAAACGCGTTTCCTCACTCGGCCGCTCCTTTTCCTGCCCGTCGTTTTCTTTCGGGGCATTGCCTTTTTGCATCGCCGAATCTCCCACCAGAAAAGATCATGGGGCGAAGCCCCATTATTAAATTCACATGGGGCTCCGCCCCATACCTCGGCAGGGGACTTGTCCCCTGCACCCCGATATTGGACTATTTGCGCTGAAGCTCCTTTAATGCCGCCCGCAGAAGCGATTCTTCGTTCATTTTGTCGAAATCTTCGGCGAGAGCCGCGCGGACGACGTTCAGGGCCGCGGCCGCGTCGCTTTGGCTGAAGCCGAGCTCCCGCAGCGCGTCCCCCACCGTGTCCGCCGCGCGGCCGCGGGCGCCGGGAGGCGCGCCCGCCTCCTGCGCCGGGACGAACTCCCGGGACAGGCTGTTCCTCAGCTCGAAGCAGAGCCGCTCCGCGGTCTTGCGCCCGACGCCGGGGGCCCTCATGAAAACGCTCGCGTCGGCGAGAGAAACCGCGCGGACAATTTCGTCGGCCGAGAGGACCCCCAAAATCATCATCCCCGTCCGGCCCCCAATGCCCTTGATCGTTGTGATCTTCAAAAAGAGTTCACGCTCCCTCTCGTCCGCGAAGCCGTACAGGAACGCCCCGGCCTCCGAGACTTGCAGGCAGGTCGTGATCTTCGCGTCCTTCCCCGGAACGCAAAGCGAAAGCGCCCCCCTGGAGCAGAGGACGCCGAACCCCAGCCCGTTCACGTCCAGAACCACGGACGTCTCCGTCACGGAAAGAACCTCGCCGCGAAGAGAGCGAATCATAATCTGCCTCCCGTTTTGCGTTCGTACTCGTAGTACGCCAGCCCCGCGAGGGCGGCGGCGAGCGCGTCGGCCGTATCGTCCGGCCTCGGCGGCGCGTCGAGCGCGAGAATGCGCTGCACCATCCTCTGCACCTGCGTTTTGTCGGCCGTGCCCGTCCCGCAGACGGCCATCTTGACCTGAGCGGGCTTCGGCTCCAGCACCGGAAGCCCCCTCTGGGCGGCCAGAAGCATGACCACCCCGCGCGCCTGCCAGACGTACTCCGCCGTCGTGCGGTTGTTCCCGAAGAAGAGGCGCTCCACGCACATAAAATCGGGGGAGCAGGTTTTCATCTGCTCCCCGAGCGCTTCATAAAGGCAAAGAAGGCGCCGCTCGAAGGCCATATCGGAAGGCGTCTCGACGCACCCGAACGAAACGGCGCTGACGGCCGAACCTGACTGCCTCACCAGGCCGTACCCCATGCGCGCCAGGCCGGGGTCGATTCCCAGACAGACAAGCCCCGGAACGGCGCTTTCCCGAAAAAGATTCTCTTCGGAACGCAACCTATTCCTCGATCAGAGCGGCCACGTCGTCCGGAATGTCGAAGTTGGAGTAAACGTTCTGCGTGTCGTCGTGCTCCTCCAGCGCGTCGATCAGGCGGATGACTTTGCGCGCGGCCTCGGCGTCGGCGATCTCCACGGGCGTCTTGGGGACCATCGGCGTCTCCGCGCTCTCGACGGAGTACTTCGCCTTTTCGAGGGCCTCCCTCAGCGCCTGAAGGCCGGAGGGCTCGCAGTAGAGGGTGTAACCCTCGCCGGAGGCCTCCATGTCGCTCATGCCCGCGTCCAGCCCGCAGGACATCAGAGCGTCTTCATCCAGACCGTCTCCCCTGACCTCAACGACGCCCTTGCGCTCGAACATCCAGGCCACGCTGCCGCTCTCGCCCATCTGACCGCCGTTGCGGGAGAGCAGCGCCCGAATCTCCGGCGTCGTGCGGTTGCGGTTGTCGGTCATCACCTCGATCAGAACGGCGACTCCGCCCGGACCGTAGGCCTCGTAGGTCAGTTCTTCGTAGGAAGCCCCCTCGATTTCGCCCGTGCCGCGCTTGATGCCGCGGATGATATTGTCGGTCGGGACGCTGACGGCTTTGGCCCTTTCGATGGCGGTTTTCAGACGCATGTTCATGCCCGGGTCTCCGCCGCCTTCCTTGGCCGCGACGATGATCGCCCGCACCAGCTTCTGGAAAAGATTGCCTCGCTTGGAGTCCTGCGCCGCTTTCCTGTGCTTGATGTTCGCCCACTTGGAATGTCCGGACAAAAAAATCACCTCATGATTTAATTGAACTGCATTTAATTAAAGTGCGTTTAATTAAAGTGTCGTCAAACTTCGCCGTTCAGCGCGGCTCCCGTGGGCTCCGCGCACATCCCTCCGAACTTGTCGTTGAGGTCGCTCACGATATCCCCGTCCAGACCGCCCTGCTTCGCCATCTTGTCGAGTATGGCAATGGCTTTGTCGTGCGGCATTCCGTCTTTGTAGGGACGCTTTTCCACCAGAGCCTGATAGATGTCCAGACAGGCCATCAGACGTTCCTCGAAGCCGAGATCGACAGCCGTGAGGCCGAAAGGGTAACCCGAGCCGTCCAGTTTTTCGTGGTGGTACGAGGCCCAGCCGTTCATTTTCCGAAAACCGTCGATGTCGCGCAGAATCCGGTAAGAATGCCACGCGTGTTCCTGAATCGCGGAGAACTCCGCGGGCGTCAGACGGTCCGGTTTTTCCAAAATGTTGACGTCGACGGCGAGCTTGCCGATGTCGTGCAGGGTGGCGGCAAGATAAAAAGCGGTCTTCTTTTCCAGGTCGAAATGGTAATAGTCGGCGATCGCCGCGGCTTTCGCGGCAAGCCCCACCGAGTGCTCCCGCGTGAAGCGGGATTTATAGTCGATGATCCTCGCGAACACGGAGGAAAAGGCGAACACCTGCTCCGGGCTGTACTCCGTGCGGAACATGGGAAAGGAGCGGGTTATCGAGCCGTCGATTGCCTGATCCGTCATTTCGGAGAATTTTTGCCGGCCGAACAGGTCCAAAAAGGCCTCCGCGTATTCCGAAAAGAAGAGCTTTCCCGTTTCTTTCCGCACGAAATCGACGAGACGGCGATATTTTTCGTCCGTCATGGTGCTGAAGTGAAAGACGGAATCAAGCTGATCCCCCAAGTGAATCAGAGCGGCGTAAAGCGGAATTTCCCCGGCCCTTTTCCCGAACGGGCCGGTTCCGTCGGCGTTTTCGTGATGGTAAAGAATGACATTGCCGACGTTGCCGAAAAACGGGATGCTTTTGGCGTGTTCTTCCCCGAGGATGCAGTGGCGCGACACGTCATTCTTCCCGGTTCTCAGGACATTGTTTCCCCTGTCGGCTTCGTCCTGAATATACTCGGTCAGCGCGTTGTCGTGGAGGAGCGCGCAGCCCGCGAGATCCGATTTCTGGCTGCCGTTCAGCCCGAAGAGGCCGCCAACCTGCGAAGCAATGTACGCGACCCGCTTGGAGTGATGCGTCGAAACCCCCAGCAGGTCGCGCTCGACGTAGTCCAATCCACACGAGAACGCAAACAACATACTGATAAAAGATATTTTCATTTTTCTCCCTTTTTTTGTCCTGCCTCGTTTCTAGCGTCAAGTGTAGCATAAAAAACGAGTTCGGGACGCCCCGGCGTCCCGAACGGATGCGGGACAGCACGAACCTGTAATCCGCGCGCCGTGGTTTATCAAAGAAGTTCGTCTGGATAATGTCAGGCAGCGTTTGGATATCAATCTGAGCTTTGAGCATGGAGCGCATTTTGCCTGGTATCCGTTCAAGGGGGTATCGAATTAAAATTTGTTAAGTCTTGTTACCGCTACATTACTAAATTCACTCTCAATTCGCGCATCTTTTTTTTCTTTAAGGGGTATCATAGAGATAGAGTTAGTCATAATAAGGCTTTATCAAAATCAGTTTTTTACCCCCTTGAACGGATACCACAAAAACCGTTTGAGTCGGTTCATATACTCGTTGGGGAAGATGAACCTGGAGACAAGGAGATTCGTATCAAGCATTATCCGCATGTTTCTTTTCCCAGCGCTCGCGCCGGACATCCTTGATCATAGCCACAACATCGTCCTCGTTTTGAAGACCCCAACGCTCCGCTTCACCCGCAAAAGCCTCTTGCATCCGGTCGATTGCGACCATCGCGGCGTTCTCAATGTAGCATCTGTCACCCT
>JAISMH010000174.1 GCA_031276855.1 Synergistaceae bacterium
GAGCGGGTCCCCGCGGCAGCGTTTACGATTTTTAAGCTGATTCGCTATAACCTCTCGGACCTATTGTGCGGATTCAGGAAAGGCGCGCGGCGGCAACCCCGCCGCGCGTCCTCGCTGGGCAGCTTAGGGGCTTCCGGGCGAATATTGGTTACAGTACAATTCGATACATCCGATTCCCAGCAATCTCATATCGCTCCATTCCCACTGTACCGTAACAGGACATTATCACAGACGAACAACAAATAAACCCCAAATTGTTGCCTTTATAACTGCGTTTGTGTTAGAATGCCTCCGTTCAGTCAAGATATTGGGGTGAGTGACTCGCCGTGAGCGGCAGGGGAAGATTTTTTTAGTTATATCAAGGATCTGTGACAGAGCCCTTTCAGCAGCCCCGGCCAATCGGTTTCAAGCGCAGGGGGCATGTTCCCCTGTTTTTTTGACCTTCGCGGAGAAAGAGTGGGAGAAAGAGTGGGAGAAAGAGCAAAGGATTCGACGTTAGGCGTTCTCGTCATGGCGGCCGGAAAGGGAACCCGAATGAAAAGCGAACTTCCCAAGGTTCTCCATCCCCTTCTCGGCAAACCGCTGCTGGGCTGCCTCCTGAAAACCGTCCTCCGGTGCGGCCCATCGGCCGCCGCCGTCCTGGTCGGATACAAAGAAGAACAGGTGCGCGGCTATCTGCAATCCTCCTTCCCCTCCGTCGAGATCCTCCGGCAGGGAGAACAGCTCGGCACGGGACACGCCGTTCAGGTCTCCCGCGGCTGGTGGGAACGATTCGGCCACGTTCTGGTGCTCAACGGAGACCTTCCCCTCCTCGCGCATCAAACCCTTCTTTCTTTCGTCGATTCCCATCTCGAAGCGGACGCCTCCTGTTCCCTGCTCAGTTTCGCCGCTTCCAATCCCGACGGCTACGGCCGGATAATACGTTCCCCGGACGCCGTTTCCATCGTGGAGCACAAAGACGCCGCGCCCGAACAGCGCCGAATCCGGGAGGTCAACGCGGGATGTTACCTCTTCGAGACGAAGGCGCTTTCGCGGGTGATCGGGCGCCTGAAAAACGACAACGCGCAGGGAGAGTACTATCTTCCCGACGCCGTGGGGCTGATGAACGGCGAAGGGCTGAAAACCCAGGCCCTGATCGCGGAGGAACGGGAGCTTTTGGGCGTCAACACCCAGGCGGAGCTGGCCGCCGCCGCCGTGTCCGTCCGGGACGCCCTCGTTCTCGCGTGGATGGAGAGGGGCGTGCGGGTGACGGACCCCTCCGCCGTGTGGATCGGCCCCGACGCCGAGTTCGGCCCCGACGTCTCTCTGATGCCGGGGGCGCAGGTCTGGGGAAACTCCTCCGTCGGGGAGGGCAGCGTCATCGGCCCCTACTGCGTCCTGCAAAACGCCAGACTGGGGCGGAGGGTCCGGCTGGCCGCACACGTGATCGTGGAGGACAGCGAGCTCTGCGACGACGCGAGGGCGGGGCCGTTCGCCTATATCCGCGAGGGGTCCCTTTTGAGGGAGGGCGCCTTCGCCGGCAAATTCGTCGAGCTCAAAAAAACCTCCGTCGGGAAGGGCAGCAAGGTCCCCCACCTCTCCTATCTGGGGGACGCCGCCCTGGGGGAAGGTGTTAATATAGGGGCGGGGTCCGTCACCTGCAACTACGACGGCAGAAACAAATTTCCGACCAAAATCGGAGACCGCTGTTTCGTGGGAAGCGATACGATGATGGTGGCTCCGGTGACTCTGGGCGACGACTCCATGACCGCCGCGGGCTCGACGATTACGGCGGACGTCCCGGCAGGGGCTTTGGGCGTGGGGCGGACCCGGCAGAGAAACATCGAGAACTGGGCTCTCAGGAAAAAGGCCCTGACGCAATAAAAACGGGTAACCGTTCAAACCCTGTACACCATGTTCAGCTAAGACATGCGTTCATCACAGGGGGTCTCGGGGGGGCATGCTCCGCGCAAACTGCCGCGCGGGTAAGCGACCGACACAATTCGCTTCGCTCATTGGCCGTCTGCTTAAGTGAAGGAGCGCAGCGACTGAACGAGTTCTGCCCCTCTGAGCTTGAATGTTTACAAAAACGGGAGGCTGTGACGGTGTCTGGCGTGAAAACTCTCAAAATTTTTTCCGGTACGGCACATCCGGATTTTGCCAAGCGCATTTGCAGCGAATTGGGCGTCAGACTGTCGGTCGCGCGCCACTACCGCTTCTCGGACGGCGAAATCGGCCTTTCCATCGACGAAAGCGTTCGGGGCGCGGATATCTTCGTCATACAGCCGACGTGTTCCCCCGCCAACGACAACCTCGTCGAGCTGCTGATTCTGGTCGACGCGTTCAAGCGGGCCTCTGCCACGCGGGTCAACGTCGTGACGCCCTACTTCGGATACGCCCGCCAGGACCGAAAAAGCAAACCGCGGGAGCCGATCACGGCCAAGCTGGTCGCCAACCTGATCGCGAACAGCGGGGCGGACCGCGTCATCACCGCGGATCTCCACGCCGGGCAGATACAGGGATTTTTCGATATCCCCGTCGATCATCTGACGGGAATGCCCCTTCTGGCCTCTCATTTCAGGGAGGCGCTGGAGGCGGATCTGAAGCGCGGCGAGGTCGTGGTCGTGGCCCCCGACGTGGGCGGCGTGGTCCGGGCCCGGCACTTCGCCGTCATGCTGAAAACCGACTTGGCGATCGTGGACAAGCGGCGCTCCTACGAGGTCGCGAACTTCTGCGAGGTCATGGACATCATCGGAGAGGTGCAGGGGAAAATCGCCATCCTCGTGGACGACATCATCGACACGGCCGGCACGATATGCAACGCCGCCGCCGGGCTGAAGCAGCGGGGATGCAGGGCGGTCTACGCCTGCGCGACCCACGCCGTCCTGTCGGGCCCCGCGATGAAGCGCATCAACGCCTCCGACATCGACAAACTGGTTTTTTCCGACACGATACCCCTGCCGGAGGCCAAGCGATCCGAGCGCATCATGCAGCTCTCGATCGCGCCCCTTTTCGCGGAGGCCATCCTGCGCGTGCACAGCGACCGGTCGGTCAGCAGTCTGTTCGATAAATAGAATAGCCCGGCCGAATGCGCCGGGACACACGGTAAGCAGAGCCGTCATGCGGGGTTCTCTTTTTTCCGCAGGATGAAATTCAGGATAAATTCCGCGGCAATTTTCGCGGGGGACCCGAAAGAACGGCAAATTTTATAGATGAGGCAAGGAGTTGTTGGTATGTCTGAGCTAGTAACGATCGTGATGGAGCCCAGAGTGAAAGAAGGGAAAGGCGCGGTGGGCAGACTGCGCAAGGCGGGCTTCACCCCCTGCGTGTTTTACGGCCCGGAGCTGCCCGAACCCGTCGTCGGCAAGATCGACACGACGCGGATCACCCGCCTGCTGGAGTCCGGGCACTGGGAGACGATGCGCCTGACGCTGAAACTGCCCTCCGGAAGCGAGGAAATGTGCATCATCCGCGAGGTGCAGCGCAATCCCCTGACGGGAGGCATCGTGCATATCGATTTCATGCGCCTTCTGAAGGGGCGTAAAATCACGGTGAACGTCCCCATCCGCATCCACGGCAAAGAGGCCTGCCCCGGCATCAAAGACGGCGGAGTCCTCGAAAATCTTCACGAGATCGAGATCGAAACGCTGCCCATGGATATACCGGAGTCCATCGACGTCGACATTTCCGGGCTCGCCCTGGGAGAGATGATCCATGTCGGGGACCTCGACGCCGGCGGCTTCACCCTCCTGGCCGACCCCGAGGAGGTCGTGGCCATCGTGGCCACGCCGCGCGCCGTCGCGGAAGAGACCCCCGGAGAGGAAAAAGAGGTCGAAGTCCTGGCCAAGGGCAAAGGGACGAAAGCCGAGGAATGAGCCCCAAGATGAATTTTGCAATGGATTTTGAAAATGACTTTTGCAATGGGTTTTGAAAATGAACGTGAGAATGCGTTTTGAAATAAGCAGAGCCCCCGGCGAAGCCGCCTGAGGCCGAACGGGGGCCCGCGTCTCGTGAAACTTGTGGCCGGACTGGGAAATCCCGGTCAGGAGTACGTTTACACACGGCACAACATGGGGTGGGCCGTCATCGACCATTGGGTGCGGGAGCGCTCTCTCGGAGGCCCGGTCTCGAAGTTCAGAGGAGAATTCTGGCGGGACCGGGATTTCATTCTGCTGAAACCGCTCACTTTCATGAACCTGAGCGGTCTGGCCGTGCGGGAGGCCGTCGGCTTCTACAAGCTGGAGCCCTCCGACGTTCTGGTGATCTGCGACGACATCGCCCTGCCCTTCGGACGGCTCCGGCTCCGCGGCAAGGGCAGCGCCGGGGGGCACAACGGGCTGGCCTCCGTCATCGCCTGCCTGGGGACGCTCGCGGTTCCGCGCCTGCGCGTCGGAGTCGGAGACTCCGTCTCCGGGAACAAGATCAACTGGGTGCTGGGGCATCTGCCGGGCGAAGAGATGAAAGCCCTGCCCGGCCTTTTGGCGGACGCCGCGGAGGGCGCGGAGGCGTGGGCCTCGCTCGGCCTGGAGCGGGCCATGAGCCGGGTGAACGCGAAGGACAGGGAGCGGACTTGACGATACCCGAGGGACTGAAGATCACGCCCTGGCTGGCGCAGTACAAAAAATGGAAAGCGGAATACCCCGGCGCCGTCCTGCTTTTCCGCATGGGGGATTTTTACGAGCTTTTTTTCGACGACGCGCGCACCGCCTCCGCGGTTCTGGACATCGCCCTCACCAGCCGGGACTCCGAAAAGAACATCCCCATGGCGGGGATTCCCCACCACGCGCTGTCCATGTATCTGGGGCGCCTGGTGAAAGCCGGGCACCGCGTGGCGATATGCGACCAAGTCGGGGAGTCGGACGGCCGCAATATCGTCGAGCGCCGCGTCGTCCGCGTCGTCACGCCCGGCACCTACGTCCCGGAGGAGTCCGGCTCGGGCGGGGACGCCGGGCACCTCGCGGCCATTCTCCCCGTCAAGGACAGGGAAAAATTAAAATTCGCCGTGGCCCTTTTGTCCGCGGAAACGGGACGCCTCGAAGCGGGGACCCTGTCCCAAAACGAGGCCGCAGCGTTTCTGTCCGCGTTCGCGCCGGGCGAGGTGCTCTGCCCCGCGGGGCTGAAAACGGAAAACCTTCCGCCCGCCCTCCGTTCTCTGCCTCTCCTGCCCCAGCCGAACGAGTCCTTCAAGACCTCCGTCGCCGCGGCCCGCCTGAAGGCGGCCCTCTCCTCCCCGCGCCTCGAGGGGTACGGCATCGCCGAGGACGACCCCTGCGTGGGCGCGGCCTGGGCGGTGCTGGACTACCTGTCCTCCACCCAGTTCAGCGCGGTGCGCCACGTGCTGCGCGTCACGCCGCTCAGGCCGTCCGATCACATGTATCTGGACGAGGCCGCGCAGAAAAACCTCGAACTGATCCCCGGAGGCTCCGCGGCCGACAATTCTCTTTTTTCCACTTTGAATCGCTGCCGCACGCCCATGGGGCGCCGATCCCTGAGAGACTGGCTGCTGCGGCCCCTTCTGGACATCGGGGCCATCGCCAAACGGCAGAACTATATCGGCTGTCTGGTTTCGGACGCGCCGCTGCGCGAGGAGCTGCAGGACCTTCTTTCGGGCTGCCGCGACGTCGAGCGGTGCCTCTCCCGCCTTTCTCTGGGGGCG
Source organism: Synergistaceae bacterium (assembly GCA_031276855.1). Lineage (GTDB taxonomy): Bacteria > Synergistota > Synergistia > Synergistales > Aminobacteriaceae > JAISMH01. The sequence goes on from JAISMH010000174.1 coordinate 5,636, forward strand.
GGGACTCCGAGGGATTTGGGCGGCATCCGGGACACGCTGCGCCTGCTCCCCGGACTGAGGGCCCTTCCCTTCGCGGAGCCTCTGGCGGAGGTCCTGCGGGCGGTTCCCAAGCTGGACCCTCTGGCGGAGTACCTCGACGGCGCGCTCGAGGAGAACCTGCCGCGCGCGCTGGGAGCCGGGGCGGCGGTGAAATCGTCCTTCAACGAGGAACTGGCCTCGTGGCGCGGAATCAGCGAAAACGGCGAGGCGTGGCTCCGGGATTATCTGGAAAAGGAACGCGCCGCGACGGGAAACCCGCGCCTGAAATCGGGCTATAACCGGGTGTTCGGCTACTACCTCGAAGTCGGGCGGGCGGGGCTCGAAACGCTTCCGCCCCGCTACGAGCGCCGCCAGACCCTGGCGAACGCCGAGCGGTTCGTGACGCCGGAACTGCGCGAATTTCAGGATAAAATGAGCCGCAGCGAGGGCGAAACCGCCCGTATCGAGGCGGAGCTCTTCCGTGAAATCCTCGAGTACACGATCGGGAACGGATTGAACCTGCAACTTCTGGGGCACCTTCTGGGCCTCCTGGACTGCGCGGCGTCCCTCGCCCGCGTGGCGTGGGAGCGGAACTACACGAAACCCAGGGTCGACGCCGGGACGGGGCTCCTCATCCGCGGCGGCCGGCACCCGGTGCTGGAGGCGGCGCTCGCCGACTCCTCCTTCGTCCCGAACGACGTGACCTTGGGGGAAATTTTTTCCGGTTCCGATCCCGATTCCGGCGGGCCTCCCGAGGCGGGCGCGGGGGAGGCGCCGAAGGACGAGGAGCCGAAGGACGCGGATCTGAACGAGAACGACGGCGCGCGCATCGTCATTCTGACGGGGCCGAACATGGCGGGCAAGTCCACGTGGCTGCGCATGGCGGCCCTTCTGACCGTCATGGCGCAGGCCGGGTCGTGGATTCCGGCGGAGGAAGCGGCCATCGGCCTCGTCGATCGTGTCTTCACGCGCATCGGCGCGCGGGACGACCTGGCGCGGGGCAACAGCACCTTCATGGTCGAGATGTTGGAGACCGCCAACATTCTGAACAACGTCACCGAGCGCAGCCTCGTCATTCTGGACGAGATCGGCCGCGGAACCTCGACGTGGGACGGGATGAGCATCGCCTGGGCGGTTCTGGAGCACCTGCACCGCGACTGCGCCGCCGCCGTCCGGGGCACGCCGCCCCGCGTCCTCTTCGCCACGCACTACCACGAACTGACCTGTCTGGAGGAGCGGCTGAGCGGAATCCGAAACTGCAGCATGGCGGTCTCCGAGGGCGCCGGAGGAATCCTTTTTCTGCATCAGGTGGTGCGCCGCCCGGCGGACCGCTCTTACGGCATCGAGGTCGCGCGTCTGGCGGGCCTGCCGAAGTCCGTGCTGCGGCGCGCGTTCGAGCTGCTGGAGCTCTTCGAGCGCGAGGGCTTCGAGCGTTCCGCCGTCCCCGCGCCCCTCCCTCTGACGCATTTGCGCGAACAGCTGTCCCTCTTCCCGACCGACAAGGACGCCGTCGTGGAGGAGCTCGCGGACCTGGACCTCGACAACCTGACGCCCATGAGGGCCATGGAGGTGCTTTACAAATTGCGGGAAAAAAGCAAAAAGGCACTCCGGCGCGAAAGTTGAGTATGGGCGCGGGAGTCGAGCATGAATACGAACATTAAACTTCTTTCCGAAAGCGTCTGGTCGCGCATCGCGGCGGGCGAGGTGGTGGAGCGTCCCGCGTCGGCCGTCAAGGAGATGGTCGAGAACTCGCTCGACGCCGGGGCGCGGAGGATCCGCGTCCGTCTCTGGGACGGAGGGCGGGTTCGCATCGTGGTCGAGGACGACGGAGCCGGCATCGCCTTCGAGGAACTGCCTCTGGCCCTGACCCCCCACGCGACCAGCAAGATCGGCGGAATCGAGGATCTGGAGGCCATACACACTCTGGGCTACAGGGGCGAGGCCCTGGCCAGCTTGGCCGCCGTGGCCGGGGTGGAGATACATTCCCGCCCCGCGGGCGAGTCCGGGGGGCTCATCCGGGCCCGCGGCGGGCGCGTCTCGGATCACATGCGGACGAACTGCACGCCGGGAACGCGCGTGCAGGTGGACTCCCTTTTCGAAAACCTGCCCGCGCGGCGCAAGTTTCTGAAAAGCGCGGCGGGCGAGCTGCGCCGGGCGGCGGCGATTCTGCGGGAGTACGCGATATGCCGCCCCGAGGTCGGGTTCTCTCTGGAACACGACGGACGCCCCGTCTTTTCCACGGACGGGAGCGGGGATCGCCGCCGCGCCGTCGAGCAGCTCTGGGGCGCGGAGCCGCCCGTTTCGGCCGTCGAGGCCGCCGCCGGGCACGTCGCGCTGGAGTGCTGGTGGCAGCCCCGGGGACACGCCGCGCGCAGCGACGTCGTTTCGTTCGTCAACGGGCGCTCCGTGACGGACCCCCTCGTCAAAGGCGCGGTGAACGCCGCCGCGCGGGAGCTGGCCGGCGGCTGGGCGCTCTTTTTTTCCATCGATCCCTCTCTGGTCGACGTCAACATTCACCCGGCCAAGGCGGAAATCCGCTTCCGCTACCCCGGGGACGTCTTCGACGCCGTGAAAGAGGCCGCCGCGAAGCTCGGCGCTCCCGCCCGGTACGTTCAGGGCGGCGGGCAGAGGGAAAACAGGGAAAACCCTCCGCCGCGGGCGGGCGGCTGGGACTTCAAATCGGGCCCCGCTCCTGTCCGCGAAAAGACGGATTTTCCCTCCCCTTCCACTTCCACCTCTCATTCTCATGCCCCTTCCCGTTCTCCCTCTTCCTCGTACTCCATGCCCGCTCACGCCGCCCGGCCCGACAGGCTCTTCGGCCGTGTGGCTTGGCCGGAAGAGGTCAGGGATGAGATCGAGGTTGGAGTTGGGATTGGGGCTGGGGTTGGAGTTGGAGTTGGAGTTGAATTTGGAGGAGTTGGGGAGCGGGCCGCGGCGGAACCCCCGTTCCCGGCGGCGGAAACGGGCGGGAGCGTCTCCGGCGGAGAAGCGGCTTGCCCGCTGGACTCGACGGCGGACGCGGTCTATCTGGGACAGCTGAGCTCGGGTTACCTCGTGTTCGACACGCCGGCCGGGGCGGAAATCGTGGACCCCCACGCGGCGCACGAGCGGGTGGCGTTCGAGCGCGTCCGCGCGGCGGCGGCGGCGGGGATGCGCGCGCAGCCCCTCCTGATCCCCGCGCTCCTGCCCCCCACGCTGCAACTGGAGGCTCAGGAGCAGCGGGAGTTTCTGGAAAGCGTCGGGTTTTCTCTCGAGGCGCTCAACGGGGGCCTTCAGCTCACGGCCGTCCCCGGCGCCGCCAACGCGCTCTTCTCGGCCGTTCCGCCCGAGGCCCTGCTTCGGGCCTCTCTCGCGGCACTTCGGGACGCGGAGGGCGCCTCGCCGGAGGCCGCCGGCCCCGTGGAGTGCCTCTGGCGAAGCTGGGCCGCGACGGCCTGCAAGGAGGCCGTCAAGGTGACGACGCGCCTCCGGCCGGAGGAGGCCCTGGCCCTCTGGCGGGATCTGCACCGCTGCCGGCAGCCTTTTTTCTGCCCCCACGGCCGCCCGACGGTCTTGGAAATATCCGTTTCCGAGCTGGAAAAACACTTCGGACGGGAGTGAGAGCTTGAGTGTGCGCAAGAGTTTGGATAAGAGTTTGAGAGAGTTCGAGTAAGAGTTTGAATAAAAGGTAAGCCGCAAAATCCGCAAATCCTTGGAGTATAATTTCCGCAGTCGGCGCTGTTTCCGAATAAAGAAATTTCCGGACGAAGACAGGAAAGGATGGATGTATTCATGTCGGATAGGTTCATGTCGCACAGGTTTATGTCACACGGGTTCGCGGCGATCGGGTTCGTTCGGTCGGCGGGGCTGCGCAAGTTTCTTGCCGCGCTCCTTCTGCTGATGTTTTTGTCTCCCGCCGCCGCCGGGGACTGGGAGAAGGAAGCGGACAGGATACTGGGCGCGATGGAGAGCGGACGACCTCTGCCGCTTCTGGAGGACGTGCCGCCGGAGGAGCGCACTCTGGAAAACGCCTACAAGGTGCAGAAAATTCTTTTCGAGAAGCTGATCCGAAAGGGCGAGGTCATCGCGGGCTTCAAGGGGGCCATGACGGCCCGGGCCCAGATGCAGCGCTTCGGCACGGACCGCCCGGCGAGCGCGCCCCTGTTCAAAAGCGGCTTCATTGAGGCCGACCCCTCGAAGACGACGGAGTTCCGCCCGTTTCAGGGCATGATGCTCGAAACGGAGCTGGCCTTCAGGACGGCCCTCCCCATCACCGGCCTCGTGGAGGACACGGAGGCGCTGAAAAAGATGATCGCCGGCGTTCACCCCAGCATCGAGGTTCCGCAGGTCTATTTCACGGACATGAGCAAGGTGGGCTTCTTCGACATTGTGGCGGCGGGCATCGGGAGCCGCCTGTTCCTGGTGGGGCCGCCCTTCCCGGACGGTCTCGACGTCGGCAGTATCTGGGTGAAGCTCGACCTCGACGGAACGTCCGTCAACGAAGGGATCTCCAACGACGCCCTGGGAGACCAGTGGCAGGCGCTCCTGTGGCTCGTCAACAACACGCTGGAGCAGGGCTACACGATCGAGGCCGGGCAGTACCTGCTGACGGGCGCCCTGGGCAAGATGATCCCCGCTCAGGCGGGAACGTACAAGGCCGATTACGCGTTAACCGATCTGAAATTCAAGATCCTCCAGTAGGTTCAGGATTCCCGAACTGAATGCCGGAAAAACACGGCAAAAGGCCGGGATGTGTTCCCCGGCCTTTTGCCGCAAATAAATCCGATCGGCCAATCAGCCGGCCAGCGCCTTGCCCTTCTCGTAAATGGAAAGGTTCATCGGCAGATATTCGGGCTTTTTCTTGCCGAGCTTCTCCTTCAGGGTCTCCACGCAGGTTTTGTCGTTCACGATTCCCGAGGCGGCGACGAGAGCGCCCAGCATAGCGATATTGGCGATCTTCTCGCTTCCTTCCGACTTCGCGATGGCGTTGGCCGGTACGGCGACCAGCCGGATGTCGGCCCGGACGCCGTCCGCCTTGACGAGGTCGCTGTTGTAAAGCAGTATCCCGCCCTTTTTGACGTCGTCCTTGAATTTTTCAAAGGAGGGCTGGTTCATCACCACGATGACGTCCGCCTCGGACACCACGGGCGCGCCGACCTCCTCGCTCGACACGATGACGCAGCAGTTCGCCGTGCCGCCGCGCATCTCCGGCCCGTAGGAGGGAATCCAGGAGACGTAGCGCCCTTCCTCGATGCCCGTGTAGGCGATCAGCTGTCCCAAAACCATCAGACCCTGTCCGCCGAACCCCGCCGCAATCAGAGATTTCTCGAATTTTTCCGCCATGACCGCACCTCCGCTACGCGAAATCCTTGTAGACACCCAGAGGATAGTAGGGAATCATGTTTTCCTCCAGCCACTTGCAGGCGTCCGTGGGGCGCATTCCCCAGTTGGTCGGACAGGTGGAAAGAAGCTCGACGAAGGAGACTCCCTTGTTTTCCGTCTGGTTCCTGAAGGCCTTGAGAACGGCCTGTTTCGCCTTGATGATGTGCTTGGGCTGGGTCAGGGCCACGCGCTCGATGTAGGCGGGGCCCGCCAGAGTCGCCAGCATTTCGCACATTCGGATGGGGTACCCGCTCACCTTCGCGTCCCGTCCGGTGGGGCTGGTCGTGGATTTTTGCCCCAGAAGGGTCGTCGGGGCCATCTGCCCTCCGGTCATGCCGTAGATGGCGTTGTTGATGAAAACGACGGTCAGGGGCAGACAGCGGTTCACCGCGTGGACGATCTCGGCCATGCCGATGGAGGCCAGATCCCCGTCTCCCTGGTAGGTGAAAACGATCCTGTCGGGGCGCACGGCCTTCATGCCGCTGGCCAGCGCCGGAGCGCGCCCGTGGGCGGCCTCGATGAAGTCGAGGTCCATGTACTGGTGCATCAGCACCGCGCAGCCCACGGGCGCCACGCCTATCGTTCTGTTCTGAATCCCCAGCTCGTCAACGGCCTCGCAAACCAGCCTGTGCGCTATGCCGTGCGTGCAGCCCGGACAGTAATGGGTATGAACGTCCGCTTGCCACGTCCTGGGCATACTGAAAACCTGAGTTTCACTCATTCAAGACACCCCCTGTTTCCGAATCAAACGTCTGAGTCTGAGCCTGAGCCTGAGCCTGAATCTGAATCTGAATTTGAATCAAACGTTCGATCCAAGCAGTTCTTTGCACTTCTCCTCGATCTGGCGCACGGAGGGCGAGTGCCCGCCCCAGCGGCCTTCCGTAGCGATGGGAACGTCGCACAGAGTCGCCAGGCGCACGTCGTCCACCATTTGGAAGGCGGCGCTCATCTCCACGTCCAGAATGCCCCTCACGCTCTTCGGGAGCGTGAAATCGGCGGCGGGGAAGGGCCAGAGCGTCAGAGGACGGAGCATCCCCACCCTGTATCCCTCCGCGCGGAGGTTGACGATGGCGGACCGGCAGACGCGGCTGGTCGTTCCGTAGGCGGCGACGACCAGCTCCGCGTCGTCGACCTGGTAACGCTCGCACCGCGCCTCGTTGGCCCGGATAGCCGCGTATTTCTTCTGCAGGTGCGCGTCGTGCGGCTCCAGCTCGTCGGGGTTCAGCAGCATGCTGTAGACCGTCGCCCGCTTTCCGCCCCGCTCGTCCCACCAGCCCAGCGCCCAGGACGCGTTCGACGCGGGGTCCTCCGGCTTGCGCGGCTTGATGTCCACGGCCTCCATCATCTGCCCCATGAAGCCGTCGGCCAGCAGCATCACCGGCGTACGGTACTTCTGGGACAGCTCGAAGGCGTCCTGCGTGAAGTTCACGGCCTCCTGAAGATTGCCGGGGGCCAGCACGACGATGTTCTGATCCCCGTGTCCGATGCCCCGCGTCGCCTGGCTGTAGTCGCCCTGCGCCGGCAGAATGTTTCCAAGCCCCGGCCCGCCGCGCGAGACGTTCACGATGACGCAGGGCAGCTCCGCCATGGCGATGTAGGAAATCCCCTCCGACATCAGGGAAATGCCCGGGCTGGAGGATGTCGTCATCACCCTGTACCCCGTGGCGGCCCCGCCCATCACCATGTTGATCGAGGCCACCTCGCTCTCCGCCTGCAGGTACATCCCCCCGACCTTGGGCAGATGGGCCGACATGTACTCCGGAATCTCGTTCTGCGGAGTGATGGGGTAACCGAAAAAGTATTTGCAGCCGGCCTGTATCGCCGCCTCCGCGATCGCTTCCGTTCCTTTCATCAACGCTCTTGCCACGATTCGCACCTCCTGACTTGAATAGCCCGGCGAACGCCGCCGGTCACTCGCCCGTCCGGTACACGGACAACGCCACGTCCGGGCAGACTCGGGCGCACAGGGCGCAGCCCGTACAGCCCTCCTTGAACTGCTCGACCGGCCGGTGCCCCTTCGGATTGATGTGCTCGGATATCCTCAGAACTTTCGTGGGACAGGCCGCGATGCATAACCCGCAGCTTTTGCAAAACTCCTCCCGGATCGCCACACGTCCTTTCGGCATTCCAAAACCCCCCTTTATGAAATTAAAGAACTTGAACAGGATCACGGGGCTCCGCCCCGTACCCCGCCAGGGGTCACGGACCCCTGGACCCCTTTATTAAAGAAAAAAGAAAAAAAGAAAAAAAGAAAAAAACGTTAAGACCACATTTCGGAACCCTCCCAGGGACGCTTCATGAATCGAACGAGCGGCCACAGAGGGACATCGCGCGCCGGACTTCCCCGCATCGAATTTTTCATCGAGTCCTTCACAGGCTCGCAAAGCTCCGGCGTAACGGCCGCGTAAAGAACGGGCAGGCCCATGTTTTCGCCGGCCCGGAAAACCGTTTCGAGCCCTCGGACGACATCCTCGGGCGTCGTGTCCTCCATCAGATGGGAGTTGCTGACAAGAGCGCCGACCTTGAGGCCGCAGAGGGCCTCCATGCGGGAGGCCATCCGCGCGATGCCCTCGGGCGTCGCCGTCTTGGGCCGGTAGGCGTTCACGATCAAAAGCAACCTGTAGCCCGCGGCGCGGATAATCGGCTCGAACTGTGTCAGTGCCATGACGCCGCCCGCGTCCCCGCCCACGTCGAGGATCAGGTGATCGAACAGGCTCTCGGCGGCGCCGGCGATGGCGTTCCCTATACCGGAGTTGATGACGGACATGTCGGACCATTTGGCGGCCTCGGGGGGATTCAGAATGGAAAAGCCCTCTTTTTCAAGTGCTTCGGTAATCTGGCGGATACAGAAATAGGGGTTGATAATATCGGCGTCCGCGATAGTGACGCTTTTTCCGTTTTGCTTCAAGCCTCTGGCGAGGTTCAGCACGAACTCGGTCTTTCCGGAACCCAAAGCGCCCGTGACGGCGATCGCTTTGGGCCATTCGCAGCGGCGTACAAGGTCGCTTGGAATACCGTCCTCCATCACATCATCACACTCCCCGCTTCCAGCCTGCAACCGCAGGCCCAGTCCGCGCCGCCTGTCCTCCGCTTCCCCTCGGCCTGAACTTCCAGCAGACGAAGCGCACCCTCCGCGCAGGCAACGACGGGATCGCCCTCGATGAAACAGACTACCCGCCCCGGAATCCCCCCGGCGCCGACGGGAACCGTCCGCCACAGCTTCAGCCTCTTTCCTCCGAAAAACGTAAAAGCCCCCGTAGAAGAGGCGAATGCCCTGACCGCGTTGTGAATCTGAAGATGACTCCAATCCCAGGACACCCGCGTCTCCGCTTTGCTCACTTTGTCGGCGTAGGTCACAAATTCTGAATTCTGATTTGAAAACTGACAATTACCTTCAACGATGGATTTTACACCCTCCAGCGCAATCTGGCTACCCGCCGAAGCAAGGATATCGAAAAGCTCCGTCGATGTCATCGTGAGAGGGACCGGAATCTCCCTCTGCCTCAGAATCGGGCCGGCGTCCAGCTCCTCGGCCAGGCGGAAGACCGTCACGCCCGTCACGGCGTCTCCGCTCAGCAGGGCGCGCTGCACGGGCGCCGCTCCGCGCCACCGGGGCAGCAGGGAGGGATGGATGTTGAGGCACCCGTGGCGCGGGGCGCTCAAAAGGGGTTCCCGAATCAACTGCGCGAAGTCCACGACGAAAACGATGTCCGGGGGAGCGGCGGAGAGGGCTTCCGCAATCCCTTCGTTCCGGGACAGGGGGCCCGTCCGCTCCACGGGAAGCCCCAGCTTCCGGGCGGCCTCTTCGACGCGGGAGACGCGCTCGGCCAGCCCTCTCCCCGCCTTCGAGGGGAAGCCCGTGAGAATTTTCTCGAACGCGAGGCTTCCGCTCATGCGGGTGAGGCACGAAGCGGCAAAGCCCCCTCCTCCGATGAACCAGATTCTCGGCTCCGCGCTCACTGCCGGGCCTCCGCCGCCGCGCGCTTGACCATTTTTTTGCGTATCATGCCGCGTTTCAGGGGCGAAAGGCGGTCGATGAAAAGTTTCCCGTCCAGATGATCCATTTCGTGCAAAAAGGCGCGGGCCGCGTAGCCTTCGACCTCGTGAACGCGCTCCCGCCCTTCCGTGTCCCGGGCGGCCACCCGGATGCGGGCCGGGCGCTTCACGGGCGCGTAGATGCCCGGAAAGCTGAGGCACCCTTCATCCCCGTCCTGCTCCCCGTCCTGTTCCAGAAGCGCCGGGTTGACCAAAACGCAAAACACGTTTTCATAAGAGACAAGGGCTATTTTTTTCGAGACGCCCACCTGGGGCGCGGCCAGCCCCACGCCCTCGGACACCTCCATCGTCAGGCGCATTTTTTCGACGAAACGAGACAGGCTTCCGTCGAACCGCTCCACCGGCTCGGCCGGCACCTTCAGCACGGGATCGGGATAGAGCCTTACCTTCAAAGGTCTCTCCGCCGTTTCTCTCAGAATTTTTTCTATGTCCTCCGCAATCTCTCCGCTCATTCGCCGCCTCCGAAAACGTTTCCGGCGCGCCGCGCCGGTCGTTCCTATTTTATGCCAAAAAGCCGATTTTATGCCAAAAAGCCAAAAACGGCGAAATGGAACGGCGGCAGACCGCGAAGCGGCACGTACGATACTCGCGCTTCAATCCGTATTTTTTCCCGTATTTTTTTCGATTTCGTAGCGGACGTTTCCGCGGGGGGTCTCGTCGACCAGAAGCCGCAAAACGTCCGGGCGGGAGTAGTGCCCCGTGACGTGAAAATCGAAGCGGGAGGCCCATACCCTGTCCATGTCCAGCTCGGCGATCAGGATTTCTTCCCTGCCGAAAACCGGGCCCGCCGCGTACTCTCCGAGCGGGTCCACGATGGCGCTGCCGCCCGGGCACATGACGTCCGGCAGCAGGCCGAACCCGTCGCGGCAGCCGACATCGGCGGGGTACATTTCTTTCGTGACGAACTGGTTGCAGTTCAGGACGTAGCAGCGTCCCTCCATGGCAATATGGCGGACGGTCGCCTGCCAGCTCTCGCGCGAGTCGGCGGTGGGGGTCAGGTAGAGCGTCACGTTCTTGCCGTAAAGGGCGCTGCGCGCCAGAGGCATGTAGTTCTCCCAGCAGATCAGGCCCGCCATGTTTCCCCACGGGGTCCCGACAACCGGCAGAGTGCTGCCGTCGCCCTCGCCCCACACGATCCGCTCGGCCGCCGTCGGTTTGAGCTTGCGGTGCTTGCCCAAAAGGGCCCCGTCCGGCCCGAAGTGGAGCAGAGTGCAGTAAAGCGAGCCGTTGTCGCGTTCGGTCACTCCGATGGAGAGGTAAAGCCCCGCGGACGCCGCGGCCCGCCCCAGCCGTTCGGTCACGGGGCCGGGGACTTCGACGCTGTTTTTGTAGTAGCGCAGAAATTCCTCGCGCCCTTCGGGAGAACGGCTGCCGATGAAGGTCCCGAAGGAAAGGCCCCGCGGATAACAGGGAATGAACACCTCCGGGAACAGCGCGATTTGAACGCCCTGCCGCCCCAGATCCCCGACAATGCTCACGCACTTGTCCGCGGTCGCCTCGCAGTTCATGACCACCGGAGACGCCTGAACCACAGCCACCCTGACTTTGTTGTCGTTTTCGGCCTTTCCGCTCAATGCAAACCCTCCCTTAAAGTACGCCGGGCGTTTTTCGGATCGGAGCGCGGCAGTTTGCGCGGAGCATACCCCCCGCCCCTCCCCCCTGAATGAAAACCACTGTCAGATGCGAATCGGACGCGGGGGGGTGAACGCTTACCAGCTATAATTGAAAATTATAGCTGAAAATCAGCATGTTCCCCCAAGGCCTTGCGCAAAGCCGGTTGAAGATGTAAAATTCCAATCAGATTAGAAAGCTGATTCTTTATCTTGATTTTTCATTCTTGAGGAGAAATTCTTCAAAAATTTTCACAGGGGGGATGTGCAAGAGGGTATACCCTTTTGCACGCCCTTTTTTTCGCGCATCACCCTTTCGAAAATCCAGTTTTTTCAATGCTTCTTCCAAACTCCCGACGCCGTGCAAATGAGT
>JAISMH010000053.1 GCA_031276855.1 Synergistaceae bacterium
GCCGGAACCAGAACCAGAACCAGAAAAAAATCCATCGGAGAAGAGGACGTAAATGCTCCTCACGCCGCGCCCGAAGTTCGATATCGGGTCCGCGGGGATGAACAGCTCCGGGACGGAGAAGAGAAATCCCGCCCCCGCCAGGACGGTGACGAGGCCGCGGAAACGCCAGGGAGTGACGTAGCGCGTTTTCCGCCGTCTGCCGGCGAGGAGACCGCCGGCCCTCCAGACCACCTCCTGCAGCGTTCCGAAAGGACAGAGCACGGAGCAGTACCAGCGTCCCAGCAGCCCGGCGGTGAGAAGGCCGGCGAAAACGGCAGCCCACCCGAGGCCGCCGGACATCAGGGCGCCGGTGAACTGCACGCTCATCAGAGCGGCGCGGATATCGCTCCAGGTCGTCAGCGGCGACGTGTAGACGCGGAGAAAAACGGCAAGAACCCCCGCCGCCGCGAAAAAACGCCACCAGGACAGCATTCTGTACCAAAAGCGCTTTCGTTTCATGAACGTCGCTCCGGCGTGCATTCTTACAGAACCAGGCGCTCGATTTTCAGCTTCGTCAGGTCGATTTCCCCAAATCCCGCCTCGGCGGCGAGGCGGATGTGGCCGATGTCCGAGGGATCGCGGTTCAGCATTCTGGCCGCCGCGGAGTCCGCGGCCACGACATCGGGCGACAGTATCTGGGCCCGCATCTCGGCGACGTCGTCGAGGGAGCCTCCCCGCGGTCCCTGACGGGTGATGACGCGGTAAGCGTCCACGACGCACAAATCGGGCTTTCTGGCGTACAGAAAGTCGGCGATGCAGTCCTGAAGCCCCTTGGCGTGGTAATCCCGCCTGTTCCAGACGCAGCCCATCAGGTTCTTCATCGCGACGCTGATCCCCGCGCCGCCGTGGTGCTTGAGCACGGGGACGCTGATGAGAACGTCGCTTTCCAGCAGCGTCTCGTGAATCTGCGTCGATTGAAGCGCGGAAGAGCCCTTGAGGTCGATCTTCTGGTAGTACCTCGCGTCCTCCGCCGGGGCGTAGACGCCTCCCGATTCCTTGACGGCCGCGCCGATGCCGCTCGCCTTCAGGGAGTTTTCCCAGTATTCGATGGAGTGATCCATCACGTAGACGCGCCTGGCCCCCGCGTCGAGACAATGCCTGACGACGCGCGCCACCAAGGCGGGCGGAGTGTTGGCCGCCTCCGCCTCCGGGACGTCCCAAGAGATATTGGGCTTGACGACCACGGTCTGCCCCGATTTTACGAAACGCCCCATGCCGCCCAGGGCCGCGATTCCGCGGTCGAACATCGCCTCGGGCGAAGGGCCCCTCAGGGCCACCAGGTCGGGCCGCTTTTCCTCCGCGAGTGCGCGGGAAACGCCCCGCCCGATGCCTTTCGGCAGAAAGAGAACCCCCGCGCCGAGCCCGAGGGCCAAGGATTTTTTCAGAAATTCACGCCGTTCCATAAAAATTCCTCCCCGCATCATGCCTGTTTGCAGTCAAACGCCGCCCCATTCCTTCCCATGCCGGAGCCGCGAATTGGCTTTTATTGCATGATAAGGCATAGATATGAGAAATTTATGAAAAGACGCTTCCCGATCCGAGGACGCAGAACTTGCCGATCCGGGGTCTCAGGCCTGAGTCCTCGGCGGAATTTGGGCGGATTCCGTTCGGCCGTTGCGTGATCCCCACTATTAGTTATTCGGTGAGCTTTATCACATATCCCGCCCAGAGTACGATATTCAAACAGATCATGACAAAAATTGCGGCAGAAGCGGTGTCTTTGCCTTTTTTTATCATAGGGTGAAATTCCTTGGTAACCAAATCGAACACACACTCAATAGCGGTATTCAGCAACTCTATCGACATGACGGGAAGCCAAGAACCAATGAGCAAAATCTTATCCCATGCCGTCAGACCGGGGATAACTGAAACACCAAGCACAATCCCGGCAAGCACAACGCATTCCTGCCGAAATGCCGTCTCTTCTTTCCACGCGACGCTCAAACCGCTGACGGAGCTCCGCGTCGCGCAGATTAAGTGCCTTAACCCACCTTTGTTCACAAACTCACCCCTTCCAGAGGTCTCCTCATGCAGTTTGCCCCAGTAATGCGCTCTTAATAAAGATATTTTTCTTCACGAAGTTTAAGTTTATTGTTTTCAACGTCTGGATGAGCTACTATGCCATTCCAAAGAGAACCGTACACATAACATAGGGGAGGCAGGATTGGTTCCCCCGTATAAAATAACGATGTATACTCGCCGTTGATAACATTCGTTTTCTTTTCCATAATGGAACACAAGCTAGGGTAGATATTCATGTGGCTGAGAGTGAATTCAATATCTTTCGGCCTTTTGAGATTGTCCAAAACCCATCGATTTGTGCTGAACATCACAAAAGGCACCAGCGCTTGCTCTATGTAACTGGAACTGTGAGGTTCCAATTGTCCGTCTTCCTGCAAACTCTGACCATGGTCGGAGGTCCATAATATCGTCGTATTTTTCAAAGAACGCAAATCGCTGCCTAAAAGCGCGGAGAAAAAACCATCTACATTGTAACGGAGAGCGTTTTTGTAACTATTAACAATCTGGAGACGTTTCTCTGACGAATGACGTTCCTCTTCTTCCAGTTTAGGCAGAAAGTGTTGATGTTCTGCCTCAGAACCGGGGTAACGCGCTTCATAATGTACATGTACCCCCCATTTCAACAATACGATAAACAATCCCTTTTCTTCATTCATGCGCTTTCTCAACTGTGCCGCTGCTGCGATATCAGCTTTTTTAGGATCCGAAGAGAAAACACTCCATTTGAGATAAACTTCGTCCACGTACCCCATGTCGCTTTTACGAATAACTGAATAGGGAAACATTCCCTGCAAATCTATCAAAACCGTTTTATATCCATTGGCTTTAGCTACTTGAAAAACTGTAGGATTGCGTTGTGACGAAAAATCCTCATCCGGCAAACGAGAAATTCCCGTGAGTATAATTGAACGCCCCAAGAAAGAATTGGTTCCGCCAGCCAACATTATCCCATAATTAAAAGCGGTCTCGTTAAATTCCGAGAGGTATTTTGAAAGCCAAGGTGTAGTTTTTCCAACATTTTCATTGATAGCAGATAAATAATCTGCTCTGACAGATTCGTCGATAATCAATAAAATGTTGTCTTCTGGGGAAATTGCAGATTTGCTCACAATCTCAGTTCTTGGGATTTCGTAAAGCTCGTACTCTCTGGCAAGCCATAACACAATATGGCGGCTATTGGCAATAGAGTCATAGAAAACATGTCCGCTGACCGGATGAAAGATATAGATCGAAAACAACAATAAGGCTGGCACTATAGCAAATACGCGATTGATACGTAGACGCTTCTGAGGTCCTTGGGTCCTTGGGTCCTTGGGTATTTTTTATCTATAAAAAAGAGTAAGAGGAGTACGAACAGTATTGGAAAACACACCTTAAATATGCTGCGGGGAGACAGTAAAACGAAAACCGTTTCTGCTGCAAGATCCAAGGGAGTTGTCCACAAATTCCATAAATCTTGAGAACTCGGCACATATCCCACGACAATATAATACAGTCTGAAGGGCAATGTTGATAGCAACCATACCGTAATTTGTAAAAAAGAGCCTACATAGGGGATACATCCCCACAAGAATAAAAATGAAATAGAAACGGATGACAATATCACCCAATGAATCGCCAAACGTAATAATCCTGCAAAAACGGAGTGATATTGCATGTAAATAATAATTTGATCCGCATTTTCTTGGCGGAAATAGAAAAAATCCATAATAACCGACGCAAAACATAAGAAAAAAGCGACAAACAAACTTCTTTTCATGAATAGGCTCCTTTGGCTTCTCTGAGGTTTTATCTCTTCAAATTCGTCTGGTGCGAAAGAGGGGACTCGAACCCCTACGCCTTGCGGCACCGGATCCTAAGTCCGGCGCGTCTGCCAGTTCCGCCACTCTCGCGACATCAAAACCGCCAACATTACCCCCGGACCGACGGGGCGCAGGGGTCCCCGGCCCTGCTACACGTCCAGATTCTTGACTTCGTGGGCGTAGGAGGTGATGAACTCGCGCCTCGGCTCGACCTTGTCGCCCATCAGGATGTCGAAGTACTCGTCGGCCAGAACGTCGTCGTCGATGTCGATGCGCTTCAAAACCCTGTTCTCGGGGTCCATCGTGGTCTCCCACAGCTGCCCGGGGTTCATTTCGCCGAGCCCCTTGTAACGCTGTATCCCCACCTTGGCCTCTCCCGCGGCGTCGACATGGGTCCGCAGCTCCTTCTCCGTGTAGCAGTAGTTGACCTGCTTGCCCCGCTGAACCCTGAAAAGCGGCGGCTGCGCCAGATAGAGATAACCGTTGCTGATCAGCTCCGGCATATGGCGGTAAAAGAACGTCAGGAGCAGGGTGCTGATGTGCGCGCCGTCGACGTCGGCGTCGGTCATGATGATGATCTTGTGGTAACGCAGCTTCTGCGCGTCGAAATCGTTGCCGATCCCGCACCCCAGCGCCTGAATGATCGTCCGTATCTCGTTGTTGCCGAGCATTTTATCGAGCCGCGCCTTCTCGACGTTCAGTATCTTGCCGCGAAGTGCCAAAATCGCCTGAAAGGAACGGTCCCGCCCCTGCTTGGCGCTACCGCCGGCGCTGTCTCCCTCGACGATATAAAGCTCCGTGTTTTCGGGAGAGCGGGACGAGCAGTCCGCCAGCTTCCCCGGCAGGCTCATTCCCGACATGGCCCCCTTGCGGACGAGTTCCCGGGCGCGCTTGGCCGCGTCACGGGCCTGACGGGCACGAATGGCCTTCTCGACGATGGGCTTCACCACTTCAGAGTTGTCCTCGAACCAAGCCAGAAGCCCCTCGTAAACGAAGGAATCCACGATACCCCTGACCTCGCTGTTGCCGAGCTTCGTCTTGGTCTGCCCCTCGAACTGCGGGTCGCCGAGCTTCACGGAGATCACGCAGGTCAGCCCCTCCTTCAGGTCGTCGCCCGTCAGGTTTTCGTCCTTCTCCTTCAGTATCTTGGCGGTGCGCGCGGCCTCGTTGATTGCGCGCGTCATCGCGGTGCGCAGCCCCGAAACGTGGGTTCCCCCCTCGATGGTGTGGATCAGGTTGGCGAACGAGAAGACGCGCTCCAGATAGGTGTCGTTGTACTGGAAGCCGACATCGACGGCCACTCCGTCCCGCTCCCCGGACAGGACGATCGGCGCGGAGAAAAGCGCGGTCTTGCCCCGGTCCAAATACTCGACGAAGGCCTTGATTCCGCCCTCGAAACAATAGTCCTTCTTCTCGCCCGTCCGCGTGTCCTCGATCAGGATATGCAGGCCGGGATTCAGGAACGCCAGTTCGCGGAGACGGCTTTTCAGGATGTCGAGCGAGTGCTTGACCTCCTCGAACACCGCGGCGTCCGGCAGATAGTGGATTTGGGTCCCGCGCCATTCCGCGGGGACACCGGGGGATAGCTCCGTCACGGGCGTGCCGCGTTCGAATCGCTGGGAGCGCTCGACGCCGTCGCGGGCAACCGTGACCTCCAGCCACTCGGACAGGGCGTTGACCACGGACACTCCGACGCCGTGCAGCCCACCGGAGACCTTGTAGGCCCCGCTTCCGAACTTGCCGCCGGCGTGCAGAATGGTCAGGACGACCTCGCTGGTCGGGCGCCCGTTGTAAGGATGGGGGTCCGTCGGGATTCCGCGCCCGTTGTCCCGGACCGTGATGCTTTCGTCCTCGTGTATGGTGACGTCGATGCGGTCGCAATACCCCCCGATGGCCTCGTCCACGGCGTTGTCCACGACCTCGTAGACGAGGTGGTGCAGCCCGCGGCTGCCGGTGTCCCCGATGTACATGCCGGGGCGTTTGCGGACGGCTTCGAGACCCTCCAGAACCTGTATGCTCCCGGCGTTGTAGCCGGCGTTGTCGCTGGTCATTGTCCGTTTTCCCCCCGTATCCCCTGTTTTTCCTTTTTTCCCTATATAATTCTGCGTGGCGCAAATATAGTACCGCTGCCCCAGCTTGCTGATTATAACAGCAGAGGGGCGCTGGCAGAAGGACACGAAACCCGAGGGGGACAGATTTATGAAAAATTTGAAATTAGGGGTTTTGAACCCGAAAAACGCGCGGGAGCGGTGCGGGGCGCTGTTTCGGGGAATCCGCGGCGAATGGAAGGCCGTTCTGGTCATCATTCTGGGCAACATCGTCACCGCCTTCGCCGTGATCAACTTCACACTGCCCTATCGCTTCCCCGACATGGGGGTGTCGGGCCTGGCCGTGCTGTCGAACTACCTTTTCGGCATCTCTCCGAGCTGGGTTATCTTCTCCGGGAACATGCTCCTGCTGGTGTGGGGGTGGAAGAACCTGAACCCGCGCTTTCTGGGCCTGACGGTTTGCTCCATCGTCGTTTTTTCCGTTTTCATGCCCATTTTCCGCACGGTTCCCCTGCCCCTGTCGCAGGACAGATTCATGGCGGCGGTCATTTCGGGCGTTCTGAAGGGGGGCGCCGCGGGGATGATCTTCAACGTCGGAGGTTCCGGCGGGGGAACGGACATCATCGCGATGGTGCTGCGCCGCCGCCGCGGCATCGAGGTCGGGCAGTTCTCCATCTTCGTGAACCTCGTCATTCTGACCCTGTCTCTGGGGGTCGTCGGGCTGGACTCCGTGGTCTACGGCGTCGTGAGCCTCTACATCTACGGCGTCACCCTCGACAGCGCCACGCACAAGTTCGACCGGCGCAAACAGGCCTTCATCATCACCAACATTCCCGACGAGGTCTCCCTCTTCATCACATCAAAGGGCAAAGGCGTCACGCGAATCGAGGGGCGGGGGGTCTACACCGGCGAGCCCCGGCCCGTGCTGATTTCTCTTTTGGAGCCCCGGCACGTGCTCCAGCTCAAAAAATTCCTCCAGGAAAAAGATCCGAAGGCCTTCGTCTCCATCTGCGACGCGACGGAGGTCCTGGGCAAAGGCTTCAAAAGCTGGCAATCCCTCTGACCAGGGGCGTAGCCCCTGGACCCGTTATGGGTGTGGTGGAAGCAAGAGAGAGGGCCGCCCGTTGGGCGGGGGAAGGCGTTTTGCCAAAAAAGACGAGGGGGCTTGCGCCGTCAGACCCATTATGGGGTGCAGGGGGCTCGCCCCCTGCCGGGTTTGGGCGGAGCCCGAGAAGGTTATTGTTTTGAAGGAAGGTGTGCGGATGACTTTTATGGAGCTCTGCGCCCACATGATCTGGCCTGTTGCCTGCCCTGTCTGCGGGGCGGTGGGCACGCTTCTGTGCGAGGAATGCCTGCGCTCCCTGCTCAAGCCGCAGCTTCCGCGGTGTCTCGCTTGCGGGAAGGTCGTTCCCTGCGGCATACACAAGGGCGCCGCGAGAATTCACGCCGCCTCCGTCTACGAAGGGGACATGCGCGAACTGATTCTGATGCTCAAGCATTCGGGTTACGAGGCCCTCGGCTTTCGGATAGGGCAGGCGTGCGCGGAAACTTTTCGCAAGCCCGCGCCCGAGCCGCCGGACGTTCTCGTTCCCGTCCCTCTGCACACGAAGAGCCGGCGCCGCTACAACCAGGCCCTCGCCATCGCCAAAGGGCTGGGGCGCGCGTGGGGTATCGAAGTGCGTTCCGCCGCGCGCTGGACGGCCGATGTCGCGACGCGCGGAGGAATGTCCGCGGCGGAGCGCCGGTCCCTTTCTTCCGATGTTTTCGAGTTCGACGAGGCGCTTGCCGGCCTTCGGATCGGGCTGGTCGACGATGTCTGCACGACGGGCTCCACTCTTTCCCGCCTGGCCGCCGCGGCCGCCCGCGCGAACATCGAGGTGACCGGAGCCTTTGTCGCCACACATACCCTGAGAGCTTAGACCTTGGCCCGAATATCTTCCGGCCCGCTGCAAAACCTGCCGGCCCGCTTCAATTTTCGGCCGGGACCGCTATACTGGAGGCAAGGCAGACACTGTTGGGAGGGTTCCCCTTGGCTAAGGAAGATCCGGTGCGTTACGTCTGCGAGGCCTGCGGTTTCTCGACCGTCACCCGCACGGGGAAATGCCCCTCGTGCGGGGAGTGGGGAACGTTTGAAGCCGTGTCTTCGGCCGCGCCCGCGCGCGGGGCGGGCGGTCGGGTCGAGGTGGTCAGCGCCGTCTCCGTCTCGCCGCCGCGCCGCCTGTCGTCGGGCATCGGCGAGCTGGATCGCGTTCTGGGCGGCGGGCTGGTTCTCGGCGGAGTGGTGCTGATCGGCGGGCAGCCGGGCATCGGCAAATCGACGCTTCTCCTTCAGGTCGGCGGGCTGGTCGCCTCGGCGGGGACGCCGGTCCTCTACGTCTCCGGCGAGGAGTCGGGGGCGCAGGTGGCGCTCCGCGCGTCGCGTCTGGGCGTCGTCTCGGAGAAGCTGCTCCTGTACTGCGGCAGCGACCTTGAAGACGCGCTTTCAAATTTGACACCTCCGAAGGGGCCGGAAGGGGGCGTCGGGCTTCTCATTCTGGACAGCGTGCAGGCGGTCCGCGCTCCCGGAGAGACGGGCTGGCCGGGCACGCCGAATCAGGTGCGCGCCGCGGCCCAGCTGGCCGTGGACAGCGCCAGGGCCGCGAACGTCCCGGCCGTCCTCGTCGGGCACATCACCAAAGACGGAAGGCTCGCGGGCCCCATGTTGCTGGAGCATATGGTGGACACGGTTCTGACCTTTTCCGGGGAGGGCTACTCGTCCTACCGGATGCTGCGGGCGATGAAGAACCGGTACGGCAACACGGACGAGCTGGGAGTTTTCGAGATGAGGGAAAACGGCCTCGCCGCCGTCGAGGACAAGAGCGGGCTCTACTGGAACCGCGCGGACGCCGGGGTGCCGGGCGTGGCGATGACGATCGCGATGGAGGGCTCGACGCCCCTCGTCGCGGAGGTTCAGACCTTGGCCGCCCCTACGGCGTTTCCCTACCCCAAGCGCACGTCGCGGGGCATCGAGCTGAACCGCTTCCAGCTGCTCACGGCGGTGCTGGAGAGGCGCGCGGGAGTTCCGTGCGCCGGGCACGACCTCTACCTGAACATCGCGGGCGGCCTGTCGATACCGGACCCGTCCGCCGACCTCGCGATCTGCGTTTCCCTGTCCTCCGCCCTGCGGGACCGGCCACTGCGCGGCGACACCTGTTACCTTGGGGAGGTGGGGCTGGCCGGGGAGGTGCGCCCTGTCGCGCGCCTCGCGGCCCGTCTGCGGGAGGCGGAGCGGTTGGGCCTGAAACGCGCCTACGTCAGTTCCCGTGAACGTTACGAGTATCACAGCGACTCTCCGGCGGGTATGAAGGTCGAGAAAGTGAACGGTTTGAGCGATGTTCTGAAAAATGATGTTCTGAAAAATCAGGAGGGATTTTGAGTGAGGATGAAATCAGTGAGGATGAAGTCAGTCAAGATGAAATCGGCGAGGCTGAAATCGTTTCTTGTTTTGCTTCTTGCTGTTTTGTGTTCTTTTTTGTGTTTTTTCCGCGCGGAGGCTCTGGACGAGGGCAAAGAAGAAAAAGAGGGAAAAGTGGTTGTGGCCGCTCTTTCCGGCACGGTCGGCGTGCAGATGGAGGAGTTCGTCGCGCGGGTTGTCGAGCAGGCGGAGAAGGAGAAGGCCGGCCTGATCGTCTTCCGGCTGGACACGCCGGGCGGTCTTGTCGAGGCGACGCGCGGCATCACGCAGTCGATTCTGGGCTCCGACGTGCCGGTCGCGATGTGGGTTCCGCCGGGGGGCCGGGCGGCCTCGGCGGGGGCCTTCATGATGCAGGCGGCCCACATTGCCGCGATGGCCTCGGGCACGAACATCGGGGCGGCGCATCCCGTCGTGGCCTCGGGGGAGGACGTGCCGGACTCGGATATGAAGAAAAAAATCCTGAACGACCTGATGGCGCAGATGCGCACTCTGTCCCAGATGCGCGGGCGCAACGAGGAGGCCGCGCAGCAAATGGTGCTGGAGAGCCTTGCCCTGACCGCGCAGGAGGCGCTGGAAGAGAACGTCGTCGATATAATCGCCGACGACCTGCCTTCCCTGCTGGCGGCGTCTTTCGGGAGGAACGTTCTCGCGGACGGGCGCCGGATGACGGTGAGGGCCTCCGCGGCGGTCGTCGAAGAACTGAAAATGAACGTACAGGAGCAGTTGATCCAGTTCCTGTCGAGTCCTGACATCGCCTATCTGCTGCTGGTGGGCGGGCTTTTGGCCATTTTCTACGAGATCGTCACGCCCGGCGGGTTCGTGTTGGGGACGACGGGTGCCGTCATGCTGCTTTTGGGCAGTATCGGACTCAAGATGCTGCCTTTCAGTTGGGCTGGGATTGCCCTGGCCGCCGCGGGGGTTCTCATCATGGGCATCGACCTTCTGGCCGGCGGAACGGGGCTCCTGAGCCTTTTGGGCGTCGCCGTTCTGGCCGCCGGGGGGCTTTTCCTGTTCCGCACGCCGGGCGGCGAGCTTTTGCGCGTCTCCGTCGGGATGATCGCGGGCATGGCGGGGGCGCTGGGGTTCTGCTTCGCGCTTTTCGCCCTGATGGTCGCGCGGAGTCTGCGCGTCAAGGTGACGACGGGCCAGCAGGGCCTTGTCGGCCTCGACGCCGAGGTCATGGAAGACTTCTCTCCCGAGGGAATGGTCAAGTGTCACGGCGAGCTCTGGAAGGCGCGCCCGGAGCCCGGCGCGGAGCCTCTTCGGAAGGGCGAGTCCGCCGTCATCACCGCCGCCGACGGCCTCACCTTGCAGGTAAAACGCAAATAACGGGGTGCAGGGGACTTGTCTTGTCCCCTGCCCGGGCTATGGGGCGGAGCCCCATGTAATTTTATATAAGGAGTGTTGAGCATGAACCTGGCAATCCTTGGAGCGGGAAGTTTCGGGACCGCGATGGCCGCCCACGGGGCGCGGCTCGGGTACGATGTCCGCCTGTGGTGCCGCACTCCCGCCCAGGCGGAGGCGATCAACAGGACGCGCATGAACCCGCGTTACCAGAAAGGCCATAAGCTGGGCGAGGAAATCCGGGCCGATTCGGATTTTCGGAAGTGCGCCGCCTTCGCCGAGAATATCGTTCTGGCCGTTCCCGCGCAGAACCTGCGGGACGTGCTGACGCGCCTGGCGTCGGACGGGGTGAGGAACAGGAACCTCCTGAGTCTCGCCAAGGGCATGGAAATCTCCTCCGGCAAGCTGCCGCACCAGATCGCGAAGGAGGTGCTGGCCGATTCTCTTTCTTCTGATTCTCATTCTTCCGTCACCTACAGCGCCCTTTCGGGGCCCAGCCACGCGGAGGAGGTCATCCGCGACCTGCCCACGGCGGTCGTCGTCGCGTCGGAGTCTCGCGAGGCCGCGCAGGAGTGGCAGAAAATCCTGAACAGCCCGCATTTCCGCGTCTACACGAACGGAGACCTGCTGGGCGTCGAGCTGGGCGGCGCGGTCAAGAACGTCATTGCCATTGCCGTCGGCATTTCGGAGTCCCTGAACTTCGGGGACAACGCGAAGGCGGCGCTGGCGACGCGGGGAATGGCCGAGATCATTCGTCTGGGGACGGCGCTCGGAGCCTCTCCCCTGACCCTCGCGGGGCTGGCCGGGGCGGGGGACCTGATGGTCACGTGCTACAGCCACCATTCGAGAAACCTGCGGTTCGGGCTTGCCGTCGGGCGCGGCCTGAGCGCGGAGGAGGCCGCGTCGGAGATAGGGCAGGTCGTCGAGGGCGCTCATACGGCCAAGGCCCTCGTGGCCTACGCGCGGAGGGCGGGCATCGAGCTGCCGATCGCCGAAGGCGTGTACGCGGTCGTTCACGAGGGCGCGTCCATCGAGCAGACCATCGAAAAACTCCTCTTCCGCGACCCCAAGCCGGAACAGCCCGGAACACAGCCTGAATCAAATCCTGAATTGAATCTTAAATTAAATCCTGAGTCGGGTCCTCACCGATAACCCAAATTACCACGACGATCGGAGTGTTGCTATAATAAGCGCATATAACTGCGGCTATCGCGATGCAAAGGACTGAGGTCATTGGCTCCAAGGAAAAGAACGCCGGCGACTCTTCCCGCGTCTCCGGCAAAACATGAAAAAATGAACTCCAAGAGTCTGCTGCACCTGAAAAACGACGTCATCTTCAAGATGGTCTTCGGCGACGAGAGGAATAAGCATATTTTGAAAGCGTTTCTTCTGGCCGTACTCGATTTGCCGGAAGAAGAATATGACGTACTCGAGATCGCGGATACCCATCTGCGGGCCGAACATCCTGATGAAAAGCTCGGTATCCTCGACGTGCATATCAAAACGAAAGCGGGCAAACACCTGGATTTGGAAATACAGCTTGCCCGCACACCCTTTTTAAGGGAAAGAATCACCGCGTACACGGGAAAGATGCTCGGCGTCCAGCTCTCCGCCGGGGAAGAGTATACGGAGATAAAAAA
>JAISMH010000110.1 GCA_031276855.1 Synergistaceae bacterium
TCTTCGAAATCAAAAATGCAAGGTCTACGGAAAGAACATCATACCGCAGGAACGGGTTAAGAACGTCAATGAGATTTACAAACTCCTTGGTATTGTGTGCCCAACAACGATAGATTCAATAAATTCGGTGTAGTGTTAATTCTCTCGGGAACTATAGATTATTGTGTTCTCAAAGCCGAAGGCTCGGAATCGCTCGTAGTTCTCCGCAGGCGCACTCCATAAATCTGCCGCGAATACCTGCGCGCCGAACTCAGGGTTTGAATGGTTACGGATTCTGCAAATCCTGCACTTCTTTCTCCGAGAGCCCGGTTCCCCGCGCTACCATCTCGACGCTCAAACCCATTCCGAGAAGATTCCGATAAGGTTGTGATCCAAAATCACAACCGTTACCACTTTTTTTATCTCGGTATACTGTTCCCCGGCAGAGAGCTGAACGCCGAGCATCTTTCCCGTGTATGCGGTGATACGAATTTACCTCGACCGCGCTTGAATGTTTACGTTTCTTTCTTGGACAGGGCGACCTGAAAACGGCTGCCTCCTTCGGGGAGAGGTTCCGCCGTCACTTTGCCGCCGTGGGCCGTCACGATCGACCGCACGACGGCCAGCCCGATGCCGGAGCCCCCGGACGCCCGGCTGCGCGACTTGTCGGCGCGGTAGAACCGCTCGAAAATGAAAGGCAGATCCTCCGGCGAAATTCCAATTCCATCGTCCTCGACGGCGAGAAGAACGGCGTCGTCCGTCTCCGAGAGGACGACGCGCACCACGCCGCCCGGCGGAGTGTACTTCACGGCGTTGGAGAGCAGGTTGGCCAGCACCTGCTGCATTCTCTTCCGATCGACCCGCGCCCGGCAGTCCCCCTCCGCCGAGACGGTCAGGTGCTTTTCGAGAATCTGCGCCTCGAAGCCGCGGAACGTCTTTTCGGCCAGCTCCCGGAGGCTCACGAAGTCCCTTTCAAGCTTCAGGCTGCCGCTTTCGGCCCTGGCAAGGCCCTCCATGTCGGACACCAAACCGCCGATGCGCTCTATTTCCTCGCGGCAGCTCGACAGGCGCTCGCGCGTGGGCTCCCAGAGCCCCTCCGTCATCGCCTCGATGTGCGTTCCGACGGTGGTCAGGGGTGTGCGCAGTTCGTGGGCGATGTCGGCGGTGAGCTGTCTCCGCAGGGTTTCCTGCCGCCCTAGCGCCTGAGCCAGCCGGTTGACGGAGAGCGTCAGCTCGTCCAGTTCCCGGATGTCCGAACCGCCCTCCATGCGGACGGCGTAGTCCCCTTCCGACATTCGCTTCGCGACTCCGGCCGCCTTTCGGATGGGGAAGCTCACGCTCCGAGCCAGAAGGCGGCCGAGCGCGACGGCTAGGGCGAGAGAAAGAAGCCCGCACCCGATAAAAAGGGAGTTCAGGGCGTCCATGAAAAGGATGTCGCCGTCGCTGAGAAAGTAAGGGGTGAAGTGGCTGACGCTGATTTTTCCGACGGTCTCACCTTCCGACGTCAGCGGAAAATCCCGCGCCGTGAAAGAGCCCCCGGCGAGGGGCTCCCGCGCCCGCATCTTCTGAGAGATCTCCCCCACGATCTGCGCGCAGGACGCCATGTCGCAGTCCTCCGCGTCCCAGAGCATCGCCCCGCGCCGGTCGTAGACCTTGACGATGTAGCCGTCGCGAAGCGCGTACATTCCGATCGCGTGCAGGAAGCCCGTGTCCCACATCCGGGCGGCGGGGTCGTACTGCTGCTCCACCCGCGACAGAAGGTCGGCGATTTTCTGCTGCTGCCGCTGGACGATGTAGCTCTCGAAGCGGCGCTTGACGAAGACGTTCGACAGGACGCCGATCAGCGCGACGGTCAGAAGCGCCACAAGGGCGATATGGAGCGACAGTTTTGTTTGCAGGCTCTGTTTCATGACGGCACTCAAACCTGCGGGGGCCGGCCGCTCCCCGCGGGCTCCTCGCGCCGTCCCGCGAACTTGTAGCCGACGCCGTGGACGGTCAGGACGAAAACCGGATTTCTGGGGTCCTCCCCGATCTTGCGGCGGAGGTTCTTCACGTGGCTGTCCACGGCCCTGGGAAAGCCGTCGAACTCCTCCCCCAGAGCCGCTCCGATAAGCTGATCCCTCGTGAAAACTCTGTTGGGGTGTTCGGCCAAGGTCTCCAGAATTCTGAATTCGTTGGGCGTCAGGGCGACCGCCCGCCCGTCCCGGCGGACGGAACGGCTCTCAAAGTCGATCTCCAGCTCGCTCTCCGGGCTTTCTCCCTGTCCGCCGCCCCGGAAGAACAGCCTGTTTCCAGGAGAGCGGCGGTATTTTCCCGAGCCCGGCCCCGACCGCCGCAAAACCGCCTCGACACGCGCCAGAAGCGCCTTCAGGCTGAAGGGCTTCGTGATATAGTCGTCCGCGCCGATGGAGAGCCCCTTCAGCATGTCCTCCTCCTCCGCTTTCGCCGTCAGCATGATGACGGGGACGTGGGATTTTTTGCGCAGCGCGGCGCAGAACTCCTCCCCGGACATGCCGGGGAGCATGAGGTCCAGCAGAATCAGGGCGATATCCTCCTCCTCGAAAATCTCGAACGCGCGGGCGGCGCTTTCCGCGCCGAACACGGCAAAGCCCTTGCTCTCCAGAAAGGATTCGACCACCTCGACGATTTTCTTTTCGTCGTCCACGAGCAGTATGTTTATTTTCCGTTGTTCCCCCATGGCACCTCCCCGGCGAAAAAAATCAGTTTTTGACGTCGTAGCCTTCGTCCTCGATGGCCGCCCGTATCGCGGCCTCCGAGACCCGGGCGGCGTCGAACTCCACCGCGGCGGTCTTCTTTTCGAGCTCGACCTTCACGGCGGTCACACCGTCCAGCTTCTCCACCGCGGCCGTGACGGCCTTCACACAGTGGGAACAGGACATTCCCTCAACATCGAATACTTTCTGAGCCATTTAACAAAACCTCCCGATTAAAGAAAAAACTGACGAATGGGGCTCCGCCCCAGGAAAGACATTATTATGGGGCTCCGCCCCATACCCCGGCAGGGGACTTGTCCCCTGCACCTCGTTATTTTAGCGCAGGTTGAAAGGTTTCAGGAATTTGTCGGCTTCGGATTTTCTTCCGCGGGAGTCCTCGACCGTGACTTTGCCGAAGGCCCAGCCCTCGACCCTGGCGGGGTCGGTGCCGGCGTCGATGAAGACCTTTGGATTCAGCACGAACACGAGATCCTTGTCGTTCTTGCTCATGTCCCTCGCCCATTCGAGCAGCGAACCCTCGGAGACGGTCACTCCGTAATGGTCCAGCGCCGTGTGGTAGCCGATGACGTCCCGGTCGCGCCTCACAATCTGCTCGAACGAGGACAGCGGGCCGGCGTCTCCCTCGTAGACGAGCGGCTCCGGGGAGAGCCTGCTCCCCAGCACGAGCTGACCGCCGCTTTCCAACAGGCTCTTCATCTCCGCCGGCAGCTTGTTCACATCCAGTCCGGCCTTTATGAAGGGCTCGGCGTCGAAGCAGAGGTACACGTCGAACGGACGATTGCCGTCCGTGTCTCTGCGCCACCGGAAGGCCGCCTTCCCGTCCGGCGCGGTCAGAACCCACGCGTTCTCCGCCTCGTCGAGGACAGGCGGGGACTCCAGCGCCCCAAGCATCTCCTGAAACGCGGTCACCGCGCGGGCCCCCACCACGTCCGTCCCGAAAGAAGCCGCCTCCGCGCCGAACGCGAAAAATGACATTGCCAGCGTAAAAATCACCATATATTTTTTCATGACAATTCCTCCTTTTTTATACAACCCCTCGTACTCCCCACCCTCCCGACCAACGGGAGGGCGCCTTCTCTCGCCTCCACCATACCCATAACGGGTCCAGGGCCTACGGCCCTTGATTAAAGCGTTTTAATCTCAGGGCGTTTGACAGGACGGAGACCGAGCTCAGCGACATCGCGGCGGCGGCCAGAATCGGGTTGAGGAGCGGCCCGCCGAAGAGGTAGAGCAGTCCGGCGGCGACGGGGATGCCCGCCGTGTTGTACGCGAAGGCCCAGAACAGGTTCTGCTTGATGTTTCGGATGGTGCTTCTGCTGAGCCGGATCGCCGTCGGCACGTCCATCAGATCGCTCCGCATCAGGACGATGTCCGCCGACTCCATCGCCACGTCGGTTCCCGAGCCGATGGCTATCCCGATGTCCGCCTGCACCAGCGCCGGAGCGTCGTTGATCCCGTCCCCGACCATGATGACCTTACGCGGGCCCTCCGCCTGGAGCTTCTTCACCTCGTCCGACTTGTCCTGGGGCAGCACCTCCGCGAGGACCCGGTCGATGCCGACCTGCCGGGCGATGGCGTTCGCCGTCCTGACGTTGTCGCCCGTGATCATCGCCACGGTGAGCCCCATGCCGCGCAGGATTCCGATCGCCTCCGCGCTGCTCTTTTTCACGACGTCCGCCACCGCGATGATCCCCGCCAGAGCGCCGTCGAGGACGATGTACATGGGGGTCTTCCCCTCCTCCGCCAGACGGTCGGACTCAGCCTCCAGCGACCCCAAAGAGAAGCCTTTCTCGGTCATCAGCTTCCGGTTTCCGGCGCAGAGGCGGGTGCCTTCTATCGTGCCTTCGATGCCCAAGCCGGTGAGGGCCTGAAAGTCCTTCACGTCGAGGAGCGCGAGTTTTTCTTCCTCTGCCCTGCGGACGACGGCCTCACCAAGAGGGTGTTCGGAGCCTTTCTCGGCGGAGGCCGCGAGCCGGAGCAGCCGGGCCCGATCCACGCCCTCGGCCGGAACGATGTCCGTGACCTCCGGTTTCCCCTCCGTGAGCGTCCCGGTCTTGTCGAATACGATGGTATCCGCCCTGTGAGCCGCCTCCAGGGCTTCGCCGCTCTTGAACAGGATTCCGTACTCCGCGCCCTTGCCCGTGCCCACCATGATGGCGGTCGGGGTGGCCAGGCCCAGGGCGCAGGGGCAGGCGATGATGAGGACGGAGATGAAAATGGTCAGAGAGAAGGCGGCGTCCCGCAGATAGAAGTACCACGCGGCGGCCGCGGCGACCGCGAGGACGCAGACGACAGGAACGAACACGCCGGAGACGATGTCCGCCGTCTGCGCGATGGGGGCCTTCGAGCCCTGGGCGTCCTCCACCAGCTTGATGATCTGGGCGAGGGCCGTGTCGCTGCCCACCTTCGCGGCCTCGAAGCGGATGACGCCGTTTTTGTTGATGGTGGCGGCGTAGACTTTGTCCCCCGCCTTTTTGTCGAGCGGGATGCTCTCGCCCGTCAGCATGGACTCGTCCACGGCGGAGTGTCCGTCGGTGACGACCCCGTCCACCGGAATTTTGCCGCCCGGCCTGACCAGAATCACGTCCCCGATCTCCACATCGTCGATGGGGATTTCGGTTTCCCGGCCGTCTTTGATGACGACGGCGGTCTTGGGGGCGAGCCCCATGAGTTTCTTGATGGCCTCGGAGGTTTTGCCCTTGGAAATCGATTCGAGAGTCTTGCCGAGAAGAATCAGGGCGATGATGACGCCCGCGGACTCGAAATACATGCGGTCGACCGCCGCGAAGTCGCCCTGCGCGATCTGCCAGGTGGAATAGAGGCTGTAGGCCACCGCCGCCGAGGTTCCTATCGCGATGAGGGAGTCCATGTTAGGGCTGCCCTGGAAGAAGGCTTTGAAGCCCACGGTGTAGAACCTGTACCCGACGGCGAGAATCGGCAATACGAGGGCGATTTCGGCCAGCGCGTAGTTCAGCGGGTAGTTCATCGGCCTGAGGATGGACGGGAAGGGGAGCCACCAGAGCCACTGGACGATCGGGTCCATCGGGACCATCGCGATATAGAGCAGCGGCAGTCCGAAGAGCGCCGCGACGGTGAATTTCATTTTGAGAACGCGGATTTCCCGTTCTTTGCGCAGTTTGTCCTTGTCCGCCGCGCCGTTTTTTTCCGTCTCCAGGGCCTGGTAGCCCGCGTTTTCGATCGCGCCCCGTATCGAGGAGAGCTTCGCCTGCCGCGGGTCGTAGGAGACCGTGGCCTTTTCCGTCGCGAAGTTGACCGAGACGGAGAGAACGCCTCCGACTTTGCCGACCGCCCTTTCGATTCGCTTTGCGCAGGCGGCGCAGGTCATTCCGCCGATGGCTATCGTTTGTTTCGTCATGCCAAACCTCCATAATCATTTGTTTTTTATAACGGGGTGCAGGGGACAAGTCCCCTGCCGGGGTATGGGGCGGAGCCCCATATGTTCAGTCAGTTTCTTTCCAGTTCGCGAAAACCTTTTTCGCTCTGATCAGAAAATCTCTGGGTATCGTGATACCGCTCTCATTGACGTTTTTGTATTTCGACGTGATGGGAAGGGGGTTGCATCCTCCCCGGACGCGCTCGATGTCGCTCGTTCTGAAGCGGTTGCCGCAGTTCTGGCACACGAAGACGCTGTTTTCCTGCTTGTAATAGCCTCTGCCGGAGTCGAAGCAGACCTGACAGGTGTTGAAAGCCGTCCGAATCGTGCCGTCCGGGGCCTTCACCGCGAATATCTCCATTTTCGTTCCGTCCACCTCGATTGGATAAAAGACGGCCGTTTCCGAAACCTCTTCGGCGGGAATGAACAGGTCTCCGTTCTCCAGCTCTTTCGCGTGAGCGGCCGTTCCCGTTCCGATAAAGGCGGCGGCGATTGCCGCCGCGATTGCCGTTTTGAATCCCCCGTGTTTTTTTGCGTCCGACATTGTCATCGACTCCCTTTCATATTAGCTGATTTTGTCCGTTCGCGCGCCGCGCAGAGCAAATAAGCGGCGAGCCCGATAATCGGCAGTACGCAGTGCCAGTGGGCGGCCAGAAATTCCATTATTTTCACTTCTATTTTCACCTCGCTTTCGGTGTGCCGCAGCAGACGCACCGCGGCTGTGCCGGCCGGGCGGCGCTTTCGGCTTCGCCCGGATCATCCAAGCTATCCAAGCCATCCGGGCCATCCAAGACGTCGAAGGGGTCCGGTTCGCCGGAAACGGCGTCAAAGTTTGGAAAGAGGTCGGGCGGCAGTTCGGCCGCGAGAGCGCTGTCGTCCGCTTCCGCAATTTTCGCGGCCGCGGCTTCGACGCCTTCCGCGCCGCCTATTTCATCGACGACCGTGATTCTGCCCCGTATCATCCCCATCCAGCAGGTGTAGAGGAACGCGCCGCTCCGCGCCGGGGTGAACTCGATCACGTTGTCGCCGAGTTCGAGCTTCTTTTGCATTCGGCCGTACTCGGGAATGACGATACGGTTGTTGCAGCCGTTGAGCGTGCCGGGTTCCGCGTGAATGGTCCACCGCACGGGGACGCCGGCCTGCACGGTGATCGGCGCGTACCGGCCCGGCGCCAGTTCCGTTCTGACGGTCTGGACGTCCCCCTCGACCCGGGCGAGGGCTCCCGAGGGGTTTTTTTGCGTGTTTTGCGCGAACATGGGGACGGAGGCCGAAACCCCCGACAGGCTCAGCCCGTTGCCGAACATGGCGAGCCCGAAAACGACGACCGCCGCCGCGCCGGCGGACATCATTCCGGACGCGAACTTTCCGTGCGCGAACTTTTTGCTCAGGAGGGAACTCAGCGCGCTCAGGCCGAACATGAGGGGAAGCGTTCCCATGCCGAAGAGGAACATGGAGAGAGCGCCTTTCGCGAAGCTACCGGAAGAAAGCGCGTACAACTGCATGGCCTGCAGGGGCCCGCAGGGCATCAGCCCGTTGAGCAGGCCGACGTAAAGGGGCGTCCGGCTGCCCTTCGCCCCGTGAATTTTCTCCGCGAAAAACTTCGGCATATGGGGAGTCAGACGGCGGAGCCATGTGAAGACGTTCAGCATGTTGAGCCCCATGACGACCATGAAGCCTCCCGCGGCGATCTGGACCCACCCCCGCGCGCCCTCGGAGATGCTGACGACGGAACCCAGAGCCCCGGCCAGCCCTCCGGCGAGCGTGTAGGACGCGACCCGGCCCAAGTTGTAGAGGAAGCCGGAGCGGAGCGCGCCGAAACGGATTTTCTGATTCTTTCGCTCTTCCTCATTCTTGCGCTCTTCCCTCATTTCCGCGAGAGCGCGGGGTACAGGCGGCAAAGACTGAGAGAGGTTGATTCCCCCGCACATGGCGACGCAGTGAACCGAGGTGAGCGCCCCGACCAGGAACAGCATTCCGTACCCCATGCCCGCCTCCGCCTCGGGGAAAGCGTAGAAGATGTCGAGCAGGCCGAACCGGTCGAGGATCGCGTAAAGCTCGTACAGCGCGATGGCGATCCACAGGGTTTTCAGGACGCCGAAGACCGGGCTTTCCCGCCTTTCGTCCCCGACGACGCGGTAATCCAGTTCTTCGATGAGCTTTCCGATGGCGCCGGTGTCCGTCGCGTCCGTGTCGTAAACGACCCGGACGCTGCCCTCGGCGAAGCTCGCCTTGACGTCCCTGACGCCCTCGGCCCCCCGCAGTTTTCTCTCGATCCGCCCCTCGCAGCCCGCGCAGGTCATGCCCGCGACCCGAAGGCTTTCCGTCCTGAAATTTTTCGCCATCTTCCGTTTCCTTTCCAGATTGTTTAGTAACCGGCCCCCCTGTGTTATGCCTGGCCGGGCCTGTTCAGGCTTAGCGCCTTCCCCTTTTTTGCCGGTTCGGGGGGATGTTAGCAGAAGAATTTGTAGAAATTGTGCAGACGGCGCGCGGGGAATGGGGAGGACATTAGGACATTATCACGGACGAACAACAATTCCTCCCCAGGGGCTTGCGCAAATCCGCTTGAATGATGTACAATTCAGAAATACGGAATTCGAATTAGAAAAAAATTTTTTCAGAGGGATATGCAAGAAGGTATACCCTGTTGTATGTTCTTTCTTTACGCATCACCCTTTCAAAGAATCCAGTTATTGCAAGGCTCCTTTCGAACGTCCGACGCTGTGCAAGTGGGTACACCCTTTTGCGCAGGGGGTGTTTTTCTCGGACACGAAAGGAGGCAGACGATGTTAAAATTTGGGCTGTTTTCAGGGCAGAGCGCGCGAAAGGCCGGGTTGGGGCTGCTGGTGTTATTGCTGCTGCTGCTGACCGCGGCGCCGCAGGCTTGGGGCGTTTTCGAGATTACGGATGAGTCAGGCAATCCGATTACGCGAGAGAATGACAATTACCTTATCGACGCCAGCAGTAATGATCTGACCATAAACGCGGACAAGCTCCCGGACAACGCGGTCATCAGCGGCGAAGGTAAAAAGATTGTGGTAAACGGCAGCGACGTGAATTTGACGCTGAAAGATTTGACGGTGACTGCGGACAGCGGCCCCGCGTTCAGGCTGAATGTCGCCGCCAACGGCAACGCGAACATCAAGATCGACGGTACCGTGACGCTTAGCGGCAACTCAGGCCTTGGATTTGATATTATCGCGGACAACGGTTTTGTTGTTCTGAACGCGGTTTCGGAGAATTCTATACTCAGGACCAGAGGTATTCACGGGTTGAAGATCGTCAGTGGTAGTACTCTTCTGCTCCAGGGCGATGGGGAATTCTACTGCGACTCTGCGGAGAAAACCAACAGCGGTCTCGCCTGCCATGGGGATATATATGTGGGAGGCAGCGTGACACTGTCGACCACGGGGAAAGCGGTGGGCGTCGAGGGGCTGACCCTTTACGTGTCTGGTTCCTTTACTTTGTTCGAAAACGCGAAAGTCACCAACGACAACGGCATTTGGGCTGAGTATGGCAGTGTTAACGTTATGGGGTTCGCTTCCATCGCTGAGGGTACCATAGTGCAACAGGGGCAGGGGTCTAGCTCGAACCGGGTCTCCTCTAATCTCAAAAGAATAAAAGTCCAACCGCCCGGTCTCTATCTTTTGAGTGCCGACAGCGGCCAAGGCGCTTATCGTGTCGCGACAGAGCTGACCGGTTGGGGAAAGGGCTGGTTTACAGGCGCCGAAGAAACTTCTTTTGAGAGTAAGAACTTCGCAGTCAAGCTGCCTGTCGGCGGCTCTTTTGATAATATGTCGTTTGATGTGATTCCGCAGGATGTCGGTGAGGATTCTTTCTATTATCTGGTCAGTCTTGACGTGACGGGAAAGAAGGAGGATCTCACAAGCGCCTGGTACGTCGAGGACTCTCTAAGCGTTGTCGGATACGGCGTAAGGAGCGTAGATATTAAAGCAGAGACGGCAAATATACCGTCGGGGGATTACACAGTAGAATTGAGCGGCGATTCGCGGGTTTCTCTC
>JAISMH010000117.1 GCA_031276855.1 Synergistaceae bacterium
GGAGATGGTGATGCCCGGAGACAACGCGAACTTCGAGGTGGAGCTGATCGTGCCGATAGCGATGGAAGAGGGGCTTCGATTCGCGGTTCGCGAGGGCGGCCACACGGTCGGTGCCGGCGTCGTCACACAGATACTGAAATAATCTATGGATGAAATAATCTATGAATAATCATAAATAATCGCCGCAGGGAGAGAGGAGGTAAGTTTATGGCCGATATTATTGGATTGGTGTGCACGGTCTGCAAGAGGCGCAACTACACGACGACGGTGAACAAGAAGAAGCAGTCGAAGAAATTGGAAGTAAAAAAATTCTGTAAATGGTGCAGGGCTTCCGTCTTGCATAAAGAATCGAAGTAGTGTAAGATACCCTCCGTTGTGTGAGTGCAGGTCCGTAGCTCAATTGGCAGAGCACTGGTCTCCAAAACCGGGGGTTGCAAGTTCGAGTCTTGCCGGGCCTGCCATTTTGTGTGTTTTGATTTGATTTGATTTGATTTGATTTATTTTGATTTGCGTTTGCGTTTGCGGGTGAGTTTATTCGGAAGATGTGACGGGAGGCCGCCAGTGTATGACTAAAGGACTAGCGCGTTCTGTTCCGGGAATCGGCTTTTTGCGCGAGGCGAAGGCCGAGCTGAAGAAAGTTACCTGGCCGGGAAGAACGCAGATTTGGTATTCGACTCTTATCGTCATCGCCTTCACGCTTTGTGTCTCTCTTTACCTTGGAGTCGTCGATTTTTTGCTGACGTGGATTTTTTCCTCGATTCTGTAATTTCGGCTTAAAATGGAGTCACAGGGCGAGCGCCGCTGGTATGTTATACAGACATACGCTGGTTACGAAAATCGCGTGAAGGCCAATTTGGAACAGCGTATCGCGACTATGGGCATGGAGGACAGTATTTTTACAGTCCTCATTCCCATAGAAGAACGCGTGTCTGTCAAAGATGGGAAAAGCCGGAAGATTTCCAGAAAGCTCTACCCCAGCTACGTCCTGGTGGAAATGCTCCTCGGAGAACAATCGTGGTACGTCGTGCGCCACACCCCCGGAGTGACGGGTTTTGTCGGAGCGGGGAGCTACCCGCTACCGCTGTCCGAAAAGGAAATCCGGGAGATCATGGGGCGTATCGGCAAGGAGCAGGTGAAGCCGAAGGTGGAGATCAACTTCAAGCCCGGCGACACGGTCAAGGTGAAAAGCGGTCCGTTTGAAGGGCAGGCGGGGCCGGTGGTCGACATCATTCCCGAGAAGGGCAAGGTCAAGTTCACCGTAAGCGTCTTCGGACGGGAGACTGTGGTCGAGACGGATTATCTTCTGTTAGAAAAAGTATAAATTGAATCTATAAATTGCTTACAAAAGGGTCGTTGACGAGAGGGGATTTTGTTTTATGGCGAAGAAGGTAGTAGGGCAAATCAAACTGCAGCTGCCGGCCGGCAAGGCGACTCCGGCGCCGCCCGTGGGGCCTGCGCTTGGACAGCACGGCGTCAATATCATGGAGTTTTGCAAGCAGTTCAACGCGAAGACCGCGGATCAGCCGGGCATGATCATTCCCGCGATCATTACGGTATACGCCGACAGGAGTTTTTCTTTTGAGCTCAAGACTCCCCCGGCGAGCGTTCTTTTGAAGAAGGCCGCGGGGATCGAGTCCGGCTCCGGCGTACCGAACAAAAACAAGGTGGCCCAGATCTCCCGCGCGAAGGTGAAGGAGATCGCGGAACTGAAAAAGCAGGATCTCAACGCCAACGACGTCGAGGCGGCCATGCGCATGATCGAGGGCACGGCGCGGTCGATGGGTATTGAAGTTCAGGCCTGAGAAGAATCGCGGTATCAGTCTTTTTTGATTTTTGTTTTTAATACGGTGGGAGGACGTTGTTTTCGTCCGCCGGAACCACAGTGGAGGTTATGCTATGAAGCGAAGCAAGCGTTACCGGGAGGCCCTGGCGAAGATCGACCGGAAGAGGCAGTACGGGCTGAAAGAGGCCATCGATCTTTTCAAGGAAACCGCTACCGCGAAATTCAACGAGAGCCTGGAGGTTCACGTGCGTCTTGGCGTGGATCCCCGCCATGCGGATCAGCAGGTCAGAAGCACCGTCGTCCTCCCGCACGGCACGGGCGTCACCAAGAGGGTTCTGGCTCTGGCTATGGGCGAGAAGATCAAAGAAGCGGAAGAAGCCGGCGCGGATATCGTCGGCGGCGAGGATCTCGTGCAGAAGATTGCGGGCGGCTGGCTGGAGTTCGACGCCGTCATCGCGACTCCCGACATGATGAAGTCGGTGGGACGCCTGGGCAAGCTGCTGGGCCCACGGGGATTGATGCCCAGCGCGAAAACGGGCACGGTGACCTTTGAAATCGCGCGCGCGATTCAGGAGGTCAAAGCGGGCCGGGTGGAGTTCCGCGTGGACAAGGCGGGGATCATTCACAACTTCGTCGGAAAAAAAGAATTTTCGTCGGAGCAGCTTTTCGAGAACGTCAGGGTTTTGCTGCAGGCTATTCTGAAGGCGCGCCCCGCTTCGGTGAAGGGCACTTATATGAAGGGTATTTCCATGGCCTCCACGATGGGACCGGGGATTCCGATCGATGCCGCCGCGGCGGCGAAGGAACTGGCCGTCTGAGAGCGGGAGGCCGCAAACAGAAATATTTATCGCGTAAACATTTTCATTTTATCCGAACGAACCGAAGACAGCAGGCGCCGGCGGAAAGTTTTACAGAGGGTTTTGCTTTTCCTCTTTTTCCCGGGCTTAATTTCCTGCCGAGGCCGACGGAACCGAGACGGAGTTTTTATGGCGCTCGTCGAAGTCCCTTGGCTGCTGCCGGGGGATTTTTTATTGTCCTGCATTTATTTGACGAAGGAGGTGAAATTATGCCGGCAACAATCAAGTATGAGCAGGTCGCCCTGCTGAAGGAGAAGCTCGAAAAGTCCGTGGCCGTTTTCGTTGGAGAATACCGCGGCATGACCGTAGCCCAGAGTACGCCGCTCCGCGCGAAGGTGCGGGAGGCGGGCGGGGAATTGAAGATCGCCAAGAACACCCTTTTCGCCATCGCGATGAAGGAGGCCGGGCTGGAGGCGCTGCCCGAATCCGTGGCCGTCGGGCCGAACGTTTACGCGCTGTGCTACAAAGACCCTGTCGCGATCGCCAAAATTCTGAGCGACTACGCCTCGGAGAAAACGCAGAAGGCTTTTATCCTGAAAGGCGGTCTTTTGGGCCGGACGGCGCTGAGCGCGGCTCAGATTCAGGCTCTCGCGAACCTTCCGCCGAAGGATATTCTCATCGGGCAGGTCGTCCGCACCATCGCGGCGCCTCTCACAGGGCTTGTCACCGTCCTTTCCGGGACGATACGCGGTCTTGTCACCTGCCTCGATCAAATCAGGGAGCAGAAAGAGAAGGCGGCCTGACGCGAAAAGAACGGATTTTGAAGCAGTTTGTTTGACTTTGAAGCGGTTTGTTTGATTTCGAGGCGGTTTGTTTGATTTTTAGCTATTCTAACTTTAGGCTTTTTATCTTAATTCACTATAAAGATTGAAGTTCAGGAGGAAAAAAATATGACGCGTGAAGATCTGATCAAGGCTATTGAAGAAATGACGGTGCTGGAGCTTTCCGAGCTGGTGAAGGCTCTCGAGGACAAGTTCGGCGTTTCCGCGGCCGCGCCGGCCATGGCGATGCCC
The DNA here is from genome assembly GCA_031276855.1 of Synergistaceae bacterium. Classification (GTDB taxonomy): domain Bacteria; phylum Synergistota; class Synergistia; order Synergistales; family Aminobacteriaceae; genus JAISMH01. The sequence goes on from JAISMH010000117.1 coordinate 3,654, forward strand.
ATGATGGCGGTTCCCGGCGCGGCCGCCGCGGCGGAAGAGGAGAAGACCGAATTCGACGTGATCTATAAAGCGCCCGGCGCGAACAAGATCAACGTCATCAAGGTCGTGCGGGAGATCACCGGCCTTGGCCTGAAGGAAGCCAAGGAGCTTGTCGACAACCCCCCCAAGCCCGTCAAAGAGGGCATTGCGAAGGAAGAGGCCGAGGAAATTCGGAAGAAGCTCGCCGAGGCGGGAGCTGAAGTCGAGGTCAAGTAAATCGCGGGGTTTGAACGGTTACGTTCGGCGGACCGAATTTCGGGCCTCGCGCCGAGCCGGCGAATGGGAGCGGCCGACGAGCCCAAGGGCCTGAAGAATGCCCTTGGGCTTTTTTTTATGTGTTTCTTATTGTAGAATAACGGCGATATTCAAGACGGCATATCGGCGGCATATCGGAAGCGCGGACACGCGCTGAAGCGGTTCATGACGGCATAATCGAACGGGAGGAGAACATCGATGAGCGGCAACGGCACGAACACCCAGGAAAAACTGGACGCTACTGTGAAATCGCTTGTGGAAACGGCAAAAAGCAGGAAGGGTAAGATTATCGGCATTATTGTTCTTGTCCTCATTCTCCTCAACACTTTCTGGAACATGGTGGAAAATAAGATAACCGCGGAGCTTCAGGCGGTGAAGACGGATTTGGCCGAGATCAACCATCGCCTGGCCGAGACGGAAAAGGGAACGCTCGACGTGGACGCGGTGAAAGCGGACCTTGAGGCCATCCGTAAAGCGGGCTCCGATTTTGAGAGCAAACTGAGCGCCGTGATCAAAGCGGAGGAAGAAAAACTGGAAACCCTCACGAAGAACGCGGAAGGCCAGAAGGCCTATCTGGAAAGCCTGAAAAGCCATTTGGCGGGAGACACCGGCAAGTAACGGGCAGAACAGACATTGAGGAAAAGCTCCTTGAGAAAAGATCCTTGAAAAGTTCTTTGAAAAGCTCTTTGCGCGGGGTTCCCGCGCAAAGAGCTTGACACGAAGAATTTACACAGCGAATTCAACAAAAAATTCCACAAAAAAGAAAGGCTGCTCCGAATCCGACAGGGGCAAGGTTTTGTTGTGCCGAAAAAAGTATTCATCGTCGATGACGCGGATTTTATGGTGGATATGCTGCGTCTGCTCATAAGCGAGGCCGGGCATGAGGTTGTGGGTACCGCTTCCGACGGGCCGCAGGCTCTCGAGTCGCTTACCCGTCTGGCGAAAGGCTCCCTTCCCGATGTCGTGACGGTGGACCTTCATATGCCCAAAATGGACGGATTGGAGACGATCCACAGGATACGGGCCCTCGTTCCTGATGTGAGGATTGTCCTGATCAGCTCTCACGCCACGCTTCCCGTGGTTTTGAGGGCCCGGGAGAACGGCGTGGATGCCTTCGTCGCGAAGCCCTTCGAGCCCAAAACCGTCCTGAACGCCGTCAGCGGTTTAGCTTAATTGTCACTGAAATTGGAATTGGAATTGACTCGGCCGGGCATGAAACAGAAAAACATAAGAAATTTTTGCATTGTCGCCCACATTGACCATGGAAAATCGACGCTTGCGGATCGCCTGCTCGAACGAACCCACACCGTGGAACTGCGCGACATGAAGCAGCAGATACTGGACTCTCTGGCGCTGGAGAGGGAGCGGGGCATCACGATCAAGCTCGTTCCCGTCCGTATGGATTACCGCGCCGAGGACGGACAGGACTACGTGCTGAACCTGATCGACACTCCGGGACACGTGGACTTCGGGTACGAGGTTTCGCGCTCCTTGGCGGCGTGCGAGGGGGCGCTTCTGGTGGTGGACGCGACGCAGGGCGTGGAGGCCCAGACCGTGGCGAACGCCTATCAGGCGATCGAGCAGGGGCTCGAAATTTTACCCGTCATCAATAAAATCGACCTTCCCTCTTCTCGTCCGGAAAACGCGAAAAAGGAAATCGCGGATGTCGTCGGTTTGGACGCCTCGAACGCCGTGCTGGCCAGCGCCAAGGACGGGACGGGTATCGACGGCATTCTGGAGCGTATCGTCGCGGACGTTCCCCCTCCCGAGGGGGACCCCGAGGCTCCGCTGGAGGCGCTGATTTTCGACTCCGTGTACGACAACTACCGCGGCGTCATCTGCTATGTGCGCGTCCTGAACGGCACGCTGCGCCCGGGGCAGAACATCCTCTTCATGGCGACGAACGGGCGCTACCCCGTGGACGAGGTCGGGGTCTTCCGGCCCGGTTTTACGCCGGTGGACCGCCTCGGCCCCGGCGAGGTCGGCTACATTGCGGCCAGCGTCAAAACCCTCGCCGAGGCGCGCGTGGGCGACACGATCACCGACGCGGGAAAACCCGCGGCAAAGCCGCTTCCCGGTTACCGCAAGGTCAAGCCGGTCGTCTTCTGCGGCTTTTACCCCGTGGAGCGCGACGATTATCCTCAACTGCGCGACGCCCTCGAGAAGCTCTGTCTGAACGATTCGGCCATCGACTACGAGCCGGAGACCTCCGCGGCTCTGGGGTTCGGCTTTCGGTGCGGGTTCCTGGGTCTCCTTCACATGGACGTGAGCCGGGAGCGTCTGAGGCGCGAATTCGATGTCGAACTCGTCGCGACCGCGCCGAACGTCGTCTACGAGATCGTGACACCGAACGGCGGTGCGCCGGGCGGCGTTATCGAGGCGCATCGGCCCGGCGATTTTCCGGAAACGGGCAGCATCGAGGAAATTCGGGAGCCTTTCATCAAACTTTCCGTTTTTCTGCCGTCCGACTACGTGGGCAAAGTCATGCAGCTCGTTCAGGACAAGCGAGGAACTTACAGGTCGATGGACTACCTGACGCCGGAGCGCGTGCGCCTGGTCTACGACATGCCCCTGGCGGAGTTCATCACCGATTTCCACGACAGGCTGAAGTCGCAGACGCGCGGGTACGCGTCGCTCGACTACGAGCATATCGGCTTTCGCGCGTCCGAGCTGGTGAAGGTGGACGTTCTTGTGAACGGCGAGGCCGCCGACGCTTTTTCGTTTATCTGCCACAAAGACGCCGCGTACCGCCGCGGACACGCCGCCGTGACGAAGCTGAAAGAGCTGATCCCCAGCCAGCTCTTCGAGGTGCCGATCCAGGCCTCGATCGGGAAGCGCGTGATCGTGCGCGTCAACGTCAAGGCCCTGCGCAAGGACGTGCTGGCCAAGTGCTACGGCGGCGACATCACGCGCAAACGCAAACTCCTGGAAAAACAAAAGGAAGGGAAGAAAAAAATGACGCAGCTCGGCCGGGTCTCGATTCCGCAGGAGGCGTTTCTGGCTTTCCTCCAATTCGACGGCGAGGATAAATAGCCCCGATTCGACGGCGAGGATAAACAGCCCCGCTCTTCCTCCTTCCTCCTCCTCCTTCCTCCTGCCGCCGAAAATTCGGTTATTGCCTGAGAATACAGGAACACGGGAATATCTCATGCCGCCTTCTTTTTCCCTTTACCTTCACGTTCCGTTCTGTCTCTCGAAGTGCGGTTACTGTTCGTTTTACAGCCGCCCTCTCGCCGGCTGCGCGGCCGCGCCGGAGGCGTGGCTGGCGGCGCTGTCGCGCGAGGCCGGGCGCCTCTCGGCCGTATGGGGAGGCCCCATTCCTCTTTGCACCGCCTACGTGGGCGGAGGAACGCCCAGCGTTCTGTCTGTCGGGCTCTGGAGGCGTCTGAACCGGATTCTGGAGGGCGCTTTCGACTTTTCCGGGCTCGCCGAATGCACGGTCGAGGCGAACCCCTGTTCCCTGACGGACGGGCATCTGGCGCTTTGGCGCGGCTCTTTCGTCACGCGCGTCAGCCTGGGCGTGCAGAGCCTGAGAAATGAGGAACTCTCGTGGCTGGGGCGCCGGCATGACGCGGAAACGGCTCTCGCCGCTCTCGGCCGGGCGCTCTCTTACGGTTTCGACGTCTCCGCGGACCTCATGTTCGGCCTTCCCTCTTCGCGGTTCCCTTTCCAGACGCTTCGGACGTGGCACGACTCCCTCCGGCGCGTCCTCGCGTCCGGCGTCGGACACGTCTCCGCCTATCAGTTGACGCCGGAGCCCGGCACCCCTCTGGGGAAAAGCAATCCCTCCCTGCCGGACGGCTATTCTCCTTACCGCTTCGCGCAGTGGTACCTTCCGCGCAAAGGGCTGGAGCAGTACGAGATCGCGAGCTTCGCCCGGCCGGGCAGGGAGTGCCGCCATAACTTGGCCTATTGGCGGCAGGAAAATGTTTTGGCGCTCGGTCCCGCGGCGTGGGGGTATCTCGTCGGCGGCCGGGGCGGGGCCGGCTTTCGCTACCGCAACGCGCCGACCCTCGAAGAGTACGGAGCCGCCGCGGGCGCGCGTCTTCCCGTCGCCGGCGCGGAACGCCTCGAAGGCCGCGCGAAGGGCATAGAGGCCGCTGTTCTGGGGCTGAGGACGAAGTGGGGAATCGACACGGAGGCCTTTACCGCCCGCTTCGGGGAGACCCTGACCGGCGCGGTTCTGGAGGTTCTCCGCGGAATGCCTCCGCGCCTCGTGCGCTTCGAGGACGGAAGGGCGAGCCTGACCCCCGCCGGCATGAGGGTCGCCAACCCCATATGGGCGGAGATCGCGGACCTCCGCGCCGAAGGTACGGACACATGGAAGAATACCTCGAACATCTGAACGCGGAACAGCGCGAGGCCGTCCGCGCGACGGAGGGCGCGGTTCGGGTCGCCGCCGGGGCCGGGACGGGCAAGACGCGGGCCCTGACCTCCCGGTACTGCTATCTCGTGTCCTCCATCGGGATCGCGCCGAAAAACATCCTCTGCGCCACGTTCACCAACCGCGCCGCCAACGAAATGAAACGCCGGGCGCGAGAGGCGCTCGGGGATTTGGATCTGGGCCTCATCTGCACTTTTCACGCCTTCTGCGTGCAGTTTCTGAAAGAGGACATCCACGTTCTGAACTACCCGAAGAACTTCGTCATTCTGGACGTGGAGGATCAAAAGCAGATCCTGCTGAAAATCTTCGGCGAAATGGGCCTCACCCTGCGGGACACGACGGTCAGGCGGACGCTGGACGAGGTGCTGGAGGCAAAAAAGCTCCGCGCCGCCGCCTACATCGACGATATTTACGAACTCGACAACGAGAAAATCAGGGCGAAGATCGCGCGGGCGGAGGACCGGAACGATGAGATTTTCATGCGCTACCTTTACGAGCAGAAAAAGAGCTTCGGATGCGATTTCAACGACCTGATCAACTTCACCGCCTATATTCTTGAAAAGTTCCCCGATATTCGGCAAAAATGGCAGGACCGGATGCAGTACGTCATGGTGGACGAGTTTCAGGACGTGAGCCTGCGGCAGTACAACATCGCCCGGGCGCTGGCCGGGAAGCACGGCAACCTGTTCATCGCGGGCGACCCCGACCAGACGATTTACTCCTGGCGCGGCTCTCACGTCAGGCTCTTTCTGGACTTCGACAAAGAATATCCCGGCGCGAAAACGCTCGTCTTCGAGTCGAACTACCGCTCCACGCCGGAAATTCTCGCGGCCTCGAACGCGCTGATCGCGAAAAACGAAATCCGCTTCCCCAAAAGCCTGACCCCCCTGAAAGGGCACGGAGAAAAGCCGCTCTACCGCCACACCGCGAGCGAAAAAGCCGAGGCCGAATGGATTTGCGCCGAAATTTCAAGGCTGCGCGGCGAAGGCGTTCCGCCGGGCCGCTTCGCCGTGCTGTACCGCGCCCACTACCTGACGCGGGCCCTGGAGGAGTGTTTCATCGAAAAAGGCCTGCCGTACAAGATATTCAGCGGCGTCGAGTTCTACGGGCGCCGGGAGGTCAAGGACGTGATCTGTTACATGCGCATGGTGACGTCGGGCGACGACGCGGCCTTCCTGCGCACGGTGGGCGTTCCGCCCCGCAAAATCGGCAGAAAAAGGCTGGACGCCCTGAAAGAACACGCGGAGCGGCGGGGGCTTTCGCTTTACGACGCCCTGAAAGAGAATCTGAATGGGGCCTGCCGTTCGCGGCTCTTTCACGGCACGCAGGCGGGCAGGTACGTGGAGGCCATCGAGGCCGTCCGGCGGCGGCGGGCTTCCATGACGATGGGCGACGCGCTTCAGGCCCTGCTGGACGCGAGCGGCTACGAGGAATACACGCGGCTGCAGGGAGACCAGGAACGGCTCGACAACGTGGCCGAACTCAAGCGCGCCGTGGAGAGCGCGGGAAAGGACGAGGACGCGTCCTTCGAGGATTTTCTCGCGAAGGCGGCGCTCTTCACCAACCTCGACCGCGAGGGGGAGCGGGAGACGGTGAAGCTCATGACGGTACACGCCGCGAAGGGGATGGAGTTTCCCTTCGTGTTCGTCTGCGGCCTGAACGAGGGCGTGTTTCCGAGCAGGAAGATCGAGACCCCGGAGGAAATGGAAGAGGAGCGCCGGCTGGCCTACGTGGCCATGACCCGCGCGATGGACAGACTCTTTCTGTCGGACTCCGAGGGCGTTTCCAACGACGGGCTGTTCAAGTACCCGTCCCGCTTCATCTTCGACGCGGGGCGGGAGAATCTGGAATACGCGGAGGCGCTCGACGCCTCGCTGGAAAGGGAGGCGAAGCGCCGCGTTCTGTACAGCGATGTCCTGTACGACGATGCGGAGAGAAAGAAGCGTCAGGCGCTTTTTGCGCCCGGCGACCGCGTGGTCCATCCGGCGTTCGGGGCGGGAACCGTCACGGAGGTCAACCCCGCCGAACTCTCCTGCACCGTGCGCTTCGACGCCCTGAAAACGGAGCGCGCCATCCGCTTCGGGGCGAACCTGATGCCCGATTGCAATCAATAAAATTAACAAAATCAATAAAATCAACGTCAACAATCGTACCCCTGAGCTTGGACGTTTACGAAAATTCCTCAATATTCCTCAATATTTCTCAATGCGCGTATAGTCTTGACGTTCGTTTGGCGTTCGGATAATATAAACGTAAATTCAGTCAGATGATACGCGGGAAAGCGGAAGGGGGGCGCGAAACGATGAGGATGAGAACAGACAAAAGTTTTGATAAATCCTCTGTTTTGGCGTCTTTTGCTCTTGCAAATCCAGCAATAATCGGGTATAATAACACGGAACACGGAACACGGAACACGGAACACGGAACACGGAACACGGAACACGGAACACGGAACACGGAACACGGAACACGGAACACTAACTGTCCTTTATTCCTTTCTCTAAAGGGAATTTTTCTCTTTTCGT
>JAISMH010000140.1 GCA_031276855.1 Synergistaceae bacterium
AAATAAATGTCCTCATCGCCGCGGCGGTCAACGGAACGCCCGACATCGTTCTGCTGCTTCTCGACAACGGCGCGCTGAAGTTTCTCGAAAGCGAAAAGGGCCTGACCGCTTACCAGTACGCAATCGAGGCGGGACGCGAAGATAACGCGGAATTGCTGAAATGAAATCCTTGGGCTCCGCCCAAACCCGGCAGGGGTCGCGGACCCCTGCACCCCGTTTCTTTTTTTGACCCGCCCAACGGGTGGGTCAAAAAAAGAAAAATGGGTCCAGGGCCCACGGCCCTGGCGGGGTTTGGGGCGGAGCCCCAAGGTCTTTTCTTTTACCTTGCCGCTTCGGCTCTGCGCCACTCGAACATGCCCAAGGCGGCGGCGACGCCGGCGTTCAGGGAGCCGACGGCGCCCAGAATTGGGATACGGAGCAACTGGTCGCAGGTCTCGCCGACCAGACGGGACAGGCCTTCTCCTTCCGCTCCGATGACGAGCGCCGCTCTGGACGGAGGCGCGTCCTCCCAAAGAGACGCTTCCGCTTCGTTCTCCAGGCCGATCGTCCAAAAGCCGGCCTCTTTCAGCTGTTCCACGCTGCGCGCGATGTTGACCACGGAGATAATCGGGACGCGCATCGCCGCTCCGGCGCTGACTTTCACCACCGTACCGCCCGGCAGGGCGGACCTCCGTTTGGAGACGACGACCGCCGCCGCCCCCGCCGCCTCCGCCGACCGGACGATCGCCCCGAGGTTGTGCGGGTCCTCGATGTGATCCAACACGACGATCAGCGCGGGCTTGTCCCCCGGCAGGCCCTTGAGGAAAGGCTCCAGCTCCAGCAGCTTCACCTCGGTGACGCGGCAGGCCACACCCTGATGGCGCACTCCCGGGCACAGGGCATCCACCGCCTCGGGCGCCGCCATCTGGTAGACGACTTTCCCCGCGCGCGCGGCGTCCACCAGCTCGTCCAGAAAAGGAGGGCGCACGTTGTTGGCGATTATGATTTTCGTGCACCGGTCAGGCGAGGCGCGCACGAGATCCAGGACCGGCTGACGCCCCCAGCAGACATCGTCCGCCGGCTCGCGCGGCGCTTCATGACCCCGCGGCTTGCAGTTTGGTTTCCGCGCCGCCGGGCCTTTCCCCGGACCTTTCTGCCAAGCCGTTTTCCGCGCCTTTTCAGGGCCGCCGCGCTTCGCGAAGGAAGCGGATTTCCTTTTGCCGCCGCCGGAACTTCCGCCGGCCGGCCGGCCCTCTCCCTCGCCCGCGCGCTCCTTGCCTTTTCCGCCGTCTCTCATCCGCCGAACCTGTCCCTTCACGTTTTGTATTTAGAAAACAATATTTTCTGCCATGCCGCCCGCGCCGCTTTTGCAAGCCAGAAACCAGGACAACGCGGCGAAGGTCTTGGCGTCCTTCACCGCGCCGCCGGACAAAAGGGCGGGAATCCCGTCGTAAGGAACCTCGGAGGTTTGAACGTTTTCGTCGTCGTCCTGCGGCAGGCGGGAGACGCTCAGGTCCGCGGCGAGAAAGAGCGTCAGGGACTCCGTGCAGAATCCGGGCGACGCGTAGAGGGTCCCGATCTCGCGCAAAACGCCGGGGGAGTGGCCCAGTTCTTCCCGCATCTCCCGCGCGGCAGCCTCTTTCAGGTCCTCGCCCTCTTCCACGAGGCCCGCGCAGATTTCGAGGGTCTCCTCTCCCACCGCGTAACGGAACTGCCGGACAAGAAAAACGCTGCCGCGCCCCGTCAGGGCCAGAACGCCCACCGCCTTACGGTGTTCCACCACCTCGCGAACCGCCCGGCCGCCGCCTGCCAGCTCGACATCGTCCACGCGCAGGTTCAGAATGCGCCCTTCGTACACCCTGCGGCTGGCGAGCGTGCGTTCAGAGGGCGTTCGCTCCGCCGGCTCGGACGGAAGTCCGTTTTGCATAGAATCGGAGCTAGGGCAAAGGGCTCTGCCTGAAGATTTCATAACCCTCGTTGAAGGCTTGGATGTTCAGCTCCGCGATCTTCGCCGCGGGGAAGTGGTCGGCGATCGCCTTGCGAAGCGAGTCCGACGAGGCGATCTTTTCGAGGTCCAGAACGCGGGCCACACAACCCAGGGCCACCATGTTCGTGACGATCTCCCGTTCGAGCTTGTCCCGCGCCGTGCGCACGATCGGCAGGGTGTAGATGCGCGCGTCGATTCGGCCGCGGGAATCCTCCACGCTCCCGCCGCCGTAGCCCGAGCTGACTCCGGGCAGGTCGGTGACGAAAAAGTCGTCGTAAACGATTCGGCCGCCGTGCGCCGTGTCCGGGGCGTACTCCACCGCCGCCTGGGTGAGGATCACCTGAAGGTTCGGCGCCATCACCTTGGGGTAGTCGATGGGCTCGGAGGAAATGACCACCTCGGCCTTCGACTTGCCGCCCCGCGCCTCCGGCCCGTAGGCCTGTGACTGGACGACGTAAAGCCCTTCCTCGTAAAGCGTGATGGCCTGCCCGATCAGCTCCGTCGCAAGGATGACTCCCTGTCCGCCGGAACCCGCGATCCGAATTTCATACCTTTCAGCAGCCATGACGCCTACCTCCTTTGAGCCTTCTCGATGACTTTATCGTACTGCTCCGTGTACTCGGGAACGTCTTTGTTCACGAATTCGCCGCACACCAGTTTCCCCGCGAGCTCCTCGGGCGTCATCGTCTTTGCCTTGGTCAGGGGAACAGAGACCGCCTTGAAGTAGTTGTAGTTGTCGAGCGGCAGGCGCCGGTCGTTCTTGCGCCCGAACTGCGTGTGGCAGTGCGTGACGACCTCGATGACGGCGAAACCCTTCTTTTTGATGCCGTTCATGATGAACGTCTCCGCCTGCTTGGGGTTGGCGATGGTCGTCCGGGCCACGTAGGAGGCCCCGGCGCCCTCCGCCAGCCTGCAGATGTCGAACGGGGGGTCGATCGCGCCGTAGGGCGTCGTGGAGGCCCACGCCCCCGCGGGGGTCGTCGGGCTGGCCTGTCCGCCGGTCATGCCGTAGATGTTGTTGTTCATAATGATCGCGGTGATGTCGATGTTGCGGCGGCAGGCGTGGATGAAGTGGTTTCCGCCGATGGCGGAGCAGTCCCCGTCCCCCATCACGTCCACGACCGTGAGGGACGGCTTGTGCAGTTTGATTCCCGTGGCGAAGGCCAGGGAACGCCCGTGGGTGGAGTGCAGCGTGCAGGCGTCGATGTAGCCGGCCATGCGGCTGGAACACCCAATCCCCGACGCGACGACCGTCTGGGTTTTGTCCTTCTTCAACCCCACCAAAGCCCGGATGAGCGCGTGCATGATGATGCCGTGCCCGCATCCGGGACACCAGATATGCGGCATGAACCGCGTCCTGAGCCAGCTGAAAACTTCGGCGCTCGGCATGTCAGGCCACCTCCTCGATAACGCGTCCGATCTCCGAGGGCTTGAAGAGCTCTCCGTTCAGGAGGCTGATCCCGCGGACCTCGCTTCTTCCCCGGAACACGCGCTCCACTTCCAGAACCATCTGGCCGCAGTTCAGTTCGGGCACCAAAACCGTTTTCGCCCCCAGGGCCATCTTCGTCAGCTCTTCGCCGGGGAAAGGCCAGAGGGTGACGGGACGGAAAAACCCCGCCGGAATCCCCCGCTTGCGCGCGTCCCGGACGGCGCGGAGCGCCGACCGTCCCACGCTGCCGTAAGCCACGACGACGATGTCCGCGCCGTCCATGGACTCCGCCTCGTACTCGACGACATCGCTCCGCGCCCGGTCGACTTTGCTCAACAGGCGCAGCATCTTCTTTTCGATTTCGGGGGCGTTGTTGGTGGGGAAGCCCCAGTCGTTGGTGGTCAGCCCCGTGACGTGCCAGGAGTAGCCGTCGCCGAACGACGCCATCTCGGGCACCCCGGTCCGCGGGTTCGCCTCGTAGGGCGTGAACTTCTCGGGGGGCAGGGACGGGCGGACGCGGTTTACGATCTCGACCCGGCCGGGGTCCCGCATCGTCACCTTTTCCCTCATGTGCCCGACGACCTCGTCGGAGAGGATCAGCACGGGCTGACGGAACCGCTCCGCCATGTTGAAGGCCTTGACGGCCAGGTCGTAGCATTCCTGAACGGAGGAGGGCGCGTAGCAGATCGTCGCGTGGTCTCCGTGGGTTCCCCAGCGGGCCTGCATGACGTCCTGCTGCGCCGTTTTCGTGGGAAGCCCCGTGGACGGCCCGCCGCGCATGACGTCGACCACGACGATGGGAACCTCCGCGATATAGGCCAGTCCCAGATTTTCCTGCTTCAAAGAGAAGCCCGGCCCCGACGTCGCCGTCAGCGCCTTGGCCCCCGCGATGGAAGCGCCGATGATCGATGCGATGCCGCCGATTTCGTCCTCCATCTGAATGAATTTCCCGCCCCTTTTGGGCAGTTCTTCCGCCATGACCTCCGCAATTTCCGTGGACGGAGTGATGGGATACCCCCCGTAAAAATTGCACCCGGCCAGAAGAGCGCCGTGCGCCAAAGCCGTGTTTCCCTGCCAAAACGCCACATCAGGCATCGTCTTCGCCCCCCTTGATCGTGATCGCCAGATCGGGACAGATGTTTTCGCATTGCCGGCATCCGATGCAGTCGTTTTCGCGGACCGGCGTGGACTTCATGCGGTCGCTCATCTCCAGAACGGACTTCGGGCACACCCCCATGCACAGAGAACACCCCTTGCACCACGCACTATTGACTCCGACTTTGAATTTCTTCGCCAACAGTGATACACCCCCTCCAGTAAGACTTTTGTTTTACTGCAACTGCGAAGCATGAGGCAAAAAAACCTGTTTCAAAAAACCTGTTCAATTAAGTAAGACAGAATCAAAATCTGACCTTTCCGATGTCCATCAGCGTCCGCCTCACGCAAAGGGAGGTTCCGGCGCTCAGGTCGACGATCTGCATTTTATCCAGCTTGCGGCCCATGTAATCGATTTTGATCAGCACCTGAGGACGCACCAGATCTTTATTGCGCGAGCCGACGACTACGCCGATGCTTCCGTCCGAGAGTTCGACCGCCGTGCCGGGCGGATAGAGGCCGATGGAAACCAGAAGGATACGAACCACCTCCGGGTCGAAGTGCGCCCCCATGCTCTCGATCATGATGGAGACCGCCGACCGGCTCTCCATGGGCTCCTTGTAAACGCGCTTCGCGGTGAGCGCGTCGAAAACGTCCGCGACCGCCGCGATCTTCGCTTCCACGGGAATCTGCTCTTTCAAAAGGGCGTCGGGATAGCCGCCTCCTCCGAAGCGTTCGTGATGTCTGCGGACGACCGCCAGTATCCGGGCGTCGGAAACGCCGCTTTCGATCGCCAGCTGTTCTCCCAGAACAGGATGCTGTTTCATGATCGCGAATTCGTCGTCCGTCAGTTTCCCCGGTTTGTTCAGAACCTCCTGCGGGATGCGGGCTTTGCCCAGATCGTGCAAAATTCCGCCGACGGACAGGCATTCCACGAGGTCCTGCCGTCCGGGAAACATCCGGGAGGCGAGAAAACCTCCCAGAAGAGCCACATTCAGGGAGTGCATGTAAGTGTATTCGTCCCAGCTGCGAACCTTCCCCAGACAGAACATCACCTGCGGGGAGTGCGCGACTTCCGCGGCCAGCCGCTGGCCCTGATTGGCCAGCTTCGAGATGTCCTCGGGCCCCTGCGCCCCCTCGGCGATCCGCTCGTACACGTCGCCCACCTGAGCCAGCGTCTCTTTGGCCAGCGCCGGGTCGATGGTCGAGATATTCGCCTCCGCGGTCTGCAATATTTCTTCCAGTTCACGGATATCCAGCTTGTTGTAGATTACGATGGGAATCGAAAAAATTCCCCAGCGGCGCATGTTTTTTTCCAGGTCTTCCACGGAAGAAACGAGAGAAGCCAGGTGCGTCCCCTTGGGAAGAAGAATGACGCCGTGTTCGGAGAGGATATCCTCGGCTACGGTTGCCGGACTGGCGGTGTACTCCTGCAGTTCTCCCAGGGAAATGCGCCTCTTGAAAATCCTTTCGCCGAAGCCTTCTTCAACAGCCATGCGATACCTCTTTCAGAAACAAACTCAAAACCCCGAAAAAAGCGCATCTCCGGGAACGCGGCACACGCATGTCTTAACCGAACATGGTATACGGGGTTTGAACGTTTACTAAAAATCTTTGCCCCCGCCGCCGCGTCAAGCTTTTTTATACAGTGTGTATTTGAGACCGTTTTCATAGATTTCGCCGATTCGGCCCTCTGCCGCCCCCGCGGGCGGCGGATACGGAAACTCCCCGCGCCGCAGAAACCGCTCGGCGGTCAAAAAAGACTTCCCGAGCTCGTTCAAAGAGAGCCTGAGCAGAAAACGAGCGATCTCCCCCGCTTCGACGGACCACGGACGAATGAAGGCCGCTTCCGCGCCGTCTCCCTCCTCCGAGCTTACCGCGGCGGACGCGCCCCTGCTTCTGTAAAACTCCTCGTCCACGGACAGTCTGGCCCACGGGAAGAGCGCGGGCAGACGAAAAACATAAGGCATATCCGCTTCCGTCCGGAACACCCAGTCGTAGATGGACTCCTTCGCGCCGTCGGCACCGCACACGCAAAGCCGCAGGGTTCCCCTCGCCGCGGGCTGATTGATCCACTCTTCCGCTTCCAGCAAAACGATTTTTCCTCCCTCGATCAGCTCCATCCAGGGCCGATCCAAGGCAAGGCGGGAAAGGTAGGGACTGTAAGAGGGCAGGGCCGTGATCGCCGCGACGGACTCGGCGCTGTAAATCTGGTTGCAGGGAACGACCAGTTCCCATTCCTGTCCTTCGATTTCGATGTTCTCCGCGCTCACGAATTCCCACAGAATCTGGCCGGTCTTCCGCTCGTGCATCATCACGATCACGGGAATGGCGTGCTGAAGCCAGTAGACCAGATGAGACATTTCCCCCCGGCAGACGTAACCTTCCGCGCCGTGTTCAAGGTGCGCGTTCTCGTCTGAACGAACCTGCAAACCGATGGTTTTCCCCGCCTTGGGGAAATCCTCCGTTATTTCCAGATGCGCGTTAAGCCCCGTGTCGCCGCTTCTCTGTTCCCGAAACAAGAGTCCCGGCAGCTGCGCGGACACGCGGCCCGCCGTATAGAGACCGATGCGTTCAGCAGTATCGCTATCGTTCAAGAAGCTCACCTTCCACCCTCACCCTCGTCCTGAGCGGAACCGGGTTTCCCCGCCCGTTCTTCCGCCGCCGCCAAATCGAATCATGCCTGAGGATAAACTATATCAAATCTTACCGAAGAGAGTCAATGTTTTTCGGAGGAAAACCCCCCTCCGCGTTTTCTGATATAATATTTGATTACTCTGAACAGGAAACGGACGGCGGAATGTATGGAGAAAATGACAAGGAATGGAATGGACCGGGAGAACGCCCGCGCGCCGGGCCGGGAACCTCGGAGATTGAGGGGATTGGGAATCTGGCTTGCGGACGCGGCGCTGGTTTTTTGCGCCATGCTCTGGGGATTGGGTTTCGTCGCCATGAAAGACGCCCTCTCCGTCTACCCGACCTGGTGGGTGCTCTTCTTCCGCTTCGCCGGAGGGGCCCTGCTGATGGGGGCGTGTTTTTTCAGGAACGTCGCCGGGCTCGCGCGCTCGCGTTCACGTTCACGCTCACGAAAAAACCTGCGCGGCGGGGCCGTCATCGGCGTGTTCCTTTTTCTGGCCATGGGCACCCAGAGCCTGGGCCTGAACTACACCACCGCGGGGAAGCAGGCGTTCCTGACCGCCAGCTACGTGATCCTGGTGCCCCTGCTCGTCTGGGGCCTGCGCCGGGTTTTCCCCGGCTGGCTCTCCATCCTGAGCTCTCTCGTGTGCTTCACGGGAATGGCGCTTCTGACCTCGGACGCCGCCGAGCCGATCAATATCGGAGACGTTCTGACGCTCGTTTCCGCGCTGTTTTTTGCCGCTCAGATCATCGCCATCGGGCACTACGCTTCCGACGGGGACCCCATGGCCCTCACGTTCGTCCAGATGCTCGTCACCGCCGTCCTGTCTCTCTGCGCGGCGCTGTTTTTCAACGGACTCCCGCTCTGGAAGGGCGCGGAGGGCGTTCCCGAAATTTTCTTTTCGACGTTCTGCTGCACGTTCATCTGCTTCCTCATCCAGAACGTCGCCCAGAAGCACACCTCCGCGACACACGCTTCGATTCTTCTCGGCCTGGAGGCGGTCTTCGGCGTTTTGGGCGGCGTCCTTTTTCTGAACGAGGTCTTCACCCGCCAGATGCTCACCGGGTGTTCCCTGATCTTCGCGGCGATACTCCTCCTCGAGCTCTTCCCCGTGTTCTTCCGGCAGGCTTCGGCGGCCTGAGCGAGGCTCAGGGAACCAGCTTTCCGAAGTTCAGGGGATCAGCTTTCCTGCGCCGCGCCCGATCAGGTCTTTCCGGCCGGCCTTCAGGAGAGCTTCGCGCGCCAGCGCGTGGTTTTTCGGCATCCGGTGCTGCAGGAGCGCCCGTTGCATCCGGCGTTCCCGATCCCCCCGGACGACGGTCACCGCCTCTCCCGTGAAGGGGTCGGTTCCGGTGTAGTACATGCAGGTCGAGAGGCTGCCGGGCGTCGGGATGAAATCCTGCGCCTGCTCCGGGCAGAAGCCGAGTTCGGCGGCGAACTGCGCCAGCTCGACGGCCTCCGCGAGCCCCGCCCCGGGGTGGGAGGTCATGAAGTACGGGACAAGGTACTGCCTCATTCCCAGTTTTTCGTTGATTTTGCGGTAAAGCCCCGCGAACTTCCGGTAGAGCCCGATGTCCCCCTTGCGCATCACGCGGAGCACCGCGGCGGATGCGTGTTCCGGGGCTACCTTCAGCTGTCCGCTGACGTGATGCCGGCAGAGCTCCGTCAGAAACTCGCGGCCTCTCTCCCCGTCCGCCATCAGGTAATCATAGCGGAGCCCCGACCGGACGAACACTTTTTTGACCCCCTTGACCGCCCGCGCCTTGCGCAGAAGCGCGAGGAAGTCGGCGTGGGACGTGTCGAGGCGCCCGCACGGCTCCGGGAAAAGGCACTCCCTGTGCTTGCAGGCCCCGCGCCTCAGCTGGTCCGGGCAGGCCGGACGGCGGAAGTTCGCCGTGGGCCCTCCGATGTCGTGGATGTAGCCCTTGAAGCCCTTCATGCGTGTCAGAAGGCCGATCTCCCTCAAAACGGAATCGTGGCTTCTCGCCTGAACGATCCGCCCCTGATGGGCGTGGATGGCGCAGAACGCGCAGCTCCCGAAGCACCCGCGGTGGCCGGTGACGCTCCATTTCACCTCGGACAGGGCGGGGACCCCTCCGGCGGCGTCGTACATCGGATGCCACTCGCGCGTGTAGGGCAGCTCGTAGAGCTCGTCCATCTCCGCTTCCGAAAGCGGCCGGGCCGGGGGCAGCTGAACCAGAAATTTTCCCCGGGCGCCTTGTCCGCCGGCGCCGTAACGCTGAACCAGCGGCTTGCCTCGGATGGGGTCCTGCTCCGGCGCAATGGCCCTGAACATCGCGGCAAAGGCCCGCCTGGCTTTTTCCGGCGTACCGGAGGGCGCGCCCGGGTCGAGGTCCTCCCACGAGGGGAGCTCGACAAACGCCTCCAGATGCTCCGTCCCGCCGGCAACGCAGCAGGTGCCGCGCACCTCGCGTATCGCCTCCGCCGGATACCCCTCGTCCAGAAGGCGCGCGATCTCGGCGATCTGAAGCTCCCCCATGCCGTAGACCAACAGGTCGGCCTGGCTGTCGATGAGAATGGAGCGCCTCAGGGAGTCCGACCAGTAGTCATAGTGCGCGAAACGCCGCAGACTGGCCTCCACTCCCCCGATGATCAGGGGAATATCGCCCCAGATTTCGCGGATTTTCTGGCAGTAGACGATCGTCGCGCGGTCGGGGCGCCGCCCGGCCGCTCCGCCGGGCGAATAGGCGTCGGTTCTGCGCGCCTTCCGGCCGGCCGTCAGCTTGCCCAGCATGGAGTCGAGGTTCCCGGCCCCGACCAGCACCCCCAGCCGGGGGCGCCCCATGACCAGAAAATCCTCCCGGTTTCGCCAGTCGGGCTGAGCGGCGATGCCGACCCGCCAGCCGCGGCGTTCCAGAAGGCGCCCGATAAGTGCCATGGCGAAACTGGGATGATCGACGTAGGCGTCCCCCGTCACGAACAGGAAGTCGAGTTCGCTCCATCCCCGCGCCTCCATATCGGCGCGGGAGACGGGAAGAAAAGCCGGCCGGGAATCCTTTGCCGTCCCGCTCATATCCGCAGCCCTCCCCTGCTTTCGTTTTTCGCCGGCCGGAAACAGCGGTCAGAAACAGAAAGAAGGCCCGGAGCGCCCCCCGAGCCTTCTCTTTCATCCTCATGGTCGGGGCGAGAGGATTCGAACCTCCGACCTCTTGGTCCCGATCCAAGCACGCTAGCCAAGCTGCGCTACGCCCCGAATAAAACAAAGCCATTGTAGCACCTCCCCGCGCGGGAGTCAAACGCGATGCCCGCCCCGAGGGCTTGCGCTAATCCGCTTGAATGATGTACAATTCAAAAATATAGAATCCAACGTTAAAAAGCCGATTCTTCCTCTCGATGGGAAATTCTTCAAAAATTTTTACAGGGAGGGGTGCAGAAAAGTATACCCTTGTGCATGCCTCTCTTTTCGCGCATCACCCTTTCTAAAATCCAGTCCTTACAATGCTTCTTCCGACCTTCCGACGCCGTGCAAATGGGTATACTTATTTGCGCAAGCGGGCGGGGCGTATTGACTGGGCTGTGACAGCGTTTTTACCGTAAGCGAGGGAAAAAATTCACTGCGAAAAGAGGTATGAAAATGAAATCTGCAAGTTTGAAAAAGTGCTGCTGGGTGCTGCTTTTGCTCCTACTCACCGTCCCGGCGTGGGCGACGGGAGAAGAAGTAAAAGGATTAGATACAGAGCAGGGCGCAGACTATACGTATACGGCTGCAACCACCGGCGTTTTGCGCACTCTGGAGGGGAATGATGACTTTCCGGATAAAAGTGGCGTTCTGTACAACACGTTGTCTGACGACTACAACGTCATCAAGGTAACCGGCACTGGGGAAGGCGCGATACCCGCTTTTGTTTTCGGCGGGGTCAGCATAGAAGAGACAGCTGACGCGACACACAACACCGTGACGGTCACCGGCGGGACGGTCGCCAGATGGGTTATTGGCGGGCACAGCACCAGCAGCGCGAACTACAACAAAGTCACCGTGTCGGGCAGCGCACAAATCGGTGAAAGCGATGATGACGATAACGATGATGAGTCCGTCCCGCAGGGTATTGAGGGCGGAGTAGGGGCGGGAAACGGCTCTCCAACGGGGAATCATGTCATTATCGGCGGTGACGCGGTAATCGGCAGCGAGAATGCCGCCGAGTATTGGTCTAAAGTTGCCGGCGGATACGGGTTGGGAACCGGGGCGGTGCAAAGTAACACCGTCGAGATACAGGGCGGTGAAATCAATGTCAGAGTGGTCGGAGGTGAAGGAAACGGTTCCGGTAATGTCACGGGCAACCGCGTCATCATTGCTGGCGGCACCCTAAATGGAACTCGAATTAACGGCGGTTTATCGGTGACTGAGCCGGAGCAGGAGGGCTCAAGCGGGTCTGGGAACACCTCTTCCAACGTTGTGGACATCCAGGCAAGTGTCACGACAGGCGAGATACACGGCGGAGAGGTTGATGCTGACCATACCGCCAGCGAAAACCGGGTAAGGCTGTGGGGAAAGGGCAATACGCCGATAACAATTGGGCCCAAAGAGGAGAACGGCACACTTGATATTGCGGGCGGCGTCGTCAGGGCTAAGGATGGCACCGACGGCGGCGCGGCGGCGAACAACACCGTGGGGATTTACGGCGCCGTCCAGTTCGAGGACAAGGTTGACCTGTACGGCGGCAAGGTCGGCAATAACGGCAGTCCTGACGGGAACAGGCTGGTATTGGCCTTGAATGACAAAAGTCTGCTGCCTCTGAAGGTCAATACACTGGCGGGCTTCGCCAGC
>JAISMH010000158.1 GCA_031276855.1 Synergistaceae bacterium
TCGAAGGCGAAGGTGTCTATGATGGACGTGGCGGCGTCGTTGGCGTGGCATGTCCAGTCGATTTTTCCGCCCTCCACCTGCATGAAGAAGCCTTTTTCGTTGTCCAGCAGCTCTATGCCCTTACGGGTGAAGTCCGCCAGGGAAAGCTCGCCGTCGGTGCGATCGATCTCATAGGGCATGGCGTTGTCCGCGTCCAAAATCGGGTTGACCGCAAAGATCCGGCCCTCGCCTTTCTTAGCCGCCAGAATGGCGTCGCGGCTGCGCAGAACTTTGATTCCTCTTTCGGCGGCAACATCGTAAAGGCTCTTTTTGTCTTTCTCCTTGCCCGTGGACTGATTGAATCCGCCGCCGCCGAAATAATCGACTTCGCTGCCGATCAGCTGGAGCCCTATGCCGTAGTAATCGTTGCGCGACGGGACGTGGGCGTAGAACGCGGCCGGAGTGGCATGGTTGATGGACACGCTGCTGACGATGCCGACTTTCATTCCGCTTTCCTTTGCCAGCTCCGCGATGGTGGCGAACTTTTTCGTCTTGCTCGGATCGACGCCGATCACTCCGTTGTCCGTCTTGTAGCCGGTCGCCAGAGATGTCGCCGCAGGGGCGGAGTCCGTGATAAAGGAGTTCGCCGAGTAGGTCGTGATCATTCCCTGGTTCTCGAAGCGGCTGAAAGTGAGTTTTTCTATGCCGGGATTGTCGTTTCTCGCGTTGTTCTTCGTGGCTCCCAGGTAAATTTCGGCGGCGCTGACCTGCTGCAATCCCATTCCGTCGCCTATGAACATGAACACATACTTCGCCGATTTCCCGCTCCAGACGTTTTTCGCGTCCTGCGGGCCGGCCGCCGCGGCGCCCGCGATCGCCAAACTGACGATAAAAATTCCGGCGATAAAGATTCCCGCAAACGATCCCTTCAAAATTCTCTTCGTTTTCATCTCTTGTTCCCCCTTGTCCATACACACGGCACCCCTTGGACGTGCCGCCATTAGCGATAGATAAGCGCGTCGTACAGCGTGACATCCGCCGCTCATGGAGGGGGCAATCAATCATTCAGTCGGACTTTTGTCGAAATCAGAGTGTGACGTTTTATTCCGTTGAAAAACCCCGAAAAGAACATCAAAACGAAAAGCGGAAGGAGCGCGCGATAAACAGGCGCGGCGGGTTTCAGGAGTTCCTCCAGAAGACACCGCAGGGCATCGGAGGCGCTTTTCATCTGAGCGCAGACGGGGCAGGCTTCGCCGGCGCAATCGTGTTCGGCGTGCGAAAGGACAAAAACGGCACCCGTCCAAAACGCCGCAAGGACACAAAAAGAAACCGCCAATACCGCAACGCGCCGATACTTCATGTTCATGAGCCGCTTTCACGCCTCCTGTCTTCGAGCTTCAGGCCCGGAGAGGCAGAAGACGCTCCGCCCCGGAGCCTGAAGATCTGCTTTTCACTTCATATTCGCCTTCGTCTTCATCTTCATATCTGAAACGATTCGTATTGTCATCTCTGTGTGTCACATAAAAATCAAAGGCAGGTAAAAACTGCGTAATGATGTTCCCTGCGACGGCAATATCTCGTCCTTTACATAGACCGGAGACGGTTTTTTCCCCGATTTGACCTCTCTCCGTTTGACTTTTGCCCGCGGAGCGATTATTATACGCGTCACAGTGAGATTTTCGATGTCTACTTATAGAAAGGGGGTGTGTATATGGGGTACGATGGAATAAAGCTGGTCTATTTTGACGGGAAGCCACAGTGGCTGATGCCGGACGGTTCGTTTCTGCCGGCGGCGCGCAGGAACGACGAGGCTTTCTCGCCGGGTTCTCTTTATCTCAGGGACAGGGTTTTGGGTGAATCGCGATTGATTGCCGATTGATTTTGCGCTGATTTTGGATTGATTTTTGGATTGATTTTGTTTCGCAAGTCTGTTTCACAGGAGCGGAAAAAGTTTTGACCCGTGATCTTGCCGAAACCCCGAATTTTTTTCTTTGAATTCTTTTCTTTAGAATTCTTTGCGGGTTTCGCGGGCAGATCACCTTCAAGTCTGACATTTCAGGGCGGAAACGCCCTTTATTCCTGTAAAGCTCCATAAAACGACAGCAAAAAAGGTTCAGGAAAATCATCTCCTGAACCTTTCGTTTTGTATTACCTTCAGTTTTGTGTCCCCTGTTCAAGCCCGATTCCCGCCCAACGGGCGGACACGTTCTCTTGCCTCTATCATACCCATAACGGGTCCAGGGCCTACGGCCCTGGGGCGAGGATTTCTCGCAGGCGGGTGTTGTCGATGTTGCCTCCCGACACGAAGACGCACGTCTTCCTTCCGTTCGGTTTCGCCTTGCCGGCCAGGAGGGCGGCGACGCCCACCGCGCCCGCACCCTCGATGACCTGGCGGTGCTCCGCGTGTACGAAGGCTATGGCGCGGCGGATGTCGTCCTCCGTGACCTCGTAAATACCGGAAACGCGCTTTTTCGCCAGACTCAGCAGGCTCTGCGGAATAGCGCCCGCCAGCCCGTCCGCGAGGGTGTCGAGGTATTCGACGGTCTTGACGACGCCGCCCTCCCACGAGACCACCCACGGATTGGAAGCAACCGACTGCACCCCGAAAATTTCGACGTCGGGGTTCACCGCCTTCGCGCTTATGGCGATTCCGTTGAGGAGCCCTCCCCCGCCGGCCGGCACGAGCAGGTACTCGATGTCGGGCTCGTCCATGAATATTTCCAGTCCGGCCGTGCCCTGTCCCGCGATGAGGCAGGAGTCCTCGAAAGAGGATATGTAAGTTCCCCCCGTCTCTTTCGCGAAACGGATCGCCTCCTGGTCGGCGAAATCGAAGTCACCGTCGGCGACGACCAAGCTCACCCACTCGCCGCCCAGCCGGCGTATCGCCTGTTTCTTGGTTTCCGGGCAGGTTCGCGGAACAAAGACTGTGGCCTTCACCTTCATCTCCTGCGCCGCCAACGCCACGCCCTGCCCGTGGTTGCCGCTGGAACACGTGACAACCCCGCGGGCGCGCTCCTCCTCGCTCAGCACACTCATTCTGTAAAGCGCCCCCCGGATCTTGAAGGCGCCGCAGAGTTGGCGGTTTTCCCATTTTACGTAGACGGGAGCCCCCGCAATGTCGCTGAGGGCGTAAGAATACTCCGTCGGAGTGTGCCTGACCCTCCCGCGCAGAAAGCGGCAGGCCCTGACGACATCCTTGAATGCGGGTTCAAAAGCAAGCGCGCCCATTTCGATCCACCGGAATCCAGCCCGAAAGCTAGAAAATGAATGTGCCGATCAGGCCGGCAATGAACAGCGGGATATTGTAGAAAACGAACGTCGGCACGCAGGTGTCCCAAATGTGGTTGTGCTGGCCGTCGGCGTTGAGTCCCGCGGTGGGCCCGAGTGTCGTGTCGGAGGCAGGGGACCCCGCGTCGCCCAGGGCCGCGGCGGCCGCGATCAGGCAGACCGTCGCGCCGGCCGAGAAGCCGAGTTCGATGGCGAGCGGGCAGTAGATGGCGGCCACGACGGGGATGGTGCCGAAGGAGGTTCCGATGCCCATCGTGACGAGAAGCCCGACGGCGAGCATCAAAAACGCTCCCCACGTCTTGTCTCCCCCGACCATGCCGACGACGGCGTTGACGAGGTGTTCGACCGATTTCGTCTCGCGCAGCACCATCCCGTATCCGGCGGCGACGAGTATGACGAAGGCGATGAGTCCCATGATCCCCAATCCGCCGCTGAAGGCGCCGTCAATTTCCTTCCATTTGAGCGAACCGGTCACGATCATGATCAAAAGCCCGGAGAGAATGCCTATCGGCAGAGAACCCGTGTACAGCTGCAAGCCGAACGCGACGACGACGGCGACCAGCGTCAGGATATGGCGCGTCTCGAAATGCGCGTCCGAGGAGTCCTGCTTTTCGGTGTTCGCTATGGGAAGGTCGGAATACTCCCTCGGCCTGTTGTAAGCGACGAAAACGGCCAGCAACAGCCCGATCACCATGCTGAGTCCGAGAATCCAAGTGTAGGAAACGATGCTGCCCCGCTCCACGGGGATGCCGTTATTGGTCATCTCTTTTGCGATGATGCCGTAGAAAATGAGGCCGAATCCGACGGGGAGGGAGATGTAAGGCGCCTTGAGCCCGAACGCCAGCGCGCAGGCGACCTGCCGCCGGTCCACCTTCATTTGGTTGAAGAGCTCCAGCAGGGGCGGGATGAGGATGGGAATGAAAGCGATGTGAATCGGGATGGCGTTCTGAGAGAGGCAGGCGATAATCGCGAGGATGAACATCAGCATGATTTTGCGGCCCTTGACGATTCCGGCGATGGCTTTACACGCGACGGCGTCAAGGCCGGTCTTGCCGATGGCCACGGCGAACGCGCCCAGGAGGAAATAGGAGAGGGCCGTCTCGGAGCTGCCTCCCATTCCGTTGATGAGCGTCGACATGGTGTCCGCCAGGGACATCCCCGCGACGAGACCCGCGGACATGGCGGCCACCAGCAGGGCGAGCACGATGTTCAAGTTGAAAAGACACAGGAGGATCATTACGACGACGGAAACGACAACCGGGTTTGTGACGAGCATGACAAAGATCTCCTTTCAATTTGATATGACAGAATAATGTGACCGGAAAACAGGACTCTTAAAACCAAAAACCGATTCTACTGACAAATTTCACTGACAAACACACGCGGGCAAGGGCAGATGAATCTTTGTCTGCATTATATATGCTACTCGAAAAGTTAGCAATACCAACACATTACCAGTATGTTAGTCTGCCGAAGCACTACGGCGTCCGGACAAAGAGGGGATTGACTTTTTTCCGAAACAATATACCCTAGGGGAGTATCCTATGTGTTCAATATGGCCTATAAAACGGGGGATTCCAAATGAATCAGTGCATGGATGTCGAAGGCGTCGTACGGCGGCTCAAGCGTATCGAGGGACAGGTGCGGGGCGTCACGAGGATGGTCGAGGAGGACAAGCCCTGCGAGGACATCCTGATCCAGATCGGCTCGATCAAGGCCGCTCTGCACAAGGTGGGGCAGTGCATTCTGGAGGGACATCTGCATCACTGCGTACTGGACGGCATCCGGGACGGCAACGGCGACGAGGTGCTGGACAGGCTGTCGGGCGCTCTCGAACAATTTTCGAGGCTGGTGTAGGGCGGCCGCTTCAGAATTTATCGCTTCAAAATTTGTCGCTTCAAACTATTTATTAAGGAGGTTTTACCCATGACGGAAAAAAACCGGAAGAATTCGGCGGCGGACATCGAAGAACACGGGTGCGGGTGTTCCTGCTGCGAAGAGTTTGCCTGCGAAGAGCCCGCGGGCGGCGATGAAAACGAAAGCGAAAATTCTTCCGAATGGCTGGACTTCGCGGCTCTCGGCATAGGAGGGCTGATGCTCGCCGCGGGGCTCCTGGGGGGGGATCTTCTCTCCGAGGGGCAGCTCTGGCTGCTTTACGGCGCGCCTTACGTGCTCTGCGGGTATCCCGTTCTGCTGGGAGCGTGTTCGAGCGTGCGCCGGGGGCGTTTCTTCGACGAGTTCACGCTGATGGGCGGGGCGACGCTCGCCGCGATCGCCCTGGGGGAACCGGCCGAGGCGTTGGGCGTCGTGATCTTCTATCAGGTCGGGGAAATGTTTCAGGAGCGCGCGGCGGGCAGTTCCCGCAGGTCCATCAAGAACCTTCTGGCGGCGAAGCCGGTGACGGCCCACGTTCTGCGGGGGGACGCGCTGGTCTCGATGCCGCCGGAAGACGTGACCGCGGGAATGAAGGTTCTGGTGAAGCCGGGGGAGAGGATTCCGGTCGACGGGCTGGTCGCGGCGGGCGAATCGCGCGTCGATACGTCGCCCATCACGGGGGAGCCCGTCCCGATCTACGCCAGGCAGGGAACGAAGGTCTTCGGGGGGACGGTCAACGTGGACGGAACCCTCACCGTGGAGGCGTCGGGGCCCTTCGCGGATTCGAGCATCGCCCGCGTCATGGAAATGGTCGAGAACGCCGTCGCGCGCAAGTCCCCGACGGAGCGTTTCATCTCCCGCTTCGCCGCCGTCTACACGCCGGCCATGTTCGGCGTCGCCTTTCTGACGGCCGTCCTGCCGCCTCTTCTGACGGGGGCGCCGTGGCACGACTGGATCTACCGGGCCCTCGTCGTCCTGATGATCTCCTGTCCCTGCGCCCTCGTCATTTCCATTCCTCTGGGCTACTTCGGAGGCATCGGGGCCGCGTCGAAGCGGGGCATTCTGGTCAAGGGCGGCAACGTTCTGGACGCGATGAACGAAATATCGGCCGTCGCCTTCGACAAGACGGGAACCCTCACGCGCGGCGTTTTCGAGGTCACGGACGTCCGGCCCGCGCCCGGCGTCTCCGAAGACGATCTCGAGCGCAGCGCCTCGGCCGCCGAATCGCTCTCCAATCACCCCGTGGCGCGCTCCATTCAAAAGGCGTTCGGCGCTCTGCCGCCCGCGGGCATAGACTCCCGGGAGATCGCGGGCAAAGGGGTCGTCGCCGTTCACGAGGGCACGGAGTACGCCGCGGGGAACCTCGCGATGATGGAGGCTCGCGGGCTCCTGAAAGAAGCCGAGTCCCTCTCGCAAGCCTCCCCGGAGGCCGGGGGCACGGTGGTCTATGTGGCGAAGGGGCCGCGTTTCATGGGCCGGGTCACGGTTTCCGATGTTCTGAAGGCCGACGCGCTCCGGGCCGTCGCGGACCTGAAAGCGCTCGGCGTCAAGAGTTACATGCTGACGGGGGATCGGGAAGAGGGCGCCTCCTGGGTCGCGCGGAAGCTGAACCTCGACGGCTACCGCTCGGGACTGCTGCCCGACATGAAGGTCACGGCCATGGCGGAACTGGCGGGGGCCGCGAAGACGGCGTTCGTCGGGGACGGGGTGAACGACGCGCCGCTTCTGGCCGGCGCCCATGTCGGCGTCGCGATGGGCGGGCTGGGCTCGGAGGTCGCCGTCGAGGTGGCGGACGCCGTCGTCCTGAACGACGCCCCCTCCCGCGTGGCCGACCTCCTGAGCATCGCCAGGCGCACGAACAAAATCGTCCGGGAGAACATCGTCATGGCGCTCGCGACGAAGGCGGTCTTCATGCTGCTGGGCGTCGCCGGGCTCGCGGGGCTCTGGGAGGCGCTCTTCGCCGATGTAGGCGTAGCTCTCCTGGCCATCCTCAACTCCTCCAGGGCCGTAGGCCCTGGACCCGTTATGGGTGTGGTGGAGGCAAGAGAAGGCGGCCTCCCGATGGTCGGGGACGGGCGTTAGGGAAGGGGGACCGGGGGCTTGCCCCCGGTAACGGGGTGCAGGGGTCCGCGACCCCTGCAAAGCATGATACAATTAAAAATGAACGGTATTTTGTGCCAAAAAGGCGGGGATAAGTTCATTATGGGATTGTGTACGCATGATTTGCAGATGCTGCTCTACGCGGTCGGACAAGGCGTCGACTTCAAAAACACGCTGATGGTCGGCAGGCAGAATTGTTTGATGACGTTTCATGAGATGGAAAAAATTCTGAAAGCCTATGACCCCTCCATTTCGGAAAGCGAACTGCACACGATCGAAGAGGAACTCGAACGCTCCCGGCTGACGCCT
>JAISMH010000039.1 GCA_031276855.1 Synergistaceae bacterium
TGGAAACCCACGAGGCCCTCTCCAAAGGGCTGATGTTCGGCGAGGGCGAGAGCTGCGTCGTCAGCTTTCGGAATCTGCTCTGGTTCGACGCCGCAAGTCTGTCGGAGGTGGTGAAGTCATGAACGATAAACTCATGAACGATATTGAAGTCATGAACGGCATTACGCGGCGCCGCGGATTCGGGACGGCGCAGATCATTCTTTTCCTGTCCATCGCCATACTGGTCGTGGTGGTGGCGGTTCCTGTTCTTCTCATTTTTTTCAACGCCTTCTGGGTGAACGGCGAGTTCAACGTCCGGGACGTCGCCCGGATCATCCGGGAGCCGGACACCTGGAGGGCCCTCGTCAACTCCCTGATCATCGCGACGGGGACCACCATCGGCAGCACGCTCGTCGGGACGTTCTTCGCCTGGCTGGTGACGCGCACGGACCTGCCGTACAAGCGCTTCATGAAGGCCATGTTCCTCGTGCCCTTCATGCTGCCGTCCTTCATCGGCGCTCTCGCGTGGAAGATGCTGCTCTCGCCCAGGGCGGGCTTCATCAACCGCTTCTTCATGACGCAGCTGGGATTCGACGGGCCGGTCTTCAACATTTACAGCTACGCGGGGATCATTCTGGTCGAGGTCATGTACCTCTTCCCCTTCGTCTTCATTCAGGTCTGCGGCGCTCTCGAACGCATGGACCCGACGCTGGAGGAGTCGGCCCGCATCTCCGGGGCGGGGCTCTTCACCATCACGCGCAAGATAACGATCCCGCTGGTGATGCCCAGCATTCTTTCGGGCGCGCTGCTCATCATGCTCTACTCGATGGCCCACTTCGGAACCGTCGCGGTGCTCGGCATCGAAAACGGGATCTTCAACATCCCGACCCTCATCTACCAGCGCATCCACCAGAGCGCGGGGAGCTTCGCGTCCATCCGCACCGGCACGGTGCTCGCCACGGTGCTCGTGATCTCCGCCGCCCTCATTCTCTGGCTCCAGGGCAAAATCCTGAGCAAGGGGCACTACCAGATCATCGCGGGCAAGAGCTTCCGCCCGATGGAACTGAAGCTCCGCGCCCTGCGCTTTCCCCTGCTTCTGCTCTGCGTGGCCTACATCGCCTTCACCATCGTGCTGCCGACCGTGGTCATTTTCCTGGTGGGCGGGCTCAAGACCTACGGGCTGCCCTTCACGTGGGAAAACCTCTCGCTCGACAACTACAAGTTCGTCCTCTTCGACTACAAGGTCACGAAGGACGCCATCTGGAACAGCGTGACGCTGGGCTTCTCCGCGGCGGTCATCACCATGTTCGCGGGGGTGATGATCTCCTACGTCATCGTGAAGATGAAGGTGCGCGGCAAGGGCATTCTGGAGTTTCTGGGGATGCTGCCGTTCTCCGTGCCCGGCTCCGTCATCGCGCTGGGCGTCATTCTCGCCTGGAGCGGCAGGTACGGCGTGAACCTCTACAACACCGTCTGGATCATTCTCGTGGCCTATATCGCCCGCTACATGGCCTTCTCGCTCAGGGCGAACGGCGCCGCCCTCGAACAGGTGCACGATTCGCTGATGGAGGCCGCCCGCGTCTGCGGGGCGACGATGTGGCAGACGCTGAAGGACATCGTGCTGCCGCTCGTGCGGCCGGGTATGCTCGCGGCCTTCTTCCTCATCTTCCTGCCGTCGCTGCGGGAGCTCACGGTGTCCATCATGCTCTACGCGCCCACGACGCGCACCATCGGGGTGGCCATCTACACGCTGAACGAGGACGGGGAGACCGTCCGGTCGGCGGCTCTGGCGGGCATCGCCCTGATCCTCATCGTCGTCGGGCAGACGCTGATCAACCGCTTTACCGAGAAAGGCAGGGGATAGAGCCATGTCCCATGTACGATTGGTGAACGTGACGAAGCGCTTCGGCTCCGTCACCGCCGTGGACTCGCTGAACATGGAGATCGAAAAGGGCGAGTGCTTTTCCATGCTCGGGCCCTCCGGCTGCGGCAAGACGACGACCCTGCGCATGGTGGCGGGCTTCGAGGACCTGACCGACGGGGAAATCCACGTCGGCGGACGGCTGATCTCCTCCCCGAAGAAGAACTACTACCTGCCTCCCGAGAAGCGCGACTTCGGAATGGTCTTTCAGGCCTTCGCCGTGTGGCCGCACCTGTCGGTCTACGAGAACGTGGCCTTTCCGCTGCGCATCCGAAACCTTCCGGCCGCGGAGATCGAAAAGCGCATGAAGGACGCCCTCGCGTCCACCAACCTGACGGGCGCCGCGAACGACAGCCCCGCGGACCTCTCCGGCGGCGGCAAACAGCGCGTGGCGCTGGCCCGCGCTCTGGCGATCAACCCGGACGTCATGCTGCTGGACGAGCCTCTTTCGAGCCTCGACCCTCACCTGCGCGAGGAAATGCGCTTCGAGATCAAGGATTTGCAGCGCAAATACGGCTTCTCCATCATCTACGTCACCCACGACCAGTCCGAGGCGATGGCCCTCTCCGACCGCATCCTCGTGATGAAGCTGGGGGTCGTGCAGCAGATCGACACGCCGCTCGAGGTCTACAACAACCCGGCGAACAGGTTCGTGTTCAGCTTCATCGGACTGTCGAACTTCCTGGAGCTCGTCCGGGTCGGGGGCAGGGTCGTTCTTGCCGAAAACCGGCTTACCGAAGACGGACTTCGGCGCGGCACCGGCATCGATTTGCCGCCGGAGCTGGTTCCGGGCGAGGCCGTGCGCGGCGCGGAGGCGTTCTCTCTGGCGAGCCGCCCATCGGAGATTGATTTTCTCGGCGCCGGCGAGAGCGGACTGCGGGGGGTCGTCACCCGCAGGGCCTTCCTGGGGGAGATCGTCGATTACCGGGTCGATGTCGGCGGCCAGGAAATGCGCGTCCAGAAGGGCCGCCGCGCTCCCGGCCCCGAGGCGGGCGAGGCCTGCGTTCTGCGCCTGAACCGTCCCTTCTGGTTCGCCGAAAGCGCGGAGTAAGAGAATTCGAGACAAGAGAATTTGACGACGAAGAATTTATGACGAAAGTCCGGGGCGGCGGGTTGGAAAATCGCCGCCCCAGACGCGCCGATAAGTATTGAGAAAAATAAGTTCGGAAAAAGATAAGATCGAAAAAAGGAGTGTAAACGAGATATGGCAAAGTACGTAACGTTCGGCGAAGTGATGCTGAGGCTGACGCCTCCCGGAGCGGAGGTGCTGTTCCAGACGCCGCACCTTGTGGCGACCTTCGGGGGCGCGGAGGCCAACGCGGCGGTCTCTCTGGCGAACTACGGAGAGGACGCGGCCTTCGTCACGGCAGCCCCGAAAAACCCCATAGGCGACGCCCTGATTAGAGAACTGCGCAGTTTCAACGTCTGCACGAAGCACATCCGCCGCTCGGGCGACCGTTTGGGCATTTACTTCACGGAGACCGGCGCGGCGATGCGTCCCTCCAAGGTCATCTACGACCGCGCCCACGCCGCGATCGCGGAGGTCAGGCCCGGCGACTTCGACTGGGACGCCATTTTCGACGGGGCCAAGTGGTTCCACACGACGGGCATCACCCCCGCGATCGCGAAGGGGACGGCCGAGGTCGCGCTGGAGGCTGTGAAGCGCGCCAAAGAAAAAGGGCTGACCGTCTCCTGCGACCTGAACTACCGCAAGAAACTGTGGAAGTGGGGCAAGACGCCGCAGGAGGTCATGAGCGAGATGGCGCGGTACGTGGACGTCATGATCGCGAACGAGGAGGACTGCCAGAAATGTCTGGGCATCGAGCTGGATGTCGACGTGACGTCGGGAAAGCTCGATGTATCGAAGTACGAGGAACTCGCGAAGAAGGTCATGGCGGCTTACGGGAACGTCAGGTATCTGGCGGTGAGCCTGCGCGAATCGGTGAGCGCCGACTGGAACAACTGGTCGGTGGTGCTGGCCTCGAAGGACGCCTTCTGCGTCAGCAAAAAATACGAGATCCGCGACATCGTGGACCGTATCGGAGGCGGGGACTCCTTCGGGTCCGGCCTGATCTGGGGCATGAACAACCGGGACATGGGAAGTCCCGAGGGAATGCAGTCGGCGGTGGAGTTCGCGGCGGCGGCGTCCGCGCTGAAACACACGATCTACGGCGACTTCAACCGCGTGGGGCTGGAGGATGTATTGAACCTCACGGGCGGCGCCGCCTCCGGCCGTGTCCAGCGTTGAAAAAGATGGGGTCTGGGGACGAGTCCCCTGCGGGGTATGGGGCGGAGCCCCATGGTTTTGGTCAGGTTCCCGCGCCGCGGAATAGGTGTATCCCCTGACTCGGGGGGGCGGGCGGCCGGCGGAACGGCCTGACTGAAAACGGGAGGCTCCCCCTTTCGGAGGAACCTCCCGTTTATGGCCGTCGTCTTATTTTTTTCCTGTTTCAGCGCGCCTCTTTCGCCGCGCTTTTCCGCGCGGCCAGGCACGCCGCCAAGACCGCCAGCGCAGCTCCCGCGCCGAAGCCCGCGTCGCAGCCGCCGCCTTTTTCCACCACCACCGGCTCAGGCGGCTTGCGGGACAGGTAGTGGTTTTCTTCCGGTATCGAGCCGAACGTGACGGGCGGGTCGAAGGTCTGCCGATACGTCACGCCCCCGTCTCCGTACCCGAATTCGATCCGCGAGACGGACAGGGCTGCCTTAGGGTTTATGTCAGCGTCGCCGAGAGAAACCCCCTCCGGAGCGCCATGCAATTTTACTGTGTAATCCTCCGGCGGTATATTTCTCGTCATTGCTTTAATCGCCGCGCCGTTTTCCCCGGCAACCGTTTCGACCTCTTTTGCAAGGGTTGCGCAAATCCGCTTGAATGATGTACAATTCGAATTAGAAAAAAACCTTATAGGGGGATGTGCAAAAGGGTATACCCTCCTGCACATCCCTTTTTTCGCGCATCCCCCTTTCAAAAATCCGGTCTTTTCAATGCTTCTTCCGAACTTCCGACGCTGTGCAAATGAGTATACCCTTTTGCGCAGGGGGCGTTTTTTCTCGGACGCGAAAGGAGACGGACGATGTCGAAATTTGGGATGCTCTCAGGGAAGAGCGCGCGGAAGGTTGGGCTGGGGCTACTGGTGCTGTCGCTGCTGCTGCTGGCCGCGGCGCCGCGGGCCTGGGGCAAATTTATGATTACGGATACCTCAGGCGCTGAGATTGATCCAGACGAAATGTACGGCAAAACTTACTCTGAGGAGAACGGTGTGCTGACCATACTCGACTCGGTGGCTCTCCTGAACGCGGTTATAAGCGGCGACGGAAAAGGCATTGTGCTAGAAAGCAGCAGCAGGATAAATTTGACGCTGAAAAATTTGACGGTGAGCGCGGATGAGGGCCCCGCGTTACACTTGAGAGTCACCCCGTCGGCGCACATCAGTATTGCGGGCACCGTGACGCTTAACAGCAAGAACGGAGATGGATTTTCGGTTTCAGGTTTATCGAGCAGCGTGATTGTGACTCTGGACGCGGTTTCGGAGGATTCCATACTCAGGACAAGCGCAAGCGGCGATATCGGAGAAAATTTTTGCGGGTTGACCGTCGGCGACCTCAACGCCAATGGGAGCGAGCTTCTGCTCCTTGGCGATGGGAAATTTGAGTTTACCGGATCGGGGGGAGGCAACGGCATATACAGCGACGCGCCGCTGTATGTGGGAGGCAGCGCGGCGCTGTCGGCCGAGGGCGGACTGAGCGGCAGCGGGAGAGCTGACGCCATTGCCGTCAATAATAACAAATACCTTATTCTGTTCGAAAACGCGAAAATCGAATCCGCAAAGGGCGGCATCGACGCCGGCGGATCTCTTTTGATTATGGATAACGCTTCAGTATCTTCTAAGGACATGTCAATAGAGTACGCGGGCAAGACAGAAACGCTTTCTCCTGTCAGGATAAAAGTCAAACCGTCCGGTTCCTATCTTGTAGGGAAATCTCCGTCTTATGTCACGACAAATCCGGCCGGTTGGGGAGAGAACTGGTTTTTAGACAGCGACATTTCTCTTCTTTCCGATTTCCGTTCGGATAATGGGCTCACAGCCAGGGTGACAGGCGTGGCAAATAGCAAGGAGCTGCCGATCGGCAGTGTGGATTTGACGTTTGACGGTGACGGCCCGTACTTTCTGGTCAGTCTTGATATCGAGGAAGAAGATAAAGAGAAAGTCTTGAGCATTCGGTACAAAACCGGCTCCGAATCCGAATCCGAGGAGCCTCCAAGTTACCCGTTCAGCGGAAACAGCGTCGAGATTCAAGCGATGACGAGAAACATACCGGCGGGGACATACACGGTGGAATTGCATGGCTCTTCGGGGAACGTTTCTCTCGGCGGCGTTCGTATAAGCTCCGACATTGCTGACGCGCCAAGCGGTGCCGTGACGTATGACGCCCCAGCCCCGGAGAGCCGCGATGTCACGTATGAAAATAATGTACATACAAAGGACGCGACATTGACGTTTACGCTCACGATACCTGACGGCGTACCGCCCGGAACGTCATATGAAGGCCTTTCGTTCAGCATGAAAAAAGCGGGATCGACTAGCTATAATGCGTTCTTTTTGTTTCAGCTGCCGACGAGATATACTGGCGCGCAGATCGTGCCGTCTCCTCTGTGGCTGCCGGCCTTTACTCTTGTCAAAGAAAGCCCTTACACACCGGCGCCGCCCCTGCCGCCGGAACCCGTCATCATTATCATTCCCCCCGACGATCTGCCGGTGCCGCCCGAGGCGCCCGCCGGCATAGCCGGCGTGTCGGTCGCGACGGAGGACGGAGAAAGCCGCGAAGCGCAGAAACAGCCCGACGGAACGTACCTCGTCGTGCTGCCCGCCGGCTCGGATCTCGGCAGCGTGACCGTCCGTATCGAACTGCCCGACGGCAAGATCCTGGATCTGTCGGATTGGGATTTCTCGAAGGGGCCGCGCGAAATCC
>JAISMH010000043.1 GCA_031276855.1 Synergistaceae bacterium
GTTGTAGTGGGTGCTGGTGGTTGTACCTGAACTTACACTAAGTAAATCCTTCGTCAGGATCACCCTGTCTTTGAGAAGAACCGAATAATTCCCCCCCATCGGGTCGTCGGCCGCCGCCGATAACCTTCCCGCCGCGAGTACGACCGCCAAAGCGGCGGCGACGCGCAGAAAACGCCTGAAAACTTTCATGTTGATACTCCACTTCATATTTCACTGCCTCCCTCTCGAATGCGACTCAAAAAAACGAAACGCGAAACCTGAAAACGCCGATTGCCCTTCTCCTTTTTCTCCCCTCCTTTTTTGTCCGCCCGTCGACAAATCGTTTCCGCCGCTTGCGCACGGCAGCGGCGGAAACGATTCCAACTTACGACTATAGTATAGCTTCTCCGATGGAATTAAGCAAAGTGCCGGATGGAATCGAAAGTTATGAAAGAGCTTCTCGGCACGTGAAGTCTGGTCTCTATTTTTTATTCTCTATTATCTATTGTCTATAATCTCTATTCTCTATATCTCCGCGTATCTCTTCCTCTTGGGGTTTACATTTTCGGAGGGGCGCGACATAATGAAGAAAGTTCTGCCCCCTGAGCTTAAACGTTTACGGCGGGTTTAGAGATTTTGCAGCGGAAAAGCGGGTGTGTTTCTTGGAATGGGAAAACAGCGTCAAGATCGCGGGTAAAGTCCATTTTCTGAAAGGCCGGGCCGAGGGTGAGACCGGGACGGGGAAGTACGTGCAGTTTGCCGTCCGCCAGGACAGCGAGTGGGAGGGAGGAACGCGAAGGGATTTTCTGGTCGTTCGCGTTTATGACGAGTCGCTTCGCGCCCGGCTCGGCGCGAAGCAGGAGGGCGACGATATCGTCGTCGAGGGAACTCTGCGCTCATCCCGCGGGAGCGGGGTCAACTACGTCCGTTGCGGGTCGATAGCGTGACGATTCACGGCAAAAGTTAAGGAGGCGTTTCGTATGAATTGGGCCAGGGCATCGGCGGCCACGGTCGTTTGCGAGGAGAAGGGCACGACCCTGCGCGACATCGTGCAGGGCATTATGGACGGGGCGGAGACTCCCGATACGGTTATGCAGCTTTTGGGCCTCACCGACGGGGACAAGGGAACGGAGAGCATCCCGGAGATCATGGATGTTTTCGTCCCCGTCGTCAATGCCTGGAGGAGCGGTGGTTGCGGCGGAGGCTGCGCGGGTTGCGAAGGCAGCTGCAGCGCGTAGCATCTCTATAAGCCTCTCCCCCGGCGGGGACGTGGGTTTCTGATCGAGTTTCTGAAATGAAAACCGCTGTCAGATGGAAATCGGACGTCGGGGAGGTTTGAACGGTTACGTCCGGATCGTCCTTTCCCGATTTCTCCGCACCAGACGCGAACCGCCCTCCCCCCGCAGCGAGGGGCGGTTCGCATTCCGAGAGTTTTTAACGCTTTTGTGATATAGTCAACAGCTGGTTTTATCCGAGAGGGTGTGCAAATAAGTAAACCCTTTTGCATACTCTTTTTGGGCTCGATTCTCTTTTCCCGACTGAGCATTTCCAAGGGTTTCTCAAACGCGCCGTCCTTGCGCAAAAGGGTTTACTCATTTGCGCAGAGGCTTCCCGGATTGACATTCACAGGAAAACGCCGTCCCGAACCTATTAAAAATAAAAAATTTTTTCGGGGGAGAGGATTTGTTCCCGTTCGCTGGAGGCGCTTCCTCGGCAGCGTGACGCGTATCGGAGGCAAAGCGGCCCATCTGGGCTTGGCCGGACTTGAAAGGAACGACTACCACTGGCTGTGCGAATGTCTGGTGCGTCTGCACCTGATTCGCAAGTCGGGTTTTCGGCCCGAATTCTACGTGGTCTCCAACGCCCTGGATTTTCAAAAAGAATGGCTCGAATTGCTCGGTATTCAAGAGCGGCAGATTATACCCGCCAATGCCGGCATTACGATCCAGGCGGACGAGTTGATCGTGCCGAGTTTTGTCAACAACTGGGAGAGGATCGAATTCAGAGAAGGCTATCCCAACTACCAGAAACAATGGCTGCCCCGCTGGATCGGCGATCTGTACAGCGGGTTCAGAACCGAGAGCGGGAACGGAAGAGAAAGGGTTTATATCAGCCGGGCAAATGCGCCTTCTCGCAAAGTTGTGAACGAGGATTCGCTGCTTCCGCTGCTCGGCAAGTACGGATTCACCGTAGTCCGTTCGGA
This sequence comes from Synergistaceae bacterium, assembly GCA_031276855.1. Lineage (GTDB taxonomy): Bacteria > Synergistota > Synergistia > Synergistales > Aminobacteriaceae > JAISMH01. The sequence goes on from JAISMH010000043.1 coordinate 2,183, forward strand.
AAATCTGACGGTTCGGGAGCAAATTGAAACATTCGCAAACGCGGAAGCGGTTGCCGGCCCGCACGGCGCGGGATTGGCCAACCGCATTCTGTGCCCTCCGCACGCCTCCGTTCTGGAGATATACCCCCAGTATTATTATGATTCCAGTTATAGAACTTTGCTTTCTGCTCTGAATCTCCGCTATTGTTACATGGTGGGAGAAACATCCGATACCTCTATGCCCCCTCAGCAGGAAAATGTCCGCGTTGCCCCGGAAAAATTCGAGGCGGCTTTGAAAATGCTGATTTCGTGATCAGAGATAAAAAAGGGCTCCCTTTCATGCTTTCCAGTCCTGGGAAACGCCGCGGGTCTGGTTAGGGACGGCTTTTTGTGGTAACATGCGGGCGGCGTCCGCCTTTCGGACGCGCGGTTTTTCAAGTCGAGGGGGGCGGTTTTGGTGTGCAAAGACTGTAAAGATTACAAGGAAACGCTGAATCTTCCCGTCACGAACTTTCCCATGCGGGGCAGCCTGGCGAAGCGGGAGCCCGAATTTCTGAAGTTCTGGCAGGAGAACGACATCTACCGCAAGGCCGTGAAGCGGCGCGAAGGAGCGAAGAAATTCATTCTTCACGACGGACCGCCCTACGCCAACGCGAACATTCACATCGGAACCGCTTTCAACAAAATACTGAAAGATTTCATCCCCAAGTACAAGCTGATGAGCGGGTATTACGCGCCCTTCATTCCGGGCTACGACACGCACGGCCTGCCCATTGAGCTGCGCGTTCTGAAGGACGAAAAACTCTCCGGGAAAGAGGGCGATTTGAAGTCCGTGGACCCCGTCCTGCTCCGCAGGAAATGCGCGGAGTTCGCCCACAGATTCATCGAGGTTCAGACCGGGGAGTTCACACGTTTGGGCGTCTTCGGGGAGTGGGACGACCCTTACGTCACGCTCGACCCGCAATACGAATCCGCGGAGCTGGACGCCTTCGCCGACATGGTCGATAAGGGGCTGATCTATCGGGGGCGAAAGCCGGTTTACTGGTGCGTCGACTGCCAAACGGCCCTCGCGACGGGCGAGATCGAGTATTGGGACGAGTCCTCGCCGTCCGTGTACGTCGCCTATCCCATGCCGGACGCCGCCCGGAAGTACCCGCAGCTCGCCGGTAAAGAGAGCTTCGCCGTCATCTGGACGACGACGCCCTGGACCCTGGCGGCGAGCATGGCGGTGGCCCTGCACCCCCAATACGAGTACGGCTTTTACGAGGCGGGCGGCAAGGTCTGCCTGATCGCGGCGGAACTGAGGGACTCCGTCGCCCGGGCGACGGGGCTGTCCTTCGGCGCGCCTCTGGTCACGGCGAAGGGCGCGGAGCTGGAGGGGCTGATCTCCGTCCATCCCTTCTACGACGACCGGAAGATTCCGCTGATCCTGGCCGATTACATCGAGCTGGACTCCGGCACGGGCTGCGTCCACACCGCGCCGGGACACGGCACCGAGGACTTCGAAAGCGGCGTCAAATATGGCATCGACATCTACAACCCCGTGGACGACGCGGGGCGCTATTTCAAGGACACGCCTCTTTTGGGCGGAATGGACATTATTTCGGGCGGAAAGAAGGCTCTGGAGCTGATCGCGGAGCGCGGGCGGCTGCTGGGCAGCGGAACGATCATGCACAGCTACCCGCACTGCTGGCGCTGCAAGAAGCCCGTCATCTTCCGCGCGACGGAGCAGTGGTTCATCGCCGTGTCCAGGTTCCGGGACAGGGCCCTCGAAGTCATCGACAACGAGGTGCGCTGGATTCCGGAATGGGGCCACGACCGCATCTACAACATGGTACGGGACCGGTCCGACTGGTGCATCAGCCGCCAGAGGATCTGGGGCGTGCCCATCCCCTCCCTTTCGTGTTCCGACTGCGGCGCGCACTCGCTGACCTCCGGGCGTATCCGCCGTTTCTCGGAGAAGGTCAGGAACTCGCCCGACGGCTGTTCCATCTGGTGGGACGGGAAGCGGACGCCCGAGGCGATTTTCGGGGAGCTGGCCGTCTGCGACGCCTGCGGCTCCAAAAACGTCGTCAAGGACACCGACATCATCGACGTCTGGTTCGACTCCGGCACGTCGCACTTCGCCGTTCTGAACACGCGGGAGGGCCACGAGTGGCCGACGGAGATCTATCTGGAGGGCAGCGACCAGCACCGCGGCTGGTTCCAGTCGTCTCTTCTGACCGCCGTGGCCGTGAAGGACAGGGCCCCGTACAGGCAGGTCCTGACCCACGGCTTCATTTTGGACGGCGAGGGGCGGAAGATGTCGAAGTCCCTGGGGAACTCCGTCTTTCCTCAGGAGGTCGTGGACGAGTACGGCGCGGACATTCTGCGGCTGTGGGTGGCGTCCACCGACTACCGCAACGACGTGCGCATCTCCAAGACCATCATGCGATCCCTCTCCGAGACGTACCGGCGCATCCGCAACACCGCGCGGTTTCTGCTGGGGAACCTGCACGGCTTCGACCCCAAAAAGCACACCGTGCCGCGGGAAAAGATGCTGCCGATGGACCGCTGGATTCTGAGTCGCCTCGCCCGCGTGGTCGAGCGCACCGGGGCGGGCTTCGAGGACTACGAATACCATCTGCCGACCACGACGATCCACTCGTTCTGCGTCACCGAGCTCAGCGCGTTTTATCTCGACGTGAGCAAAGACCGCCTCTACGTCGAGGCGTCTGACTCCCCGGCGCGCCGGAGCGCGCAGACCGCCATGTGGGAGGTGCTCTCCGCCGTCACCCGGATGCTGGCGCCGATCCTGAGCTTCACGGCCGAGGAGATCTGGCAGGAAATGCGGGCGATCGACCCTGCCCTGCCCGAGAGCGTGTTCCTGTCCGACTTCCCGAAGCCCGACGCGGGCGCGATCGACGAGGCTCTGGAAGCGCTGTGGGACAAGGTTCTGGCCCTGCGCGGCGCGGTGTCCCGCGCGCTGGAGGGTCTGCGCGCCGCCAAGACGATCGGCACGCCGCTGGAAGCCCATGTGCGGGTCAAAACGAAGGGGGAGACCCCGAAGCTGACGGAAGACCTCGCCGAGCTGGCCTCGGCCTTCACCCTTCAGGAAATGGCCGACATCGCCATCGTCTCGAAGTTCGAGTGGGCGGACGATCCGGCGCTCGCCGGCGCCGTTCGGGACGAGGAAACGGGTTACGAAACAGCCGTCTCCGTCGCGCCCGGCGTCAAGTGCCCGCGTTGCTGGAAGTACTCCGAGACCCCGTCGGAGGGCGGACTGTGTCCCCGATGCGCGAGTGTGCTGAAGAACTGAGCGTACAAGACCAGGAGGGCGAGCGCGCGGACGTGTTCCTGTCCCGCCGGCTGGGGATAACCCGCTCGTTCGCCCGGAAGCTCATTCAGGAAGGCCGCCTCGAACCCCTTTCCGGCCGCTCTTCGCACAGAATTACAATGAAGCCCTCCCACAAAGTCGCCGCCGGAGAGACCTATCTCGTCAGAGTTCCGCCGCCTGAAACGCTCGAAATCGAGCCCGAGGACGTCCCTTTCGGCGTCGTCTACGAGGACGCTTTTCTTCTGGTCGTGAACAAGCCCGCGGGGGTCGTCGTGCATCCCGCGCGGGGGCACTGGAGGGGGACGCTGGTGCATGGGCTTCTGAAACGTTACCCCGACATGGGGCCCTTCAACAACGAGCTGCGTCCGGGCATCGTCCACCGGCTGGACGCGACGACCTCCGGCCTGATGATCGCGGCCCGCGAGCAGAGGACGATGGATCTGCTCCAAAAAAGTTTCCGAGACAGAACGATAGAGAAACGTTATCTGGCGCTGGCGCACGGGGCTTTCCCCGCGGCCGCGCGGGAGGGGATTCTGGAGGGCCCCATAGGGCGGCATCCGGCGAACCGCCTCAAAATGGCCGTGGTCGAGTGGGGGCGTCCCTCGACCACGGAGTACCGCGTTCTGTGGAGCCGGAGCGGGTTCTCGCTCGTTATTTGCAGGCTCGTCACGGGCCGGACGCACCAGATCCGCGTCCACATGGCCGCCGCCGGTCATCCTCTGGCCGGGGACGTTCTCTACGGCGCGGCGGAGACGCCGGGTTTCGGTCGGATCTTCCTGCACTCCTGGCGGCTGGGCTTCACGCACCCTGTCACGGGACAGGCGCTGCGCTTCACCTGTCCCTTGCCCGGCGAACTG
>JAISMH010000111.1 GCA_031276855.1 Synergistaceae bacterium
TCTGCGTCGCCAGGCACTTCGTGATCGCGGCCGTCAGCGTCGTCTTGCCGTGGTCGATATGCCCGATCGTGCCGATGTTCAAGTGCGGCTTGTTGCGGTCAAATTTCTCTTTTGCCATAGTCTGTCCCTCCCCTGAAATTCATTCTCTGCCCATTCTCTGCCACTCGGCGAGATCGCGTCTATTTTAGCAAAAAATCTCCTTTCCAGACACACTCCGGAGAGTCCGGCAAAAAATTCTGAAAGAAAACCCCTGCTCAGGGGGGCGGAGCTCGTTCGCCCAAAAGCGGGCTCACGGGCCCCCCCGAACCCCCCACGAATTCTTCTCATTTTTCCGCAACGGCATAAAAAATATGAGCGTATAACGTTTTGATGAACGGCGGCATCGGGATGCTCTCCCACGCATACATCAGCTTCATCCACGCGGGAAATTTCTTCTCTCTCAGCATCTCGGCATACGGAACGCGCCATTCCGCGCTTTCAAAGGTAATGTTGTGTTTGTGCAGGCGCATGTCGCGGAATCCCGGAGAATCCGGCCACAAAGGACAGTCGATAAAACCTTTTTCAACGACGGAAAGCCCATGGGCCCGAAGCCGCTCCGCAAGAAACGCCCGCCGGTTGTATCGCCTGTCTCCGTGCGTCCAGGGAATTTTATTGATTTTGTGCAGGGCCGAATGAATGGGGCAGCCCACGTTGCCGGCGTTGACGGAAAAAACGGCGACGTACCTCCTCGATATACGCTTCATTTCTTCTATCAGAGCATCCGGGTCCCGCGCGGTGGGGATAAACGCGAAATTCCACACAAAATCGAACGAGCCCTCTCTGAAATCCGTGTGCAGTATGTCTTCCTGCCTGACGAACCGAACGGTGTTCCCGAGGCCCAGGCGCTCCCATTCTTTTTTATACTCCTCGGCGCCGTTGACGAGCGTAACTTCTTTGCCCTGCAGTCCGAAGCCCAGCGAATACAGGCTCGGCGCGGCCTTGGCTCCATGAGCCGGCAGTTCCGCGACGGTTCTGATGTTCAAAGTGCGGCACAGCTTTTCAATCCGCTTCGCGAGCGCGAAGCGCTCGTAACTGACGCCAAAGACCTCGGTCTCGATTCCGGTTTTCGTTTTCATCTTCATTTTCGTTTCCATGATTCATGTCAACGCTCCGCTCGCATCTGAATATAGTTTTGCTGGATGTAATATTCCACTGTCCGCCTGAGCCCGACTTCGAGGGGAACTTTTTGCGCAAACCCGACGGCGGAGGCTTTGCCGATGTCAAACACCCTGTCCGTCACCACAGAACGAATATTGCGTCTGGTGACCGGGGGAGGTTTCTTTTTCAGCGCATACAGTTTTTCCAGGATACCCGCCCCCATCAGCGCCGCCCAGACGGGAACATAGACGAAACGCACTTTCTTATGCAGCGCGCCGCCTATGATTTCCGCCGCTTCCCGCAAAGAGTACGACCGGGCGGAAGATACCAGATAAATTTCTCCGAGGCTGCCTTTTTCCAGAAACAACGTCAAGGCGCCGATGAGATCCGTAATGTAAAGAGCGGGAGACAGGTTTTGTCCCCGTCCGATTCTGGGAAAGAAGCCCGTGCCGCACACCCGGGCCATCGTCAGAAAATCGCCCTTGAACCCCGGACCGTAGACCATGGAGGGGCGCACCACGATTACGGGGAAACCGTTTGCCTCGTATTCGTTCAAGAGAAACCGTTCTCCCTCGTACTTCGTCACCTGGTACGGCGTCCAGGGCTTGCACTCGCTTCGCTCGTCGGCGGACGCTTCTTTCAAAAGCCCCATGGCGGCGGTGCTGCTGAGGTGAACGAAACGTTTTATCCCCGCCGCTTTGCACTCGCGGACCAGATTGGACGTTCCGTACAGGTTGACGCGGCGGAAACGCTCAAAGGCCTCGGCACTGGGCAGGTCGTGCCCCATAAGCGCGGCCAGATGGTATACGGTGTCGACGCCCTCGCAGCAGTTTTTCAGGGATTCGGGAACGGTGACGTCTCCCTTGAATATTTCGCAGGACTCTCCAAAAGCCTCTTGCGCCAAAGATTCATTTCTGACAAGCACCCGCACGTCGTGTCCCCTACTCAGCAAAGCGGGGACGAGATATTTACCCGTAAATCCGGTGGCGCCGGTCACCAGAACGCGATTCTTCATTGAAACCCCGCTCCGCGCCGCCCGTCTCTTAAATTAAACCGTGCCGTCTTCAACGCGGCCTTCAGCAATGAAGGTCCGTGCAGCAAGATGTTCGAGTACGTCTGGTTGGCGAGAGGACAGGCGCAGTTTCTGCCTTTGATAAATTTTCGCACCTCCCGCGCCCTGTCGGACCGCCACAGCTTTTGAAAATCATAACCGCAGTCGCGCAGTTTTCCCATTTGCTTATCGTATCCCAGGACGCAGCAGGGCCAAACGCCTCCGTCGTAGTTGATGTGAACATTCGAAACCCCGGCGTAACAGGGAATGACCTGTGTTTTCCTCTCCAATATCTCGGCGGCGATGTCGTAGTACACCAAACGCAGAGCCTCTGTGGTCTTGGCCAGCGCTTTTTTGCTCCCGATATTCGCCTCTATCTTTTTCGCGAAATTTTTCATGAGCTTGCGGTACGCCGCGGCATCGGGTGTTATGGGATCTCCGACGTTAAAAAATTCCGCCCTCTGTTCCGCCGCTTCGCTGCGGTAGCTTTCCACGCCCAGAGAATGGACAAAATCCTCGATCTCGTCCAAACAGTCCATGTTGAAATTGGAGACGACGGTCCCCAGCTCCAGGTGAAAATTTTCGTATTCTCGCTCCAGCCGCTTCAGCTTTTCGACCGTCACCCGCAGCCTGGCGAAATTTCCCTCGACTCCGCGTATCTCGTCGTGCCGGCGCCCCACCCCGTCAATGGAGGGTTTTACGGTGAAAGGAACCGATGCGTCGTACTTTCGGACGATCTTCAATATTTCGCGGGTGTCAGCCTCGATGCGGTCGCTCATGATGGCGTTCGTGGGCGTATGGATGACCCGAGGCTTCAAGTACCTGCACGCCAGTTCCACGATCCGCGGAAGGTCTTTCCTCAAAAACGGCTCCCCTCCGCTTATGTTGAAAAAGTAGACGTGTTTCATGGTTTTGAATATCTTCTCCACTTCGTCCGCCGTCAAGTCGTCGTCGGCGCGCTCCGGGTGGGCCCGGTACATGTGCCCTATCCCGCAAGTCTTGCAGCGCGACTGACAGGCGGCCGTCACCGAGTACGTCAGGGTCATCGGCCGCATTCTCCCATAGCCGAACCATCGATTCAGTTTATAGGAAAAAAGAAAGGGAAAAAGCCGGGTAAAAAAATCCGATTTATTCATGGAGCATACAATCCTTTTCTGAAACCATTATTCTCTCCGCGTCAAAATACTGATTCTCAAGGAACGTCCTTGCGTCATCATGATTTTACCGCAGTGGCGGCAAGGAACGCAAGCGAACTCAGGCGGAGTAAAGACTGAAGGAAATGACTTCAGAAAAACGCAGTATTGATATGAGATAATGGGCAGGCTCGGCACTGCTGAGTCCGCTCGGCCGGGCGTCCCGGGCGTCCATTCTGAAAGGCGATGAATTTATGCTCCATTGCGCTGTTTTTACGATAGCAGGCTATAGCAACTATGGAAATCGCCTGGTTTGCGCCGCCACTTGTAAAGTTTTCGCTTTGCTCGGCGTGCGCGCTGAAATAATATTTGTCAAAGACGAGAAACTGCCGTTTTTCATGAAAGC
>JAISMH010000148.1 GCA_031276855.1 Synergistaceae bacterium
CCGAAGACCTCAAAAAACAATACGAGGGGGTGCGGGGACGGCTGGAGCAGGCGAAGGATTGGGTGTACTCCAACACGCTGGGCGCGCAGCGGTTCTTCGACTGGCTCGACGGCGGCGGCGCGAAGTACGACGGGGCTTTCGTAAAGTTCTTCATGGACGAGTTCAACGCCGCGCGGGACGACGAACTGCGGCACGTCTTCGAGCGCCGCGAGCGGATGCAGGCGCGGCTGAAGGAAATGGGACTCAACATGCGGGACTTCGCGAAGATAAGGGCGGAGGACGTTTACGGCCACAATTTCACGGTCGATGAAATCATGGAGATTTACGTCGGCATGAAAAACGAGAAAAAAGCGGCGGCCATCATGCACGGCGTGTTCGGCGACAGGAGAATATCGAACCCGGAGGCCGTGATCAACGGCCTGATTCGCAGACTGACGCCGGACGAAAAGAGGGCGGCGGAACTGGTCATCGAGGATCACAACCGCAACGCGGACCGCATCGAGGCCCGACTTGTCGAGGCGTTCAACAAGGGCATGGACAGGGAAGAAAACTACACGTCCATCCACCGCGTCGAACACGGCTCCGAACAGGGGCTTATCGACGCGGATTCCGCGGACGCCATGGCGGAGGGCCTGGCCGGGGCGGGCGTCATGAACCGCGTCGAGGACGGATTCATGAAGCGCCGCGTCGTCATGAAGGAAGAAAACCAGACGGCCATCACGCTGGGACTGTTCAGCAACTGGCACAACGACGTGAACACCCACGAACACGCGGCGGCGTTCGGAGGACTGGCCCGAGAGACCGTCGGGGCGCTGCTGGCCGGAGACCCCGCGGCGAAAGCCCACGGGGTGCAGAGGACCGTCGGGCGGATGATCAAGGAGCGGTTCGGGGGCGAGGCGTGGAAGACCCTCGTGGACTACTTCAACATCACGGTCAAGGACGACACGAGGGCGGCCGCAAACGTCCTCGACGGAATGGCGGGGTTCATGGCGCGGAACATGAGCGTGACGTATCTGGCCTACAACCTCGGCACGGTCATGAAGCAGCTCACGAGCGTTCCGAGGTTCCTCATGACCGCGGGGCCGACTCACCTTCTGATAAACCTCGGCAAGGCTACGACCTCCCCCGTCAGCTTTTTGAACGAGGTCTACGAGCTGGACCCGCAGATGCGGGATCGGGCCGGGAGCCCGATACTCCGCGCGCTGCAGGAGAACCCGAATTGGGGGGGTCGGGGGTATCAACGGATGATACGGCTCGGCATGGAGCCCATCGGCACAATGGATCGGTGGGTGGCCGCCGTCGGCTGGAAAGCGACGTACGACGCGAACCTCAAAAACCTGGGGAAGGAGGGGGCGATACGCGAGGCGCAGAGAGCCGTGGCCCTGACTCAGCAATCCTCCCACGCAAAAGACCTGCCGAGGATGTGGCGGCAGAGAGGACTTGCGCGGCTGGCGATGATCTTCACCTCCGACGCGGCGCAGACGTTCGGCATGACCGCGTACGACCTCGTGCAGTTTGCGAGGACCGGGCAAGGCATGAAGGCGTTCGCCACGATATTCGGACTGACCATGACGGCCATCTTGATGAAGGCCGCAACGGACGGGCCCGGCGACGACGAAGTGCCGTACGAGGAAGAGCAAGGTTGGCTGGCGTGGACGGCCTCCGCCATCGGAGAACAGGCGGTGGCGTCGATTCCGCTGGTCGGAAAAGACTTCATGCTGCTCTGCGACAGCATGACGGGCAAGTACAGGGGGACGCAGTACGGCGCCCTGGCCGCGCCGTTCGAGAAGGCGATGAGGGCCGCGAAGATAATGAACAAGGACTACATCGAAGAGGACGAGATGTGGAAGGCGTCCGGGTACGCGCTGGAGGCGCTGTCGCTCGGCGGCCTCGCGCCCTTGCCCGTGACGGGAATACGGAGGACGCTGCGATCGCTGGACCTCTGGATGAACGAGGAGGACGGGTGGAGGGCGGCGCGGAATATGGTGGGGATGAGGAATTAGAGAGGATTCGACCTGAGTCCGTGTTTTTGCACCGTATATTTGGCCGTATATTTCTAATTTGGTTTTTTGAAATAAAAGGCTTTATTTATGTGTTTTATGTGTTTATAATTCCGCTGCGTGACGATTTTGAAATAATGTTATAATAACATTGGTAATAGCACTTGAAAATTTGCAAAAATGGCGAAGATAGTGATTTTTACTGATGTTTTTTCAGAGCAGAAACGTATGTACTAAAAGCAAGCAAGCAAGCATAGTTATTCCTTTTTCGGTGTTCCGGCTTTTCCATTTCTAGCGACGCCTTGCGGGCGTTGCTTCTGTTTTCCCATCAATCAACCGTGTCTGTGCCGAATGTTTGCCGGCACATGGTTTTGCGTTCTCCGCCCTGATTCGCGGATCATCATTGTGAAAATACAAGCCCTTGCCCGTCGAATGAGGCTTTGTTCCCTTATTTTCTGCCCTCATACTCCAAAATTGAAGGAGAAAAATAAAATACTTTGATGCCGAGGTGAATGATGAACAATAGAGGAAATTTCTACGACCAGAAATTTTATGAATGCAAAAAGAACCCTCAATAACCGGCGCTCAATGCGTTATACTTTTGGTTCTCCAACTTTCAACCCTAAATCGGTGAACGATGGGACGGGAAACACAACGTCGGGGTTCGGAATTTGAAACCGAGAGTTGAAAACATCCGATTCCTCCTTATCCAGGCCCGCGTATACAGGATCGCAGATAAGCTGCCCCCGGACGCCATCCAGCGCCCCTTCATAAAGAGGTAGCGCCATGAACGCCGGGAAATTTTCTCCTCCCTGTGTCGTGATTCCGTATTTGGCGGCGTCCATGAAACCGAAACGGGGTAATAATTTTCATGTCCGAAAATCAGGACGGCCCTGAATCCCATAGCCCGCGCCGACGACAGGGAATACTCTATGAGGGCGGTTCCTACTCCCTGCCGCTGATATGCCGGCAAAACGCCCACCGGGCCGAAAGTGAGTGTTTCCCATTCCCCGGTTTCGCCGGTTATTTTGCTTTTCGTGTACATGATGTTGCCGACGACGTTTCCTGAAATCTCCGCGACGAAATCAAGTTCCGGGACGAAAGCGTGAATCGTTCGCATTTTATGGGCGAGCAAGGCTTCTTTCCCGCTTGCCTGGGAAGCGTTTCTGAGTGCCTCATAAGTGGTCTTTTCGACGTCGGCGAAGTCCGAAGGCTGCTCCAGCTTTATGTTTATCTTATTCATACCACTTCACCTCAGATTGTTTTTAGTGGTGACATTCTCTTTTTCCTGTTCATTTTACCTGATTTGCACGTGTTTTCATCTTGTGTCATGTAATTGGCACTTGCCTTAGCTCCCGCATAAGCAGGTGATCGACGAGTGAAGCGCGTCGTGTCGATCGCTTAGTTTCTCCATCAGGCGCAAGCGCCGCGAGAGAAGAGACCGAAGGGATCGCCGATTGCGGAATAAGGAGTTTGAACGGTGCGAGGCAGAGTCGCGCGTCGGGCAAACTCCTGCTTCTCCCAGCCTCAAGATACCTGTCCCGCTCTTTGGTATCAGCGGGTTTCATAGGGATTCGCGGGGAAACCAAAAAAACTTCACTATGCCTCAAATAGTCTCATAAAAACATCTGGCGGGTTCAATATGACATCAGAAGTTACCGCGAGAAATCGGGAAAAACCGGTTTTGGTTCGGCAAAACATCAGATAACCTCAATAAGCCTCCGCTTGACATCGGGAGGCTTCCGAAGGGCTCCCCTCATTTTTGTCGTCTGTCCTCAAAACGATTGTTATTTTGGTAGCGGGAGGGGGGACACGCATGGAACGCAAAACTCTGGACGAAGCTCTTGAAAACGCCGTGCAAAAATTGATGGAAGTGGAAAACGCGCCCGACAGCGCCGATCCATGCCGCCCTCTCTGTATCCGTTATCGCAAACCCGCGCCTCGCCGAACACGCGTACGCCGTTACAGACGCTCGCATTGCCGAAGACTTGCGCATTGCCGAAGACCCGCGCGCAGTCGCAGACCTCCGCATCGCCGAAGACTGTTGCGTTCTCGTAAACCCGCCTGTAGTCGCAGACCCGCGCGTTGCCGTAAACCTCCGCGTCGCCGCCGACCCACGCGTCGCCGTCCTGGACGAGGCTTTTCTCCCGCCCGACAAGCCCTCCGACATCG
>JAISMH010000160.1 GCA_031276855.1 Synergistaceae bacterium
CCGCTGAAAATCGAATTTGTTCCCGTCGACGCCGCGCAGGTTCCCTCCCTGCTGCCGGATGTCGCGGCGGGTGTCATCAACGGCGGCTACGCTGTCGATTTCGGTCTGAATCCTTCCAAAGACGCCATTTTCTACGACGACCTGAGTTTTTATAAAGACAAAGGCTACGTCAACATCGTCGCCGCGAGGACGGCCGACAAGGACAGCGCGGTTTTCAAGCGGATCGTCAAGGCATTCCACTCGGACGAGGTGAAGCGCGTGCTGGCGGACAAGTTCAAAGGATCGCTCCTGCCCGTCTGGGAAGACTAGTTTGAAGAAAAGGAGAGAAAATGAAATGAAAACAAGTTTTTGGAAAATCTTTTTGGCGATTTTCGCGCTGACGGCGGTCTTTCTGACCGGGGCGGAAGCGGCGGACGGCGGCAGGACGAAGCTCAAGGTGGGCATCGTGGGAGAGAGTTACGAAGTGATCTGGGCGCCGGTCATCAAAAGGCTCGCCGCGGAGGGTATCGACATCGAACTGGTGAACTTCGCGGAGTACACGCTGCCGAACGCGGCGCTCGACGCGGGAGAGATCGACCTCAATGCCTTCCAGCATCATAAGTACCTTAACAATGAGATTCAGACCAAAGGGTACAAGCTGACGCCGATAGGCGATACGTTCCTTTCCGCCATGTGCCTCTACTCCAAAAAAATCAGGAACGTGAGCGAAATCGTAAAGGGCGACAAAATCGCGTATCCCAACGACCTGGTCAACCAGGGGCGCGCCCTGACGGTGCTGCAGGGCGCGGGGCTCATCAAGCTGAAGGCGGGCACTGTCAACCCCGACGTCACAGACATCATTGAAAACCCGCTTTCGCTGGAATTCGTACCCGTCGACGCCGCTCAGGTTCCCTCGATTCTTCCCGATGTCGCGGCAGGCGTCATCAACGGCAACTACGCGCTGGATTTCGGCCTGAGTCCGTCCAAGGACTCGATTTTCTACGACGATCTGAGTTTTTACAAGGACAACAGCTACGTCAACGTCATCGCAGCCCGAACGCAGGACGCCGGCAAGGAAATTTTTAAGAAGGTGGTCGCGGCCTATCAGACGGACGACGTGAAAAAAGTCTTTCAGGAGTACTTCGAGGGATCCTACCTGCCCGCCTGGAAATGAAGCGGAAGCGTACAGGAACCCGAGGAGAGCGAGAGCCATGAGCGGGAAGAACCGTAAAAAACTGTCCACAGAACTGATCCACACGGGAGACGGGCAATTCTGCAAAGAACTGGCGAAAACGGCGTCCGTCCCGGAGACGTTTCCCGTCTATCTAACCTCCGTTTTCGCCTTCGATGATGTGGCTTCCGTGGATGCGGTCTACGAGCGTACGTCGGGGAGTTATCTCTACTCCAGAATGGCAAACCCGAACGCGGACGCGGTTTCCCGGATTCTTGCCGCGGCGGAGGGAAGCGAGGGCGCGAAAGCGCTCGTGTTCGCCTCCGGCATGGCCGCGATCACGACGGCGGTGCTGTCCTTTGTAAAGACAGGAGACCACATCCTCGCCTCGAGTGTACTCTATGGCGGTGTTTACGATTACTTCGCCAACGAATTGCCGCGTTTCGGGGTGGAGGTCACGTTCGCCGATCTCGCGCGGGAGGACGCCGCTCATCTCATCCGGCCCAACACGAAGCTGATCTACACCGAAACGATCGGCAATCCCCTTATGGAGGTTCCCGACCTGGCCGACCTCTCGAAGGCGGCGCGCGCCCGCGGCCCGCTCCTGTTCGTGGACAACACGTTCGCCACCCCGGTCATCGCTAAACCTCTGGAACTCGGAGCGGACATCGCGCTCTACAGCGCCACGAAATACCTGGGCGGGCACAGCGACGTCACGCTGGGGGCCGTCACGGGCCGGGGGCCCCTCATCGACGCGATCAAGCGCTTCCAGACGCTCTACGGAGCCACGGCGGGCCCGGCGGACTGCTGGCTGCTCGCGCGGAGCCTGCGTACACTGGAACTCCGGGTGAAAAAACACTCGGAGAACGCGCTTCGGGTCGCGCGGTTTTTGGAGTCCCACCCCAAGGTGGAGAGGGTTTTTTATCCCGGCCTTCCCGCCTCGCCCTTCCACGAGAGGGCCAAACGCCAGTTCACCGATGGGGGCTTCGGCGGAATGCTCTCCGCCGACATCCGGGGCGGGGAAAAAGAAGCGTCCGCCCTCATTGAAGCACTCGAAACGATTCGGTTCGTTCCAAGCCTCGCGGGGACGGCCACGACGGTCTCCTACCCGGTCAAGACCTCCCATCGTTCCTACAGCGCGGAGGCCCTGAAAAAGGCGGGCATCGCGAAAGGGCAGCTCCGTTTCTCGATCGGGCTCGAGGACGCGGATAACATCATCGGGGAGCTGTCCCGCGCGCTCGACAGAATTTGACGGCGCTCGAACGGAGGGAGACGGAGCTTTGGCTGAAAACAGCAAAGAGGCGAAATTGAGGCGCAAGATCGCTCGCTGCGCCGAAAAGCTGGGAATGAATCTTTTCGGCGTAGCCGACGCGGAGCGATGGAAGCAGTACGGCGAGACGGAGCAGGCCTTTTTCCCGCCGGTCATTTGGCCGTGGTGCCGGACGGTGATCGTTATGGGTGTGCAGATTTTCCTCCCGATGATCGAAACCACCCCTTCGGCCGTCTACTCGGAGCTTTACAACACGACGAACCGCCTGCTGGACGAGAGCGCCTACAGAATCGCAAACCTCCTCAACGGCTTGGGCTTTCGGGCGTTCTTTTTTCCGCGGGACGGTTACGGCGACATCTCCGCGTTGGTCGAAAAACCGGAGGCCGCGTTTTCTCAGGTTCTGGCGGGCAGGTACGCGGGGTTGGGCACGATCGGGTTCAACCACACGCTGCTCACGCCGGAGTACGGCCCTCGGGTGAGGCTCGTTTCGGTGATTTCAGACGTGAACATTGAGCCGGACGAGGTGATGAAAAAGGATCTCTGTCTTCGGTGCGGCGTTTGCGGGAAGAGTTGCCCCATGGGCGCGTTTTCGGCAGGCGAGGCGGGCTCCCGCGCAGCCGCGGACATGGACAAGCGCAAATGCGCGCTGTACCATCAGCGGCTGAAAAACGAGTTCCGCTACCCCTGCGGCGTCTGCGTCAAGGTCTGTCCGGTGGGGAAGGATCGTAAAATTTACGGGCGCTCATCCGTGACGGAGGAGGGGATTGCCCACTGCCGGAGCTTCGGGTCGAAAATATAGCCTCGAGCGAAGTGTTTGTTTCTGGTCTTCACTCTTCACTCTTCACTCTTCATTGATTTCACGCGCGGAAAACATATTTCATGTTTTCCGCGCGTTCCGGCGAGTTACACCCACACAGTCGAGTTACACCCGCACAGTATACCCGCCTGCCGGCGCCGGCGGCAAAATCAGAACTCCCACTCGAATCGTATTCCGGCGGAGAAGCCTTCGATCTTGCCGATGTATCCCTGAATGCCGGTTTCGAGAGAGAAGTTGTGATCCTTGTCGGGTCGGAGGATGAAACCGATTTCCCCGATTCCGGTCGTCCCCTCCAGATCGGGGGCCGGGAGGTTGAAGCGGCCGTTCTCGTTCTCATTCACGTTCACGGCGCGGGCGTGGATGCCGCCGGCAAATTCATGCTCCAGGGCGGCGCCGATGTACCACGTGCGGCGCGCGCTCTCCGCGCGGGAGAAACGCAATCCCAGGCGGACCCTGTGGGAGTCGTCGCTGAGGAAATCGATCCGTTCGGCTCCGCCCGGCAGCAGGACGGACTCCCCTTCCTGCCGGTTCCAGTAGTACCGGAGCATCAAATCCAGCCTGTCGCGCGGATCCCTGAGCTTGAAGGTGCGCCCCGCCCCCAGGTGAAGCCCGTAGTACGGCGCCTCCACCGTGTAGGACAGGGGAACATTGTTCATGTCCAGATAATCGCGCGCGGTGAACTCGTTTTTCAGCTTCCCGGCCCGGAGGGAGCCCTCCAGCCTGAAGCCGTTCGCCCATTCCTTCCTCGCCATCAGACCGACTCCGTAGCTTCGGAGCGAGCCGTCGCCGTGGATATCGGCGATCGTGCCGCCCTCGACGTAATTGTAGTTGTTGTACGTCTCGTAGTTTCCGTAACCGAGGTCGAAGAAGGCGGCCCAAAGGAACGAACTGTCCGGGCGGCCGTCCTCTCCCTTCTTTCTCTCCTCGCTGGCGAAGCCGACGATCGCGTTCACGGCGTCGATATCGACATGCGAATGGTCGTTGTCGACGCGCAGCCACGCGCCGTCTATGCCCGCGAAGGGGGCCGAAACGCGCCCATAGCCGTCGCCGCTCAGGATGTCGCCGCTGAGGGCGATCCTTGCGGATTCGTAGCTGTGGTCGGCGAGCCAGGTGCCGCGCGCCCCTATAAACGCCAGCCCCGCCAGACGGCCGTTCGTCAGGGTCGTGGTCTCGTGAGCCGGAGTGCCGGGGTTGGGATTGGGAGCGGGCTCAGGCTCAGGATCGGGCTCGGGGGGGATGTCGGGCGTCATGGGCGTCGGCTTCGGCATCGGGCCGGGGTTCCAAGGATCGTCGGGATCGGGCGCAGGGTCAGGGCCGGGCGCGGGGGCGGGGTCGGGACCCGGGTCAGGCGGGATTATCGGAGCGGGTGCGGGGGTCGGAGTCGGTATCGGCTTGGGGCCGGGGTTGTCGGGGCCGGGCGCGGGCGGCTGAGCCGGCGAGTCGGGCCAGGGCAGGCGGGCCACGAGATACTGATCCGTGACGTTCTCCGGGTCGTTCGGGTCTCCGGTGGGCACGCTCCTGTCGATGATGAAGTTGTAGCCCCTGGTGTACCCTCCCCGCGCGTAGGCGGAAGCCCAGCCGTTGGTCGGCCGGCCCGCGATGCTGCCCGTGTCGTCCGTGGCGATCAGGTAGAAGCGGTCGCCGGGCTGCGGATTGAGCCTGGGGTCGAACGGGGTCAGGCGAATCGTGCTTCCGTCCAAGTCCACGTAAGGAGAGCCCGGCAGGAGGGGATGAATTTTCAGCGCGGCGCCGTCCTTGTCGTTGAAGGCGCTCGCCGGCAGGCTGAAGAGCAGGTCTCCGTACAGGCCCGCCCCCGCGAGGGTCATCTCGTTGCCCGACCAGACGGCCAATTCGCCGCCCTTCTCCAGTTCAAACGTGCTGTAGGGCGCGTTGAGCTTCAGTTCCGATATCTGCGTGTGGGTTCCGGCCCTGAAGACGATTTCGCCCGCGCGGTCGGGCCGGTCCAAGGTGATTTCGTTGACTCCCTCCCCGTCGCCCCACCACAGGAAATACCCGGACGTGCCGTTGTCCCCGGGCCGGACTTCCATGTCGAACGTTTTGCCGTTGTTCTGGTTCACCATGATCGGGTCGAAGAGGAACACGGCGCCGCCCGCCTCGGTCTTGATCACGAGTTTCGCGTCCGCGTCGGCGTCGTCGGGCGTGACCGCGCCCGTCGAGACATCGACCCCGTCCACCGTCCCGAAATAAAGGGAGTTGTAGCGCTCGCCCCTGCTGTCCGTGATCTTGTTCCCCTCGAAGTACGTGTTGTAGCCGTCCGTGGCCTCCAGCGTCAGAGTGAAGGGCGCGCCTGGGTCGGCCGTGTTGACGTGCCCCGTGTCGATCGTGACGGTTCCGTACACCTTGCCGGCGGCGCTGAAATTGTTGGCTCCGAAGTAGCTGTCCGTGATCGTCATGCCGCCGTCCGTCGTGCCGTAGCTGTAGATGAGCCCGCCCGAGATCGAACCGTTCTTCGCCGTGACCGTGTTGTTCTGGAACAGGCTGTCCGTGATGCTGACGATGCCGAGCCCCGGAGTTTTCGCGTCGCCCGGCGACGAATTCGGGTTTCCGCTCGTCGCGCCGATGATGCCGCCGCCGTCGATGTAGGTTCCCGCGGTGACGTTCGAGTTGAAGAAATAGTTCTTCTCGAGGTTCGTGATGACCCCCACGCCGTTCGAGCGGACGCCGATCAGCCCGCCGCCCTCGATGTATCCGTTCGTCGTCACCGTCACTTTGTCGAACATGTTGTTGTTCACGTCGTACATCGTGGCGCTCCCGTTGTCGGAGTACACGCCGAAGACGCCGCCGCCCGAGATGTACCGATCCGCGTTCACCGTGACGCCGCGCAGGCGGTTGCCGCTGAGCCCGTCGCCGAAAACCGCCGGGGAGCCGCCGAAGCCCGCGATACTGTCCCCGCCGTGCGCCCCCACGACGCCGCCGCCCTCGATGGCCCCGGCGCCCACCGTGATCTTCGTGAAGTTGTTCTCGATGACGTTCCCTCCGACGGCCAGTCCGGGCGCGACCCCCGCCTCGGACTGGATGCCGATCACTCCGCCGCCGGCCAGCCTGCCGCCGACGTTGACGGTGATGCCGTCGAAATAGTTGCCCTTCACCGTGCCGATGAGTCCCCCCAGCTTCGAGGAGACGCCGACGATTCCGCCGCCCTTCAGTCCGTAGCCGTCCGCATCCGTGCCGTCGGTTCTGACGCTCAGCCCCTGAAAGACGTTCCCCTCGAGCGTCTCCAGGAACGCGGTGGCGGCGGAGGAGCGCAGCCCGACGATGCCTCCGCCGTAGAGGTACGTCGCGGCCGCGACGTTCGAGTCGAGGAACAGGTTCCCCGAAGCGTTTCCGAGATATGTCCAGGGCTTCGTCAGGTCGTCGACGACGCCGCCGAAATCGACCGTCGGCTCTCCGGCGAATTTGCCGCCGTCCTTGTCGCCGTCGTCGTAGTTCGTCTGGAGCCCGACGATGCCCCCGCCCTTGATGTAGGAGAGCTTCGACTCCACATCAATGCCGCTGAAGAGGTTGCCGCTGAGGTTTCCGAGCCGCGCGCCCGCCGCGGAGAGCCCGTTCAGGCCGATCACCCCGCCGCCCCGAATGGAGTAGCCGGCGGTGACGCTGATGTCGCCGGCGAACACGTTGCCGCTCGCGTCCTCCAGAATGGAGGCCGTGCCGAGGTCGAAATTGCCCGACCCCAAATGCTTGCTGTTGTTGTTCAGGCCGACGAGCCCGCCGCCGATGAGGACGTCGTCCGTCCGTACCGTTATCTTCGTGAAGAGGTTGTTCGTGAGCGCCCCGATCTTCGCGACTCCGGTTCTGTCCGCCGGAGACGAGGCCGCGTCCACGCCGATCAGCCCGCCGCCCTCGATATAGGCGCTGTCCGAGGTCGTATCAAAAACACCGTCCCCGTCCGTCGTCGTCACCGTCACGCCGCTGAAATAATTGCCGGAGACGGTTCCGATCGCGGCGGAGGCGTTGGGCGCGTTCAATTCGCCCGTGGCACGGACCCCGATGAGCCCTCCGCCCGCCAGGTACTGGGTGTCGTAATGGCCGTTCATGGTGACGGACAGGTTCGTGAAGGCGCTGCCCGTGATGTCGCCGAGGGAGGTGTCCCTTGCCGCCGCGTTGCTGTTCCCGATCAGCCCGTTCACGACGCCCGCTTTTGCGTAAGCGGAATTGGAGGAGAGGCTGTAGGTCACGCTGACATTTTCGAAATGAAGGCCGGCAAGGCTCAATCCGTTGTAAAGACTCTCCTGAGCCGTCGTCGGCACGTTCAGCCATTTTCTCTGGTTCAGAAAAGGATCTTCTCCGGTGACGGCGGCTCTGGTGCCGCCGCGGATCGCGGACATTCCCGAAAGGGATGCCTCGGCGTCCGCGATGAACCCGTTCGTGAGCGTCAGGGCGTCGCCGCGCAGCGAAGAGGGAACCGAGGCGCCCGAGAGATTCGCGAGCGCCTCGACTTTGGCTCCCATGCCGCCGGGAACCCCGGCCGCGGCCGCGCCCCGGAGGGTCAGGCCGGCAGCCTCTACGTTCAGCGCGGCGGCCGCGTCGGGAAAGTCGATCGCCGCCGCGGAGAGGGTCAGAGTGTCTCCGCCGCCGGCCGAGCCCAACGCCGCGGAGAGCTCCGCCCAGCTCGTTATGTCCGCCGCCCCTGCCGGGCAGACCGGCGCGGAAAGCGCCGCCGCCGACAGGAACAAAGCCAAAAGGAAAACCGCCCGGGGTTTCTCGCCCCCGGGGCGCGCCGTTTCTCCGCGCGCATACCGATTCAGTCTGAAATTCGTCCCGCCGCCGTTCTCCCGCCGTGATTCCATCAAATCCGCCTCCTGACAAGTTTGATTCCCGCTAAATATTCTATAGATAAACATTCAAGCTCAGGGGGGCAGAGCTCGTTCGCCCAAAAGCGGGCTCACTGGCCCCCCCGAACCTCCCTGTAATGAAAACCACTGTCAAATGGAAATCGGACTCAGGGGGTTCGAACGGTTACGCCGAGGTTTTCCTTTATCCAGGCGTCCGCCTCCGCCTCCGCTTTCTTCCGCTCTCCGGCGGACAGCTTCCCGCGGAGCCCCGCGGTCACGGCCGACAGCGCTTCCGCCGGGTAGCCGCATTTTTCGGCCGTGACATACCACTTCAGGGCGTCGGACGGGGATGCCTTTATCCCTCCGATGCCGTCCTTGTAAACGACGGCTATATTCTTCATCGCCTCGGCGCTGCCGGACGACGCGGCGATTTTAAGCATTTTCAGCCCCTCTTCGGCGTCTTTTTTCTGCCCCCTCAGCCCGTTCAGGTAGACGACCCCCATGATCGCCGCCGCCTCGGGGTGACCGGCCGCGGCGGCCCGGGCCATGCAGTCTACGGAGGCTTTTTCGTCCCTCCCGACGCCCGATCCGGAGTCGAGGATCAGGGACATTTTGAACAGAGCCTGCGGCAGGTTCATCTCCGCGGCCCTGCGGAAATACTCCGCCGCCCGCGCGGGGTTCGCCTCGCTTCCCATGCCGTACTCCCAGCAGACGCCGACATTGTAGAGCCCCTCCGCCAGCCCCGCCCGGGCGGCCTTTTCGTAGCACTCCCGGGCCCTGGAGTAGTTCTTCTGAACGCCGAAGCCCTCCGCGTAGAACCCGCCGAGGGTGATCAGCGCCTCGGCGCTGCCCTTCTCCGCCTCGAAGAGCGTCCTCGAAAACGCCTGCTCCGGGGTGGAGGGGGCCGCCGGCGACGCCGAAAGGGCAGCGGGCGCAAGCGCAAAAAAACCCGCGAGAACAAAGAATGCCGCCGCGACAAGGACTCTCAAAGGCTTCACACTTATTCACCCGCTTCCGTGAAAATTGATTTTTGTCTTTAACGGAACATCTTCCGAAATTTATAACAAAATTATGACACATGAGAAGAAATATACAACATGAAAGGCCAAAGATTCATAACGGCGAGACTGGATCGGACACCCGCTGCGCATTTCCCCGCGCGTTACAGTACAGTGGGAATGGAGCGATAAGGGACTAAAGTTAAGGAATAAAGCGTACGATATAGAAAGTGATGAGTACAGATTATGGGCGACAACTAAATAGGGAATATGAGCGAGCGTTGCTGAGGGTAGAGGAACTGGAGCGAGAAAACCGGGAACTGAAAGC
>JAISMH010000001.1 GCA_031276855.1 Synergistaceae bacterium
GTAAAATTTTAATAAAAATAAGGAGAAATGTCAATCCTCAATTTACGAAATAATACTCACTTGCAAGCATTTTAGATGGGTCTGGTGGATTATTAGTAAAAAAACATGAAAAACTCACGTTATCACGAAGCTACCAGAAAACATCGGATTATAGCTAAACCGATTGCACAGCAAAAAATCAGCTTAAAAACACGGTTCACTTTAAGTGTTCATTCATTGATTTACCCTTGCAGTTACAAGGCAAATTGCTCAGGGCCTGTTTCAGAAAATAAATAAAAAATACTTTGGCAATATGTGTTTTTGGATGCACAAAAAAGGGAAAGGAAAATCACATTCTGGCGGTCTTCCGATGGAAAACAAGTATGCGTTTTTACCCGTTTTTTAAATGCAAAAAAAGCCCGCCATTATGGTTCCTTTGGCGATGAGGAACCCCGAAACAAAATGCATCCCGTGCATAACATCGTTACGGCATCAGGTGTATCCATTAAAAAACCACATAGCGAGGTCCCCCTTTCTTATTTTACTTTTTTGTTTCAATAAACTATAGCACCAGTTGAGAAAAAATACCCGTTACTTTTTGGGGAGTTTTTAGGGTCGTACTGCAGGACGGAGTGTTTTCATCGTCAATGACAGGATTTAAGATCATTTTCATAACCTCGTCGTTCGCTCGCTCAGCGCTGATATGCCCGAAGGACGTCTCATCTTCCCCGAAAATTGGGACATGAGTGTTTCTGCTTGAGCTGACTGACCGTTATTGACTCCACAAAATTGACCGAATAGGATAAAGTAAAAAGGATGAGGAAAGTCCGCCGAAAAAAACAACTGAACGGGATTTATAGTGGGAAAAATAGAAAATCTCACGAAAATCTCACGAAAATCTCACGGTACCCTGCCGTCTAATTTTTTGCGCACAAATGCATGACTTTTAAATTTTCAAACATAGGTCTAACGTGTTGATCTGTTTTTTAAAAAAATCTGATATCAACGACTGATATTTGTCCAGAATTTGTTTATCAACACGTTAGACCTACTACCATAATTTCCTACGAAAATAGATTCGTTTCTATTTTCATTGCTCGTTGTGATCCCTTCACAGAGAACCGTAGATGAGCCGAGGCAGGGCCAAGGACAGCCAAGGCACGTAGGTCACCAACAGCAGGACCAGAACCAGCGCCGCGATCATCGGAAAGATAGGGCGGCTGATCTCCTCGATCGTCAAGCCCGTTATCGCGCTTGCCACGTAAATGTCGATGGCCACGGGCGGCGTCGCCATCCCTATGGCGAGCCCCACGACCACCACCAGCCCGAAGTGGATGAGGTTTCCCCCCACGCCCACAATGGCGGGAAGGAAGATGGGAGTCAGGATGATCAGAGCGGACGCGGTCTCCATAAACATGCCCGCCACCAGAATGATCGCCGTGATCACCAGGTAGACCATAAACGACGTGCCCCCCGTCGCTTGCAGAACGGCAGCCGCGATCTTGTCGGGAATTTCGTAAAATGCCAGTTCCCAGCCGAAAATCTTCGACGTGGCGATGATGAACATGATCAGGGCGCTGGTGACGCCGGAGTTGACGACGAGGCGGTAGGCCTCTTTCAGGGTCAATGCCCGGTAAACGAACACCGCCACCACGAGCGAGTAAGCCACCGCCACCGCCGCGGCCTCCGAGGGCGTGAAGTAACCGGAGAAAATTCCGCCCAGAATCAGCACCGGGGTCATCAAGCCCCAAAGCGCGTCGATGAAGCGCCTGCGTTTTTCCTTAGAATCGACGGCCTCCCCCGCGGGATAGCCGCGTTTTTTCGCCACGTGGAGGGCGTAGAGAATCAGGCTGCCTCCCATCAAAAAACCGGGGGCGAAGCCCGCCATGAAGAGCTTGCTCACCGGAACCCCGACGATGACCGCGTAGAGTACCATCGGAACGCTGGGCGGGATAACGACGCCTATGGTCCCGGCGGAGGCGATGAGGGCCGCGGAGAAGTCCAGGTCGTAGCCCTTTCTCTTGAGCTGGGGCAAAAGGGCGGAACCCACCGCCGCCGTGGTGGCGGCCCCGCTGCCGGATATGGCGGAGACGAACATGGACGCCACGATGGAGACGATGGCCAGCCCTCCCCGCAGGCGCCCCATAGCGGCCTCGGCGAAGACCACGATACGGTCGGATATGCCTCCCCGGGCCAAAATATCGCCCGCCATAACGAAAAACGGCACCGCCACCAGGGAAAAGGAGTTCACCCCGGAAAAGAGCGTCTGGGGCAGCGCCTCCAGCGGCATTTCCGACAGCACCATCACCAGCAGGGAGGAAAACCCGATGGAGAGCGCAATCGGAACTCCGAAGACCAGCAGCGCCAAAAACGAGACGATCAGTACCGTTCCCATTTACGCACTGCCTCCTTCAGGGGCTTCCCTCTCGGGGGCTTCTCCTTCGGCGGAAACGGCGCCGTAGCGGAATAAGTTTTCGATGTGGACCACCAGGTGCAGTATCGCCACCGCCCCGGTGAGGGGAAACACCAAGTACATCCAGGCCATGGATATGGGCATGGACGAGGCCATCTGCATCCTCTCCTCGATGCAGAGTACGGCGCCGTACCACCCCGTTACCCCGAAGAAAACGATGCCCGTCAGCTCTATGGCGATCGTCACGATTTTCTTGAGGGGCGCGGGCAGCACGTTCAGCATGAAATTGACGGCGATGTTGGAACCGCGTTTGAAGGCCACGGTTGTTCCCAGGAAAGAGGCGAAAACCAGCAAAAAACACGTCGCCTCCTCGGACCAGGTCAGCGCCCTGAACCCGATCCGGCATACGATTTGCAGGATCGTCACCCCGGTCATCAGCGCCAGAGTCGCGAATAACCCCACCTCACAGACCGAGTTTACGCCGTCGCTCAGACGCCCCAGAAACGAGCGGCGAAAGTCCACCGGAGTCATGGACGTTACTTCGTGTCCAAAATGGACTGGATCAAGTCTTTTCCGTACTCCTGCTCGTATTTCTCGTAGACGCTCTTCACCGCGTCCCGGAAGAGGGACAGGTCGGGCTCCGAGACCTGCATTCCCTTGTCCTTCAGAGACTGGAGCCACTCGGCCTCCATGTCGTTGTCCAGGTTGCGGTTGTGCTTCGCGGCCTCGACGGCGCTCTCGGATACCACCGTTTGCTGCTCGGGGGTGAGTTTTTTCCACGTCCTCATGCTCATGAGGATCACGTTGGGGGCGTAGGCGTGGCGGGTGATCGAGAGATATTTGTTGGATTCGTCGATGTTGTAGGCCGCGATGACGTTCAGCGGGTTTTCCTGACCGTCGATGGTCCCCTGCTGCAGAGCCGTCAAGGCCTCGGTCCAGGCCATGGGAACGGCGTTGGCGCCCAGGGCCGTGAAGGAGTCGATGTAGATCGGGTTCTGCATGACGCGTATCTTCAAGCCCTTGATGTCCTCCGGCTTCTCCACGGGGCGGATACTGTTGGTCAGGTTGCGGAACCCCCGTTCTCCGTAGGCGAGCCCTTTCCAGCCCAATTTCTCCATTTCCTTGAAAAAGCCCTCCCCTATCGGGCCGTCCAGGACTTTATAGGCGTGTTCCGGGGTCGAGAAGAGGAACGGCAGGTCCAGAACTCCGAAACTGGGAAGAAAGTTGATCACAGGGCCTCCGGTGATGATGCCCATGTCCACCGTGCCCATCTTGAGGCTCTCCAGCAGGTTACGCTCGTCGCCGAGCTTCGCGTTCGGGTAGACCGTCACCGTAACGGCGCCGTTCGTGCGCGCCTCCACAAGCTCCTCAAATTTCAGAGCCGCCTCGTGAAAAACATCCTTCTCGTTGATGGCATGGCCGAGCTTCAAATCGACCGCGGCCGAAACACCCGCCGTCACGAAAAGGAACGCGAAAACCGCTGCCGCACACAAAAACTTTCTCACAATACTGCACCTCCGTAGATTTTATGACCCGAGGCTCCGCCAAAGATTATGACCTGAGGCTCCGCCAAAGACTCCGCCAAAGGGCCGAGGGCCCTTTGGAATCCCATTATTTCCTGCTGCCTCTGCTACCTGTTGAGGCCGTTGAAGCGCATCACGGCCCCCGTGCTCGCGGAGCTCACCTGGCTCGAATAGCGCGCAAGCCAGCCTTTCGAGACCCTCGGAGCCGGAGGGGTATGATTTTTCGACCTCGCCTGAAGCTCTTCGTCCGATAGCCGGACGTTGACGCTGTGCCCCGGAATATCAATATCAATGACATCGCCCTCTTTGAGCAGCGCTATCGACCCCCCTTCCGCGGCCTCGGGCGAGACGTGCCCGATGGACGCGCCGCGCGACGCGCCCGAAAAACGCCCGTCGGTGATGAGCGCGACGCTCTTGTCCAGCCGCATACCCGCAAGCGCCGAGGTCGGGCCCAGCATTTCGCGCATACCGGGACCGCCCCGCGGACCCTCGTAGCGGATGACCACGACGTCGCCCTCTTTGATTCTGCCGCCGAAAATGGCCTCTATGGCCGTCTCTTCCGAGTCGAAGACCCGGGCAGGGCCGGAGTGGACCATCATTTCGGGCGCGACCGCGCTCTGCTTGACGACGCAGCCGCCGCGCGCGATGTTGCCCCACAGGACGGCAATGCCTCCCGCCGCGCTGTAGGGATTCGCAAGGGGCCGGATGACCTCCGGGTTTCCGTTGACGGCGCCGCTCACGTTGTCCCCGACGGTCCTGCCCGTCGCGGTCATGGCGGAGGCGTCGATGTGCCCCGCGTCCGCGAGCTGCTTCATCACGGCCGGAAGGCCCCCCGCCTCGTAGAGATCCTGAACGTGGTGGTGCCCGGCCGGCGCGAGGCGGCAGAGGTTCGGAACGCGGCCGCTGATCGTGTTGATTTTTTCGAGGTCCAGGGGCGCCTCGGCCTCGTTGGCGATGGCCAGAAGGTGCAGCACGCTGTTTGTGGAACAGCCGAGCGCCATGTCCACCGCGAGCGCGTTCTGAACGGATTTTTCGTTGATGATGGCGCGGGGCGTGATACCGCGTTCGAGGAGCTCCATCACCTTCATGCCCGCGTGTTTTGCGAGCTGGGTGCGGGCCGCGTAGACGGCGGGGATCGTCCCGTTGCCGGGCAGGGCGATGCCGATGGCCTCCGCCAGGCAGTTCATGGAGTTGGCCGTGTACATGCCGGAGCAGGAGCCGCAGGTGGGACAGGACGTCTCCTCGACGCGCCGAAGCTCGCCGCCGTCGATAAGGCCGCCCTTGAAAGCGCCGACCGCCTCGAAGTTCGTGTTCAGGTTGATGGCCTCGAATCCCCCTTCGGAGGCGCGCCTTCTGCCCGCCAGCATGGGCCCGCCGGAAACGAGGACGGAGGGAATGTCGAGGCGCGCTGCAGCCATGATCATGCCGGGGATTATTTTGTCGCAGTTGGGGATCAGAACGAGCCCGTCCATGCAATGCGCGGCCGCCATGGTCTCCGCCGAGTCGGCGATCAGCTCGCGGGAGGCCAGCGAATACTTCATTCCTCCGTGTCCCATGACGATGCCGTCGCAGACTCCGATCATCGGCATCAGAATCGGCGTTCCGCCCGCCATCCAGACGCCCGCCTTCGCGGCCTCCGCCAGCTTGTCCAGGTGAATGTGCCCGGGGACGATCTCGCTGAAGGAGTAGACGATGCCGATCAGGGGACGATCCAGCTCCTCCGCGGTGAACCCGCAGGCGTTGAACAGAGAGCGGTGCGGCGCACGGTCCGGCCCCTTCGTGACGGTATAGCTTCTCAGATTCATATCTTTCAGACTCACTCTTTTCTGGTTCATGCCGGAAGCCGCCTCACGGGCAGAAATGTATAGGCAAACACAATATAGGCAAACACGATATAGGCAAACACCAGAAATAACCCCCTCTTGTGAATTTTTTACTTGAATTTATTTTTTGCCGTCCGCGGCGTCAGCGCATCAGGAACGACGGCAGCCACGTCGAAACGGCGGGAACGTAGGAAACGAGCAGCAGAACCAGAATGCAGATCAGCAGATAGGGCATGTTCGCGCGAACGATGCTGCTGATGGAGATTTTTCCGATGCTCGACGCCACGAAGAGGCACACGCCGACGGGCGGCGTGAGAAGCCCGATCACCAGATTCAGGACGCAGATCATCGCGGACTGTATGGGATCGACCCCCACCTGGCTCAAAACGGCCAGAAGCGTGGGGAAAAGCGTCATCAGCGCCGCGATCGTCTCCATGAACATCCCCACGAAGAGAAGGAAGACGTTGATGATCATGATAATCAGGAACTTGTTGCGGGTGAAGGAAAGCATCGTCTCGGCGATCAGCTGCGGGATCTTTTCGCTCGCCATGATCCACCCGAAAACGTTGGCGAAGGCCACGAGCGTGATGATCGAGGCCGACATGACGGCGGACTCCTTCAGCACGCGGGGAACGTCGCCGATTTTCAGGTCTTTGTAGACGAAGATTCCGACGAACAGGGCGTAGAGGCAGGCGACGATGGACGCCTCCGTCGGGCTGAACCAGCCGCCCAGGATTCCGGCGAAGATGATGACGACCATCAGAACCGCCCATATTCCGCCGAAGAACTCGCTCCAGAAGGCCTTCCATGTCAGCCGAGGGTACTTGGGGTAGCCGCGCTTGACCGATATCCAATAAGTGAGAATCATCATGAAGAGGCCCATCAGAATTCCCGGAATGGCCCCCGCCAGGAAGAGCTTTCCCACGGAGAGCCCCGTCAGGGTTCCCGCGATGATCATCGGCATGGAGGGCGGGATGATGGGGCCGATGCAGGAGGAAGAGGCCGTGACGGCACAGGCGAAATCCATGTCGTAGCCTTCCTTGTGCATCGCGGGGATCAGGATGGCCCCCAGGCTCGACACGTCCGCCACGGCCGTGCCGGACACCCCGGCGAAAACCATCGAGTCCACGACGTTCGCCAGAGCGAGCCCGCCCCGCACGTGCCCGACCAGCGCGTTCGAGAAGCGGACGATGCGGTCGGAGATGCCGCCCTGATTCATCAGGTTGCCCGCCAGAATGAAGCCCGGCACGCAGAGAAGCGTGAAAGAATTGACGCCCGCGAACATGCGCTGCGGGATCACCGTCAGGGGAATTCCGGCCCCCGCGAGATAGACGAGCGACGAGAGGCCGAGCGAAAACGCCACGGGTATCCCCAGAAAAAGGAAAACGACGAAGCTAAGAAAGAGCAGCGTGACCAGGGTCTCCGCCCCCTTTCAGCAGAGCCTTCGCGTCCTCGGCGGCGAGCGCGGCCGTGTAGAACAGAATGCCTCCCGAGTGCAGTACCATGCTCATGTAAATCAGGTTCATCGGAATGGAGAGGGACGCCGAGGTCTGGATTCTTCCGACCGCGGCGTTTTTCCAGCCGTACCAGACCGTGACGACCATCAGAGCGATAGTCGCGAGGTCGATGAGCAGATGGATCAGGGTTCTGGAGCGGCCCTTGAGAAGGTTGATGAAAACATCGACGTTGACGAAAGCGCGTTCCTTGGCGGCCAGACCGGAGGCGAAAGCCACCATGTAAAGCATGATGAAGCGGGACGCTTCTTCCGTCCAATGCGGCGCGCGGGGCAGAAACAGCCGCGCGAAAACCTGAAGCAGCACGACGCCGCCCAGACCGGCGAAACAAACGGCGGACATCCATTCCAAAATATGTTCCAGAAAATTTTTCGGCAAAACTATCCCCCCAAGCTGAAAATAAACCTCATGGGGGCGGGTGCGCCCCCATGAGATAAACTGCCGGAAATCAGAAACGAAAAATCAGAATCAAAAAATCAGAATCGAAAACGCGGGCTCCGCCCGCACCCGCAAGGGGACGAGTCCCCTTGACCCCGTTTTGGCAATGCTATTTTATTTCAATGATCTTCTTGTAGAGCTCCAGAACGTCGGCGGGCTTGGTCTTCAGGAACTCTTCGACGGCGGGGCCGGCCAGAGCGGCGAACGCGGCCTTGTCCACCGTCACGAACTCCATGCCGTGCTCTTTCAGGAACTTCTCGTTGGCGGCCACATCGGCCAGGAAAAGATCGCGCTCATAAACCTCGGCGGCTTTGCCCGCGTCGAGGACGGCCTTCTGAAGATCCGCGGGCAGACTCTGGAAGAATTCCTCGCCGATCACGAGGTAAATCCACCCGTAGACGTGCTCGGTCAGGTCGACGTACTTCTGCACCTCGTAGAGGGAACCGCTGCGGATCAGGTCCAGCGGGTTCTCCTGCCCGTCGATGACGTTCTGCTGCAGGGAGGTGAAGACCTCGGAGAAGGCCATCGGGGTCGGTTTCGCGCCGAACGTCTCCCACACCTTCACGAACAGGGGCACGTTCGGGACGCGGATTTTGAAGCCGTTGAGGTCCTCCGGTTTCGTGACGGGGCGCTTGCTCGTCAGGTTGCGCGGAGCGCGGACGAAAGCCGATACGGGGCGCAGCTTCACCTTGTCGATGATGTCCTTCTCGATGGCCTTGCCGATGTCGCTCGTCAGAACCTTCGTCAGGTGATCCATGTCGCGCACCATGTAAGGCACGGCGATCAGGGCGCATTTGGGAGCCCAGTTCTGCATGGACTCGCCGGTGATGACCATGTGGGCGCCGTTCGTATGGATGAGCTGAATCACGTCCAGCTCGTTGCCCAGCTGCTCGTTGGGGAAGACCTGACAGACGATGCGCCCGCCCGACAGCTTCTCGACCTCCTCCGCGAACTTCAGGGTAGCCTTGTGCCACGAGTGATCCTCGTTGGCCAGGTGCCCCAGCTTCAGCGTGTACTCCGCCGCCCCCGCGCCGCCCGCCGCCAAAAACGCGAAGAGCGCGCACAAAACCGCCGCCGCCAATACCTTGAACCTCATTACTACCGCCTCCTGTGATTTGAAATCAGGGGATTTACCCTCCCCTTTCGATGCCCGTAACGGGGTCAGGGGACTTGACAAGTCCCCTGCGGGGTATGGGGCAGAGCCCCATAGCTTTTGCTTAAAACGAGCTTTTACTTAAAAGTCAGAACGACCTTGCAGGTTTCAAGAGGCTTTTCCTCGATCAGGGAAAATGCCTCGCGCGCCTGCGTAAAAGGGAACGAGTGAGAAATCAGCTTTTCCGGCTCGAGTCCCCGCCCGAACCACTCGATGACGCGCGGGAACATGTTGCAGTTCAGGCGCGACCCGATGATGGACAACTCTTTTTTCGTTATTTCGAGAGGGGATATCTCGGCCGGGGCCTCGGCGAAGCTGAGGTGCGCGATGCGCCCCGCGGGCGATGCCATGCGCAGAAGGGACGGAAAAAGCTCGGGGATGCAGACGGCGTCGACGATGAGGGGAACCCCTTCTTCACACCATTTTCGAGCCTCTTCTTCGAGGTTTTGGGTTTTGCTGTTGAAAACACGCTCCGCTCCCAGGCTTCGGGCGGTTTCGAGGCGCGAGTCCAGAATGTCCGCCACGGCGGCGCGCGCGCCCAAAAGAACGGCGCTCATCAAAACGGTCAGACCGATGGGCCCGGCTCCCAGAATCAGGACGCTGTCCCGCGCGGTACACTCCGTGCGCGACAGGATGTTCGCCGCGATGGAAAACGGCTCCGTCATCACGGCTTTTTCCCAAGGCCAGTCCTTCGGGACGATATGGGCGTTGGCGGCCGGCACGGCAACGAACTCGGCCATGCCCCCGTCGCGGTGGACGCCGAAGACCGAGAGTTTCGAGCAGACGTTGGGCCGCCCGACGGAACAGGGATAGCACTTCCCGCAACTCGTCACGGGATCCGCGGCAACGTGATCACCGATGGAAAGAGACCGTCCCCCGGAAAGAGAAAGTCCCTCGGTTCCGGCGCCCAGAGCGACAATCTCGCCCGCAAACTCGTGTCCGATAACGCGCGGGTATTTCGCCAGCGGATTCGTCCCGTGGTAGATATGCATGTCCGACCCGCAGATGCCCGCCGCCCGAACGCGAACCAACACCTCACCGGGACCGGGAGAGGGGTCCGGCAACGTCACGACGCCGAGACTCCGTGGTTCCTTCACGAAAACGGCTTTCACATGGCATCGCTCCTTTTTGTCTTGTCGTAACGATCTTGCGATCTTATACCGCACACTTTCGATTATTTCCGAACCTTTTTCAGGCTCCGGCGCCGGGAGCCTCGATGGCGATGCCCGCCTCCCTGAACGTCTCCAGAACCTTTTCGACGGGCATGTAGCCGACATCCTGTTTGAAGACGCTGCCGCTTTCGTCGGTGAAGAGGAGGGTCGGGACATAGCGCACGTTGTATGCTTTCGCGATGTCGGGATGCTCGAAGAGGTCGACTTTCTCCGCGGCGATCTTCCCGGCGTAGTGCTCGTTCAGCTCGTCCAGAGTCCTGGCCATCCTCGTGCAGACGGCGCACGTGGGGGTCGAAAGCATCTTCAGGGAAGGAATCTTGTGGGAAGGAAGCGCCGCCGCCCGCGCGAGAGAGGGCAACAGAAGCACCGCCGCAAAAGAACAGAATAAAATCTCCATTTCCGATAGAACACTCCTTCTGGTTTTGGCATTTCTGCACAGAGAACAGAAATACCTCGGTAAAAATCATATTGACGGAATACAAAATACGGCACTGTAACCCGGTAAGATTTTACATGAATTACGGTACCGGGGCAAGAGACGAAAGCGAAAGTGCCAATCGTCCGAGAAAATGTCCTCTTTCGAGGCAGGATCGGGCACCCGCTGCGCATTTCCCCGCGCGCCGGGTGCCCTGCCGATTCCTCCCCAGAGGGTTGCACAACCCCCTGAGGAGAATATTTCGGACGAGCCAACTCTTTTTCAGCGGACATTTTCTCAGACGATTGACAGACAAGCTCAAACGCAAAATGTCACTCGCCCGTGACAATGAGTTTTCCCGCGGATATTGACAAGGGAGGCGGGAGAAATTATCATAAAGCATAAGTTTTACAAACCCAACTTGGACGGGGAGATTGCGATGCTATTGTTGGTGGCGGACGCGGAAAAAGTTTACACGATCAGAAAAGTCGGAGGAAAGGAAGACTCGCGCAGGTTCATCGAGAGCCTCGGCTTCGTCTGCGACGGTGACGTGACCGTGGTCTCGAAAAGCGAGAGCGGGCTGATCGTGAACGTCAAGGACTCGCGGGTGGCCATCAGCCATGAAATGGCCGGAAAGATCACCGTCGAGCCCAAGCGGGACGCTTTGGGGGTGAACTGACATGGAGACTTCGAAAATAGAAACTTCGAAAATAGAGACTTCGACAACAGAAACTCCGAAAATGGAAACGCTTAAAAACGTCAAGTGTGGCAGAACCGTCCGCGTCGTGAAAATGGAGGGAGGCGGCGCGGTAAAGCGCCGCATTATGGATATGGGAATCACCCGGGGCGTCGAGATATTCGTGCGCAAGGTGGCGCCGCTTGGAGATCCTATAGAAATCACCGTCCGCGGCTACGAGCTTTCGCTGCGCAAGGAAGACGCCGAATCGATCCTCGTGGAACCCGTCCAGACCCGATAATAATAAGGAGGACGCAAATGACCGTAAAAATTGCTTTGGCCGGAAATCCGAACTCTGGCAAAACGACGCTGTTCAACAGTCTGACGGGCATGAACCAGTTCGTGGGGAACTGGCCCGGCGTCACCGTCGAAAAGAAGGAGGGGCAGCTCAGGGGGCACAAGGACGTCATCATCATGGACCTGCCCGGCATCTACTCGCTTTCGCCCTACACCCTCGAAGAAGTCGTGGCCAGAAGCTACCTGATCGGCGACCGGCCCGACGTAATCCTCAATATCGTGGACGGCACCAACATCGAGCGCAACCTCTACCTGACGACGCAGCTCATGGAACTGGGCATTCCCATCGTCATGGCCGTCAACATGATCGACGTGGTGGAAAAGAACGGCGATAAGATCGACATGGAGCGGCTGTCGGAAAAACTCGGCTGCGAGGTGCTTCCCATTTCCGCGCTCAGGGGAACGGGCGTCATGGAAGCCGCCGCCAAAGCCGTGGAGGCGGCGGGAAGGGAAGGGGCCGGGACGAAACCCGCCATCGCCGTCCGGTTCGACGAGAGGCTCGAACCGGCCCTTTCCCTTATCGCGTCGAAGCTCGGCGCGGACATTGCCGAGGAGCAGCGGCGGTTTTTCGCGATCAAGCTCTTCGAGAGGGACGAGAAGGTCATCGAAACGATGAAGTCCGTTCCGGACGTCGAAGAGACGATTCAGGCGGTCGAGAACGCGATGGACGACGACTCGGAGAGCATCGTCACGAACGAGCGGTACATCCGGATTTCCTCCATCGTGAGGGAGTGCTGCAAGAAAAAGGACGCGTCGCGGATGACGGTGTCGGACAAGATCGACCGCGTCGTCACGAACCGCTGGCTGGCGCTTCCGATATTCGCCGTTGCGATGTTCCTCGTGTACTACGTTTCGGTGACGACGGTCGGGGCATGGGCGACGGACTGGGCGAACGACGGGGTGTTCGGCGAGGGATGGCATCTCTTCGGCATGGGCGGCGCGGCATACGAAGAGGCCGCCGTCGCGAACCCCGAGGCGAATCCCGCCGACTTCGGAATCTGGGTTCCCGGCATTCCCGGCCTGGCCGAGAGTTTCCTCGGCGCGATCGGCGTCGAGCCCTGGCTCCGCGGACTGATCGTCGACGGAATCATCGGAGGCGTGGGCGCCGTCCTGGGCTTCGTGCCGCAGATGTTCGTCCTCTTCATCTTTTTGGCCCTTCTCGAGGGCTGCGGGTACATGGCCCGAATCGCCTTCATCATGGACAGGATATTCCGCAAGTTCGGACTCTCGGGCAAGTCCTTCATCCCCATTCTGGTGGGGACGGGCTGCGGCGTCCCGGGGCTCATGGCGTCCCGCACGATAGAAAGCGATCACGACAGGAAGATGACCATCATCACCACCACCTTCATTCCCTGCGGGGCGAAGCTGCCGGTCATCGCGCTCATCGCGGGAGCGCTTTTCGGCGGAGCGTGGTGG
>JAISMH010000144.1 GCA_031276855.1 Synergistaceae bacterium
CCGAAGACCTCAAAAAACAATACGAGGGGGTGCGGGGACGGCTGGAGCAGGCGAAGGATTGGGTGTACTCCAACACGCTGGGCGCGCAGCGGTTCTTCGACTGGCTCGACGGCGGCGGCATTCCTGCAACAGGCAATCCATCGGGTGTTAAGCCCATTGTACGCCCCGACCTTCAGTGAAAACAGTTACGGATTCCGGGAGGGAAGAAGTGCGCATGGAGCGGTAAGGCGTGCGCGAGAATACGTAGAGGCGGGATATGGGTGGGTAGTGGACATGAACCTAGAGAAGTTCTTTGACCGAGTCAACCGCGATATCCTGATGTCAAGACTGGGAAAGCGCATAAAAGACAAGGTCGCAGCACATCTGCCTTATCTGCTCCCGTTTCCCTCCAATCAATCACGGCTCCCCTCGAAATCCGCCTTTTTGACGCTTCCGCCTGGTCTCGTCTTCCTTGACGGAACCGGGCTTTTTGATACACAATGACAGAAACTGAAGCGGACGCGCGCGAAACGCGCAAAACACGAAAAAATCCCTTGGGAGAGAATTTGGAGGACGTAAGAAATTGTCTTTGAATCTCAGCTTGCTGTTGGAGGACGCGATCAGGAAAAACGTGAGCGATGTGCATTTTTGCGTCGGGCTTCCGCCCCTGATGCGCATCGACGGAGAGCTTCGCGCTCTCGGCGGAGCCCTTCCCCTCGCGGAACGCGACATAGAGGATATGCTGGGGAACATCCTGACCCTCAAACAGATGAAAAAATACAAAGCGTCGAACGAATTGGACTTCAGCTATTTTTTCGAGGGAGCCGGCGGTCAGGCGTACTTCAGAGGCAACGCCTTCTACGGAACCCGCAGAATGTCCGCGGTCTTCCGGCGGATTCCCCTGGAGATACCCTCTTTGGACGAGCTGAATCTGCCTCCGGTTCTGAAGACGATCAGCCAAAAGCGCCGGGGGCTCTTTCTGGTGACAGGCGTGACCGGCAGCGGGAAGAGCACGACCCTGGCCGCGATTTTGAACGAAATCAACAGAACGCGGAACGCGCACATCATCACGATCGAGGACCCCCTGGAGTACGTTTACCGATCGGACAGGAGCCTGATCCACCAGAGAGAAGTCACCCTCGACACGGACAGCTTCTCGGCGGGGCTGAAAAGCGCCCTGCGTCAGGACCCCGATATTCTCCTGATAGGAGAGATGCGGGACCGGGAGACGATCGGCGCGGCCCTTTCCGCGTCGGAGATGGGGCATATGATTTTCAGCACGCTCCACACGCTGAGCGCCGCGCAAGCCGTCGACCGCATTATCGACGTCTTTCCCCCCGGGCAGGCGGCGCAGATACGCGTTCAGCTTGCGGCCTCTCTGACAGGAATCTGTTCGCAGCAGCTGATTCCCCAAAAAGGAGGCGGCCGCGTCTGCGCGACTGAAATTCTCGCCGCGACCCCCGGTATCCGAAACTGCATCTTGGAAGGGAAAACGCACCAGATTCGGGCCCTGCTTCAAACGGGAAATTCCGAGGGAATGCACACCATGGAGCAGGACCTGGCCCGGCTCGTCAGGGAAGACCGCCTGTCGGCGGACGAGGCCCTGAAGTACGCTTACGATCTGAAAGATCTGAAGCGCATTCTCTCCGCTCAGAACGACCTTGTGTAAACGTTTCCTATTTCGCGAGTTTCGGCAAAGTATTGCTGCCGCGCGGCATCAGCCACGTTTTCAGGTCTTCGCCGTGGGCGGCGTAAACCTTTCCCAACGCCTCGTCCAAGGTCCTGGAGACCTTGATCCCCGTGCTCTCCAGCAGGCGCGGGGCCATGTCCGTCACCAGATGGAAATCGAAGCGCTCGGCGGCGGCGCCGGTCCGGTATCCGACGTATTTGGCGATGGTAAACTCGCGTCGCAGCTCCGCCTCCCGCTCCTCCGAGTCTTTGAAATCCTGAAGTATCGTCCGCATTTCCTCGTTGCCGTAGCCCTCGGCGCAGGCGGAGAGAATGACGAGCGCCCCGCCGGGGCGCACGGCGGCTTCCGCGTTCAAAAAGGCTTTCGTTCCCTGATAAAAATTGATGTCCTTCGGATACCCGGCGGCCGAGGAGATGACCAGATCCCCTAGAACCGGAATTTCGATCGCGTCCACGCTGTCCACGAGGGCCGTTCCCGCTTCGTGGGCCTTCCGCCAGTCCCCGGCGACGGCCCAGCCGATTTGTCCGTTCCCCGCCGTGACGACGTTCAGCAGAAACGTGGGCGCGAGCATGGCCGCCGCCTCCGTCATGTCCAGATGGATGGGGTTGTTCTCCACGCTGCCGCTCCGGCAGAGCGGGTTGTGCCCTCTGCCGGGGGGCGGGTTGAGGGCCAGCGCGTGGTTCGCCTGGACGGTCTCGTAAGAAGCAATGCCCGGCAGCACCGCTTTACGGCCTCCGCCCCAGCCGGGCATGAAGTGGTAAACGATCGCGCCGGTGAGAATCACGTGGTCGGCGTCCGCCGCCAGCTTGTTGAGTTTCACCGGAGTGCCGAAGCTGGTTCTGCCGAAATCTGTCATGGGGTGCGCTTTGCTGTCGTGGTCGATGACTCTGTACCGCCCGCAGAGCTCTTCACCCACCAGCAGTTTATGCTCCTCCGGCGTGTGGGGGCGGTGCGTCCCCGTGCCCACCAGAAAGAAAATATCCTCGTCCCTCACTCCGCCCTTTTTGAGTTCGCTCACCAGCAAAGGAAGGTACACCGCGGAGTGCTGCCACGCCCGCGTCAGGTCGCTGATGACGACGCAGACCGTCTCGCCCGGCTTCACTTTTTCGGAAAGGCGCGGGCTTCCGATGGGCTTTTCCAAAGCCGCCAGAACGGCCTCTTCTTCCGTGGCGGCAGCCGGGATTTCGCGGCTGTTCAAGACGCCCAGGAGACGGCTGTCGGGAATCTCCGCCCGCATTTTTCCCCTGCCGAACTTCAACTCGTATACACTCAAACCCAATCCCTCCCGA
>JAISMH010000154.1 GCA_031276855.1 Synergistaceae bacterium
CGCGGAGTCACAGGCGCGGGTCGTATCTTTTCCAAACTGACCCTTTTCGTTTTTTCCCTTCTGTGTTTATTCCTCTCGCCGGGCACTGTAGGGGGGGGGGGGGTATGGGACGGATCTTCTTCTTCCGATCCTGTTCTAGACAGTGGAGCCTACAGGATAACCACCGAAGCTGAATTCGCCGGCTTCCGGAATTGGATCAATGCAGGAACCAATACGAACGCGACATACATGCTTATGGCGGACATCGACTTGGGCGGACATTCCTGGACACCCGTCGGAGAGAATACGACGCAGTGTTTCTCCGGCGCGTTCGACGGCGACGGCCACACCATAAGCAACTTCAATGTCAGCAGCGCAAGCGATGTCTACGCCGGTCTGTTCGGGTACGTAAATTCAACCGGCAGGTTTCAAGACCTCAACGTGATGAACTTCGATGTCGGGGTAAGCAAGGCTGGAGGTGTCTTCGCGGGCGGGCTCGCCGGGCACTTTGCAGGCAGCGAAATCAGAAACTGTCACGTAATGGGCAGTGTTTCCGCTTCCGTTCCTGATAATGCTAATGCCTATGCGGGGGGACTGGTCGGGTTGCAATCCGGCGGGACGATCACGCACAGTTCCGCGGCGTGTGTCGTCTCTGCGGAATCTTCCGGCAACATTGCCTACGCGGGCGGGCTCGTCGGGGAACAAACCGGCTCAGCGGCTATCACGTACAGCTGCGCGACGGGCAGTGTCTCGGGAAACGCGCCTTCAAACCCCGCATCCGCGGGCGGGCTCGTCGGGAGTGTTTCCAGTTCGGGCAATATCGAACACAGTTGCGCGGCAAGCAATGTTTTCTCGTCATCTGGCGGCCAAGCCGACGCGGGAGGTCTCGCCGGGGAATTCACCGGTTCGGGCACCATCTCAAACAGTTACGCCGCGGGCAGCGTTTCCGCGGAATCTCTCATCAACAGTATCTACGGGGGCGGACTCGTCGGATATCGATACGGAACCGGAACCATAGCAGCGTCTTGCGTCTTCGACGCGCAGAGTACGGGGCAGACGCTCGGCGTCGGCGGCGATTCAACCACCAGCACGATGGCCAGAAGCAACGCGGAGATGACGGGCGCAAGCCTTCCCTCCGGACTGACGGCGCCGCCTTGGGCCGCAATTTCCGGTTACTATCCGCGAAATAACGCATTGACGAGTGCCGCCTCAGTTCTTTCCATCGTGCCGGTAAAGTTCGGCAATGCCGCGGACACGAGCAAAAGCGTCGCCTCGCCGTTCAGCGTGCCGGCCTCCACGACGAATAATGATGCCGTTTTGCTGGAATGTATTCCGCCGGGCGCTTTGACGAAGACAACATCCGGTTCCGACCACCTGCTGACGCCGGTGTTCTCCGGCGACATCGAACTGAAGGCGTCGATCAACCTTGTCGGGGCGGGGACGATGACGAAAACTTTCCGACTGAGGACCCTTTACACACCGCCCCCGCCTCCTCCCCCGCCGCCCGAACCGGTTTACGGCATCAGCCTCGGCGGAGTCGCGGAAGTCCACACCTTTCCCGGCGAGTCCGCCGGGTACGGGGCCGTGACGCCCCTCGAAGTCACGGTGCGCAACACCGGCAACCAGCCCACCGGGCCCCTCTCCATTCTGCTTTCGGGCGCGGACGGAGCGCGGTTCACCCTCTCCCCGAACTCCCTGAACGACATCGCCGCGGGCGGCGAAGACACCTTCTCCGTCGCGCCGGTCACGAGCCTCGATGTCGGGACTTATCTGGCCGCCGTGACGGTCGGCGGCGGCCACGGTATCACGGCGGGGTTCGGCCTGAGCTTCACGGTCGTCTCCGCCGACTCCGGCGTCATTCCCGTCACGGGGCTGTCCCTCTCCTTCTCTTCCCTGACTTTGACGGTGGGGGACTCCCATACCCTCGACGCCATCGTCACCCCCGACAACGCCACAAGCAGGGACATCGACTGGGAGGTGACCGCCAACAGCCCCCTGTCCCCGGACACGTTCCCCTTCGTCCTCAAGATCGAGCCGAACAACGTCACGGTCCGCGACCGCACCTGCAAGTCGTCCAACACCCAGGCTCTGGCCGCCGCGGCCCGAAAGCTGACCGTCACAGCCCTCGGGCCCGGCACGGCGGTGATAAGCGCGGCAACCCTCGACGGCGGGTTCATCGCCGAATGCTCCGTCGCCGTCAGCCCGCAGCCGCCCGATCCCATGGTTTCGCCGGACCTTCCGCCCGATCCCGTGGTCTCGCCGGATCTTCCGCCCGATCCCCTGATTTCGCCGGATCTTCCGCCGGACTACGAGGTCGTCAGCCCCGACGTCGTGCGCGAAGAGCCGGTCGAAGTGAACCCGGAGACCATTCCGCCCTGCACTCTTCCCCTCGAAGAGGAGGGCACGGAACACATCGGGGAATCCCTTCCGAAGGCGGGGACGTACCGTCCGAGGGCGGAAGAACTTTCCGTCTGCGGAGCCGCGCGGAGCTTTTTCTTCGAGGGGGACTCGCTCGCGGCCGTCCTCGAACTGATCCGCATGAGGACGGGCGAAACCCTTCCGCCGGCCGCCATCTCCGCCGAGCCCGCAAAATATTCGGACGAACTGTTCAGCGTTCTTCTGTTTCAGCAGGAGGTTCTGGAGGGGCCCAATACCGGGGACTACGTGTGGCTGGTGCCCGGAGTGATCGAACCGGCGGAGGCCGTGAAGCGGGGGATCGTGACGCTGTCCGCCGCGTCGGGCGGTAAGGGAATCGAGGTCACATTGAAGTTCTTCGTCGCGGACGACAGGAAGGGCGCGAAATTCCTGAACGGCGCGCTGATCGTCGGCGACGGCGAGAAGAACGGGAAGCTGACGGACCTGATATGGCTGAACGCGAGAGCCCCCGCCGGCGGCGATCGGGAAATCGACGGCAGAGGCTGCCGGCAGGGACGCGCCCCCGAATTCGCTCTGGGCCTGGGGGCAGCGAGTCTGCTCGTCTTTTTTGGCGTCAGAAAGCGCAAAAAAGCCCGAAACAGGCAAGCCTGCGACAGGCAAGCCTGAAAAGCGCGCCGGGGGAGAAAGCCGGGCACATGAGGTCGAACGCATGAGAAAAATTCGCCGGAGAATCGTTTTCTTTTTCGTTTTCTTTTCCCTCGCGTGCTGCCCGATCTTTGACGGCCGGGCGTTCGGAGAAGGGCAAAACCCTGCTCGGCAGAGCCCGTTTTCCGAGCTGCCGCCGGGGCATTGGGCTTACGACGCGGTGAACGCTCTGACGGCGCGGGGCCTGATACACGACCGCGAGCCGGGCGGTTTTCAGGGCGGCAGTCTGGCGACACGTTATGACATGGCCGCGCTTCTGGCGCAGATCCTGAACGCCGGCGCGGCGGAGCGGGCGGACGAAGAAGAAAGGCTTCTGGTGCGCCGGATGATCGCCGAGTTTCGGAACGAGCTCCGGGCTCTGGGCGTCTCCGCGGAAAAAATCGAGGAAAAAATCGGGAACGGAATCGACGAAGGGGCGGGCGCGGACGGCCGTCTCGGGGGCTGGCAGCTTGCGGGGAGCCTGCGTCTGGACATCCGCGCGCTGGAAGAGAACGGGGATGGGGACGAGAACGGGGACGGGACCGGCAGCGGCTCCGTCCGCGTCCCCGCGGCCCGCCTGGATCTTGTCCGCCGCTTCGGAGCGGACGGGACACATTTCTTCCACATGCAGATGAACGACTCTTACGGCCGGATGGGGCCGGAGCTTTCCAAGTTTTACGCGCGCTTCGACATGGGGGAATGGCGCATGACGGCGGGGCGCTTCTCGATGGACCTCGAAACGGATCGCATGGTCTACCAGACGGGGCGCATGGGACACTACGGGCAGGGCGCGTGGCTCACGGACGTGAACAACGACGGAATCGGGTTCTCCCGCGCCTTTTCCCTGGGGCGATTCGACATGTACGTGACGCGGGACGCGCTGTCCAGTGAATTGCCGAACGCGTGGACCGCCGCCGCGCGGGCGGCGCTGCGGTTCACCGATCGGTTCGACGCCGACGTGGGGATCAACCACCTCGCCGTGGACCGCGGCGAAAACGCGGAGCTGGAATCCGTGACGACGCTGTGGATCGCGCCCAAGGTCAACCTGACGCGGGATGTCAGACTGAGCGGGGCCGTCTACTTCCAATCCAACAGCTGCGGCCCGAACATGGCGGAGGCATGGGCAGGGGAAAATATCGACTCGTCCCCGGCGGCCTGGAAGGTCGTTCTGGACATTCGGCAGAACCTTCTGAAGTTCACGGGCGTGTGGCTCGAATACAACCATCTGGACAGCGGTTTCGTTCTCGTCCGGGGGGGAGAATCGCTGGTTCTGTCGGACATCGGGGAGCGGGATTTTTTCGGTTCTCTGGTTCTGGGCGGGGATCTTTCGGTCTGGCGCGTCGGGCTGAATCAGATTTGGAACGACAAATGGTCGAGCTGGCTCTATTACGCCCATTATGATTTTTCCGGCTATCCGGGCCTGCTGGGCCCGACAAACCCCGCTATGGACGAGTTTTCCGCCGGGGTCGAGTATCGCCTGAACCCGCACGCGACGTTCACGCTCTCGTACCTTCTCTATAATTTCAACCGGGACGCCTTCATGAACAAAAACCGCACCCTCCTTTTCCGCACCGCCCTCTGGTTCTAACCGAAACCGGGGGAGCGTGGCCCGAATTGAACCGGAATATCTGTTAAAATAACGAAAAAGGTTCGGGAGCGGAAAAGTCGGGATGAAAAAACTGGGTATGATCGTCAACGCGCATAAGCCCGAGGCCGTCGAAATGGGGCGCCGGTTGCTGCGGTGGTGCAGAGGGGAAGGCATCGCGCTTTTGCTGCCTCCGCACGAGGCGTCCATTCTGACGGCCGAGGGCGTCTCGGACGAGGAGTGGCTCCGAACCGCCGAGGTCGCCATCGTCGTCGGCGGCGACGGCACGTTTCTGCGCGCAAGCCGCTACGTGCTGGAGTCGGGCATTCCCCTCTACGGCATCAACTTGGGGCACCTCGGATTTTTGGCGTCGGGAAGGCCGGAAGAAGCCGAACGGGACCTCTCCCGCATCGCGGAAGGCGAGTATTCGCTGCTCGAACGCCCCATCCTGCAATGCGCGCTCTTCCGGGACGGCGACGCCTTTCCGGACAGCGCCGGAGGCGCTTTTCCGGATTGCGCCGGAGGCGCTTTTCCGAGCGGCGCTCCTCTGCATGTCCTTTGCGCCCTGAACGATGTCGTGCTGACCAAGAACGCCATCGCGCGGCTTTTGCACATCGAGGTGCGCTTCAACGACAAGTTTTTCGGAATCCTGCCCGCCGACGGGATCATCATCTCGTCTCCCACGGGCTCTACGGCCTACGCGCTCTCCGCGGGGGGCCCCATTCTGCCTCCCCACATGCGGAGTATGCTCCTCGCGCCGATATGTGCCCACACGCTCTATTCGCGCCCTCTGCTGGCCGCGCCGGAGGACACGATCACCCTGATTCCCCGAAGCGGCGTCCGGGACATGACCCTGACGCAGGACGGCCAGCTCGCTTACGAAGTTCTTCCGGGCGACCGCATCGACATCTCCCTTTCAAAGGACCGCGTGATCCGCACGGTATCCCTGCCCGGCAGGTCGTTCCTCGACCTCGTTCAGGAAAAGCTGGGATGGGGGCAGAACCTGGCCCCGGAAATCCGGGAGGCCCGCAGGCAGGCGGCCCCGGCCTGCACGGGCCCGAAACCGGAAAGGGCGTGAAGAGCGCGTGCCTCAGCCGCTCCCCGCCCCGGAAGACGCCCGCGGGAATGAAAATTTTTTCAATGAAAATTTTCCCCCGGAACGGGCTTCCGAAAAAAATCTCCCGTTTTCAAAATCCCTGCTGACCCGCCTCGCCGTCCAAAACGTGGGGGGCGTCAGCCGCTGCGAAATCCCCCTCGAGGGCGGCTTCACCGTCTTCACCGGCGAGAGCGGCGCGGGGAAAAGCAGCATCGTCCGCGCCATCGAACTGGCCGCCGGCAAGCGCGCGCAAGCGGCCCTCATCCGCGCCGGAGAGGACGAGGCGGTCGTGGAGGCCGTTTTCTCGACGAACCTGCGCCTGCCCGGGCTGGAAGAGCCCCAGCAGCCCGCCGAGGGCTGCTTATTCGCGAAGCGGGCCCTCTCCCGCGGCGGCCGAGGGCGCGCCCTCCTTCAGGGAGCGCAGGTGCCCGTGACGCTCTACTCCTCGTCCGTGGGCCGGCTGGTCCACATC
Organism: Synergistaceae bacterium; assembly: GCA_031276855.1. Taxonomy (GTDB): domain Bacteria; phylum Synergistota; class Synergistia; order Synergistales; family Aminobacteriaceae; genus JAISMH01. The sequence continues at coordinate 6,193 of JAISMH010000154.1, forward strand.
CAAAGCCAATTCGCGCAGCTGGAGCTTCTGGACGCCGGACGCCAGCTCGCCATGACGGACTCCTGCGGCGGCGAGGCCCTGAAGGAGTCTCTGGAAAAGCTCCGGGAGGTCTTCGGGCGCGCGCGCGCGAAGGAGCGGGAGCTGAAGGAAATCGCGGAACGCCGGGCGGACATCGAGCGGCGCTGCGCCAACGCCGCCGAGGTCATCCCCCTCGCGAAAAAGGCGGGCCTGAGAGAGGGGCTGGAGGATTCGCTGGAGGCCGAGACCGCGGACCTGTCGCGCCGCCTCGCCTCCGCGGCGCGGGCCGGCCAGGCCCTCGACCGACTGACCGGAGGACTCTCCGGGCAGGGGCTTCTGGACGAGCTCGCCGCCGCCGGCAAGACCCTGCTCGAATGCGTGCCGCCCGAGGAAAAAGAAACCTGCTCCCGTTTCTTCGAGGAAGGGCTGCGGAACTTGACGGACCTTTCCGACGCGATCCGCCGCCAGACGGGGAAACTGTCCTCGCCCGAGGCGCTGAGCCGGGAAATCGAGGACGCGGAACGGCGCCTGGGCCTGCTCCGCAGACTGCGGCGCATGACCGGGGCGAAGAGCGAGAGGGAGCTGGCGGACTGGTGCAAAGAGGCCGAGGAAGGGCTGGCGTGGCTGGAAGAAAGCTACGAGCGGCTGGAGTCTCTCACGCGGGAGGCGCGGGAACTGCGCCGGGAAGCCAGCCGGCTGGCTCTCGGCATACGCGCCGGGCGCAAACAGGCCGCCGAATACCTCGAAAAGAGCGTCAACGCCCTGTTCCGGGATTTGGCGATGGACGGAATCGGGTTCGCGATACGCTTCTCCGAGCTTCCGAAGCTGCGGCGCGACGGGGCGGACGAGGCCGAGTTCGAGCTTTTTACGGACAAGCGGAGCGGGCGCGTGGACAAGATCGCCTCGGGCGGTGAACTGAGCCGCCTGCTTCTGGCCCTGCAGCTCTCTCTGCCCGACGAGTGGCTGCCGCCGACTCTCGTCTTCGACGAGGTCGAGGCGGGGTTGGGCGGACGGGCCGCCGTGCTGTCCGGGCTCAAGCTCCGGGAGCTTTCGCGCAGGTGCCAGGTGATTCTGGTCACGCACGAGGCGTCCATCGCCGCTCTCGGGGACTGTCACTATGTCGTGCGCAAGCAGGAGGGCGAGTCGCGCGTCTTCCGGGCCGAGGGCGGGGAGCGCGTCCGGGAGCTGGCCCGAATGCTCTCCGGCGATCCCGGCCTCCCCGAAGCCCAGGAACACGCCCGCCGCCTGCTGGAGAGCCGCTGAAAAAGCAGAAAAAAGCGGCTCTCTTTTACATTCCGAGTATGTGCCCGCCGTCCGCGCGGACCCACACGTTTTTCCCCAGGCGAAACCCGCCGACATCGGGAAGATAAAGTCCCGGTTTTATCGCCACGACGTTTCCAGTTTCGCGATATCGCTTTCATTCTTGATCGCCAGAATGTCGGGCAGCAGGTTCTTCAGGCTTACGAATTTGTCGGAGTCGAAGGCGCGCATAATCGCGTTCAAAGTTCTTGTGCCGGTCAAAGAAATTCTGCCGCTGCAAAGGCAGGGCGCGAGCCCGTCATAGTTCAGCTCGGCTCCGATGACCGCGTAGAAAGGAATGCGTTCTTTTTTCGCTATTTTTTTAAGACAGGCGGTCATTTGAGCGTAAGGATCTCCCTCGGATATTATGTTCATCTTGGGCGGAAACGCGTATCAGCCGCATGGGGATCTCAGATTTCCTGAAGCCAGATTCTGGCGCCGTCGTACATGCGGTCCGCGCCCTTGAGAACGATGCGCTCTCCCGTTTCGAGGCCGCTCAGGATGTGGGTCTGGCCCTGTTCGTTGGTGCGCCCTTTTCGGACGATCCGCTCGACGGCCACGTCGCCGGAGCAGACGTAGACCTTCGCCACGCCCTCGGTCTCGCGGACGCTTTCGTAGGGCACGACGACGACGCTGTCGTCGTGTTCGATGCGGATTTGAGCCTCGACGGAGGCTCCGACGTGAAGCTGCGCGCCGTCTTCCTGTTTGACATCTTCCTGTTTGACATCAAGAACGACGCTGTAGAGCCCCGTGACGGCGTTGGCCATCGGGTCCACGCGCTTGACGGCGGCCGTTTCCCACGTTCCCGCGGGGCTCAGGTAGCGCGCCTGCTCCCCGTTTCTGACCATCTGGATGTAGCGGGGGGAAAGGTCGATGACGATCTCGAACCGCGTGGGGTCGCCGATGACGTAGAGGGGCTTCCCCGCGCTGGCCAAAAGGCCGATTTCCGCGTCGCGCCGCATGACGACGCCGTCGATGGGAGAGACCACCCTGTGGCGCGTCAGCTCGGTCTGAAGCTGCTGCAGGGACGCGCCCGCCTCCCTGTACTGGGAAAAGACGCTTTCGACCTCCTGCTTGCTGGAGCCGCCCGCTTTCTGAAGCTCTTGTGTGCGCTCGTACCTCAGGGACAGCTCGCTGTAACGCGCCTTGGCGGCCTGAACCTTCTCCGCGGCCTTCCGGGAGTCGAGGGCGGCCAGCACCTGGCCTTTTTTGACCGTGTCCCCGACTTCCGCCGACAGGGACGTGACGTATTCCGCCTGAGAGGCGTAGACCTCGGAGAGAGCGGAGGTTCTCACCGTTCCGTAGAGCGGCAGCCAGTATTCCCACGGGCTTTCGGCGACGCTCCAGCCCGTGACCGGCATTCCGCTGCGCTCGCGGATGGCCGCGATGCTCACCGCTTCCGACGGCTTCGGGCGGTTGAATATCCTCCAGCCCATCAGGCCGAAGGCCCCTATCAGTAGTATGACGAGAACGATTCTCGTCGCTTTCGATTTTCTTCTCATCGGCGCTGCCTCCCCGCGGGAGCGAATCCAAGCCAAAATTCAAATTCAAATCCGTCCCTTTTTCAGTACTCGAATTATACTCGTCTTTTATGAAAAATTTGTGATTTGCCCGCCGAAAGAAGGCTGATTCGTCCGAGAAAACGTCCTCTTTCGAGGTCAGACCGGACACCCGCTGCGCATTTCCCCGCGCGCCGGGTGCCGGGCCGATTCCTCCCCAAGGGCTTGCGCAAGTCCGCTTGAATGATGTACAATTCAAATTAGAAAAAGATTTCATAGGGGGGTGTGCAGAAAAGTATACCCT
>JAISMH010000048.1 GCA_031276855.1 Synergistaceae bacterium
CGGTTTTTCTTCCAAAAAATCCCTCGAACCTCTCCGCGGCTTAATCCATGCCTGTCATGTTTTCGCCGAAGAGTCTGCCATCCGTGCAATGCCCCGATGATTTTCCTATATTTATAAGGCGATCGCCTTTTTCCCAACCTCCCTTGAACAGCACATTTTGCTTCCGCGCCCCTTATCTTTCAAGCCCCCAAAACATAGTTTCGGGGGCTTGAATTTCGGAGACAGGAAAAAAGACTTGCTGAAATTTAGAAAGCCAGGAAATTACACGCCGAAAGTTCGGGGTCTTGGACTGGATCAAGCGCCCTCCATTTCAGCATTTGTTTTATAGCACATCATCCTCACGCTTGTCAAGGGAGGATAATTTATCAAACGGCGGTTTGCGGACTTCAAAATTTTCAGATCAGCCATAGGCAACCCCTCCGTGTAATAATTATGTACGTTTGCGGCGGTTTTGCAACGAAAAGTTTTTGCGTGGAGACCAGGCTTTACGCACTGTGAGGCTCTCCCAAGGCCGCAAGCTGCGGTTTTGGGAATTTCTACTTAACTTGTCAACATTGCTTTTGATTTGGTATGATAGAACTGTTCTTCGGAAAGAAGAGATCTGTCAGAAGAGAACTATCGCTTGTGAAGGGAGTTTTATCCATGTACAAAGCAGTACCCGTCAGTCAGGACACCTGGTGGGCAGGTGTCAATGACCGCGATACAGACCTTTTTGAATCCCTGTGGCCTCTGCCCCAGGGCGTGGCCTATAACGCTTATGTCATACTCGGAGAAAAGACGGCCGCCATAGACACGGTCAAGGGGTTTCAGAGCGGCGGATATTTGGACAAACTGAAGGAAGCGCTCGGAGGACGGGCTCTCGACTACCTCGTCGTCAATCATATGGAGCCCGACCACGCCGGGGTTGCCGCCCAGCTGAAGCAGCTCTGGCCGGGGCTCAGGCTGATCGGCAATGCCAAAACTCTGCCTCTCCTGAAGGGTTATCACCGCATCGAAGAAGATGTCCTTCAGGTCAAAGACGGCGAGACGCTGGACATCGGGGGTCACGTCCTGGCCTTTTACACCGTGCCCATGCTGCACTGGCCGGAGAGCATGGTCACCTTCGACACGACGACGAAGGTCCTCTTTTCAAACGACGCGTTCGGCAGCTACGGCGCGCACGAGGGAGGTCTGTTCGACGACGAGAAGAACCGCGCCCGCTGGGAGGGGGAGATGCTGCGCTATTACGTCACGATCGTCGCGCGCTATTCCGGCATGGTTCAGACGGCGCTGAAAAAACTCGGCGGGCTCGACATCCGGTGCATCTATCCCGCGCACGGAACGCTTTTCCGAAAGAACATCGGCCAGGCCGTCGAACTGTACGACCGCTGGAGCAGACAGGAGACGGAGCGCGGGCTCGTCGTGGCCTACGCGTCCATGTACGGCAATACCCGCCGCATGGCGGAGGCGATCTGCAAAGGGGCGTCCGAGGGCGGGCTGAAGGACATCTATCTTCACGACGCCGCGCGTTCGGAAATGTCCCTGCTGCTCAGCGACATCTGGCGCAACAGGGGCCTGGTTCTGCTGGGCTGCACCTACAACACTCTGCTGTTCCCGGCGCTCGAAAGCCTGTGTTCCAAACTGGTCAACCGGATGCCCAAAAACCGTCTGCTGGGTCTCGCCGGAAGCTACAGCTGGAGCAAGGGCGCCCTCGCCGCGCTGCAGGCCTTCGCCGAAACCGTCAAGTTGGAAAAGATCGGCCCCGAGGTGGAGGTATTTGCCTCCCCCACCGACGCCGACCTGGAACAGTGCGCCCTTCTGGGCAAAAACATGGCCCGGGCCATAAACGCCTGACTGAAGCCGATCGGTTGAAATTGAATTTGAAACTGAATTTGAAATTAGAATTAGAAATCAGCCGCGTTGCCATGTCAGCACGGTGCCGCCCCAGGAGAGGCCCACTCCAAAACCCATGAGCAGCACTTTGGAGCCTCTTTTCAGGCGGCCGCCGAGTTCCAGGTCGCGCAGGACGATGGGGATGGTGCTGCTCGCCGTGTTGCCGTAGTTTTCGATGTCGATGACGAATTTTTCCTCGGGAATGCCGAGTGCCTCCCGCACTTTTTCGAGCAGCATACGGCTGGCTTGGTGCAGGACGACCAGATCGATGCCGGAGAGCGTGAGTCCGTTGCGCTTCAGCACCTCGTTGAAGCACGGTGGGGAGACTTCGAGGGTGAAGCTCAGGATCTCCGGCCCGTTCATGTAGAGATTCTCCGGCGTCCGCACGTTGCCCCAACGGTTGGTCGTCTCGGCGCGGGTCTCCGGGGAGGACGGGCGCGCCCAAGCTCCGGCGGGAATGATCAGCTTGTCCGCCCCTCCGCCGTCGGTGCCGAGAAAAAACTCCCCCACGCCCTCCCCGCCGGCCTCCAGCAGCGTGGCCGCCGCCGCGTCGCCGAAAATGGTGCGTGTGCTCTTGTCCCGGGGATGTATCGTGCGCGTGATCGTGTCCGCCGTGATCAGGAGAACCTTACGCGCCACTCCGCCGGCGATCAGGCCCTTCGACAGCGCCAGCCCATAAATGTATCCCGAACACCCCAGATTGTAGTCGAGCGCCCCGACATCCTTCCGCAGGCCCAGCCGGTTCTGGACGATACAGGCCGTCGCGGGCAGGAAGTGATCGGGACACTCCGTGCAGAGCAGAAGAAAATCGATCTCGCCGCGGCGTATCCCGTGTTCTTCGAACAGTCTCTCTCCTGCTTTGGCCGCGAGGTCGGAAACCAGTTCCCCGTCCACGGCGTGACGGCGGACGACCCCCGTCTTGCCGAAAATTTTCTCCTCCGTCCATGTCCCGAACTGGCGGACCAGTTCCGCGTTGTCCACGACCTTTTCCGGCAGGCAGACCGACACAGCCCGAACGGACGCAGTCCGGCCGGCAGTAAAAATCTCTCCATCTTTCTCCATCTCGATAACCGACACCTCGCAATTAAAAGCAAAACAAGAACAACCGAAGCTCAGGGACTCGAAGCCCGCCGCGCGGCCCAGACCGTCCCCGAGACCTACTTGGGAATAATCGCCGTTTTCCCAAAATTCATG
>JAISMH010000073.1 GCA_031276855.1 Synergistaceae bacterium
ACGCTCGCTCATATTCCCTATTTAGTTGTCGCCCATAATCTGTACTCATCACTTTCTATATCGTACGCTTTATCCCTTAACTTTAGTCCCTTATCGCTCCATTCCCACTGTACTGTAACGACAGGGTACGTTTTTTCCTCTTGTCAAAAAATTCGATTATGCTACTCTTGATACACGATAAACGGCGCCATGCCGGGGCTGCGGGGTTTTTCGAGCGGCCGGGGTCGCTTGCAGGGAGGTTTTTGTCTCATGAATCATCTTTTCGCGACATGGCGGATGGACTATATCGCGGTTCCGAAGCCGGAGGGGTGCATTTTCTGCGATTTTCCCGCCGAGCGCCGCGACGAAGAGCGTTTCATCCTTCACAGGGGGGCGGAGTGTTTCGTCATCCTGAACCTCTATCCTTACAATCCGGGGCACATGATGGTGGTGCCCTACCGCCACACGAACGTTTACGAATCCCTGACGGACGGAGAACTCGCGGACATGAGCCGCCTCACGGCGCAGGCCCTCCGCGTGCTGAAGCGCGCGATGGCGCCCGAGGGCTTCAACGTGGGGATCAACCTGGGAAAAACCGCGGGAGCCGGAGTGGACGGGCATCTGCACCAGCACATCGTGCCCCGCTGGAACGGTGACAACAATTTCATGCCGGTGATCGCGGACACCCGGGTCGTTCCCGAGGCCCTCCGCGCGACGTACCGGAAGCTGAAAGCGGAATGGGACGCTTGAACGTCCGGCTTTGCGGCCCGGCGGGGACGGATGGCGTCCCCTGAGCCCGGTTCGGACGATTTTTTCGAGCCGGCGGGGGCCGTGACGGCGGAACTCAAGGTCAGGCGGTCCCTTTTCATCGCGGACCTCGCCCCGTGCGGGAGCGCGGACGCCGCGCGCGAAGCCTTGGCCGGGGCGGAGAAGTCGAACAAAAACGCGGATCACTACTGCTGGGCGTACCGCCTGGACCCGGATTCGGAAACCGTTCACTTTTCCGACGGCGGGGAGCCGGCGGGGACGGCGGGCAGGCCGATTCTCGCGGCCATACGGCAGAGCGGGATGTTCAACGTCGTGATCGTCGTGACGCGCTACTTCGGAGGAATCAAGCTGGGGGTGCGGGGCCTGATCGACGCCTACGGACAGGCCGCCGCGGACGCGGCGTCGCGAGCCGGGCGCGTTCCGAACGCGCGGAAGCGAAAGGTGGCCGTCCGCCTTCCCTACGCCGCCGCCGGGGATGTCGCGCACCTGCTGAGCGCCGGAGCGGTCGGCTCGCCGGAGTGGCGCTGCGCCGCCGACGCGGAGGTCGTCGCGGACGTGAGGGCGTCCGGCGCGTCCCGTCTGGAGGCCTCGCTGAACGAGTTTTTGGCCAGAAAGCGGATTCACTCCTGGAACTGGCTTCCGCCCGCGTGATCGGCTGGGCTCCGCCGCGAACACATCGATTTTTTGTCACAGAGGGGTCTCGGGGGGGCCAGCGAAGGAGCGCAGCGACTGAACGAGTTCCGCCCCCCTGAGCTTGAACGTTTACGGTTTTTTCGGCTTTCAGGCGATTGTAAATGTGAAATACTGAGTGAAAGTGTTATACTTCCATATTGATACCCGCTTTAACATTAGAGCGATTTTTAAGGGTATTGGTTTTGCTGCCACTTGACGGCAGGAGGGGTGTATATGGCCGGGAAAATCAAGTTCCAACGATGGAAAGATGTTGCTGAAATCGACAAGATCGCGCAAGAGGCCGAAAAGATTGCCCGCGGGTATCGGATCTATGCGTCCTCGGGGAAAAGCGAGGACAGGGCGGCGGCCAGAAAGACCTGGCAGCAGCTTTCGGAAAAATATTGGGATCTTCTGTTCGCTCTCGTGGACGCCCAAACGGAATCTTTTCCCTCCGAGCTGACCTTCAGCGACGAGGAACGCCTTTTTATAGATTTCGGTTTCCTGAGCAGCGAGATCACCCCGTTCAACAAAGATTTCGACGTCAAGACGTCTCTGAATTCAAGGGCCGTTTCCGGCATTTTTCAGTACCAGTCTTTTTCTGACTTCATCGCGGAGTGCTGGTCCATGATCACGAATCAGGAGTGCCCGCCGGCCGTCTGCGGTCCCTCCGTGGAAACCCGTCTGAAGGAAATGGGCGGGCAGCTCGAAGAACTGGAGAAGAAGCGCGACGACGAGTTTCGGCTGATCGTCTCCCGCAGCGGCGGAATGGAGGGGGCGGAGGCGAATCTTCTCTGCGCGGACATGAGCCAATACCTGATCTCGGCCATAAAGGTGACGCTGCGGACCAAGGAGTACCGCGAGGCTCCGGACGATCGGAAGCAGATTATGTCGCAGGAACGCTTCCGGTACAGCGAGGCGGAACGCGTACTGGGCATTCAGATTTCCATCGCGCAGAAAAACGAGGAAGATCCGCTGGGCCTGCCGGAGGCGGAGATGTTCCAAGCCCTCCACGACTCCACAAAATTTTTGGCCAGCAAAATCGTCTATGTCCAGCAGGAGGAGGAGAAACGCCTCCGCCGGGCCAAAAAGATCGCCGGCGCGTGTTCCCAGTTTTCGCAGCAGATGATGCGCAAGGAACTCAGGAACATGCTGGTCAAAAAGAAGGAGTACATGGCGGTCCCCGCCAAGGTCGCCCGCTGCGAGCAGTCTCTTCTGTGCCCGCAGGATTCGCCGCCCGTAGGATTCGCGCCCGCGTCCGCCCTGATGGAGAAATTGAGCGGCATGGATATCGACATGTTCGCCGTTTCGCGCGTCCGCATGTACGGCGTTCCGCGCGTGATTTTCATCCCCGGCCAGGGTTGGGGGACCTACGACTGGCTCGACCACACGATTCTTCTGCCGATGTTTCCGGTGACGTCGATCGAGAAATCCCTCGCCTACGGACTCGGGACGTTCCGCTGGGACAGCGACGAAGACCGCGTCCTGAAAAACACCTACGAAAACATCAAGGCCAACAGGGGAAAATCCATTCTGGAGATGGCGACCTCGTTCTACAAAGACTATTTTTTATGGATGACCAAGGAGAAAGAGGGTTATCGCATCCTGCCCCGCGACACGCACAAGACGTTCGTCCAGATGTTCGCTCCGCGCAAGCAGGCGGAGTGACAGCAGATAGATTGATAATAGATTGATCATAGATTGATAAAGGAAGATTGCGGTCATGGCGAAGCGTTCGTCATAACCCTGACGCCGGGAGGCGGAACCGTTTCGTGCCCTCCCGGCGAAAGTTTGCTGAACGCCCTCGCGAAGGCGGGCGTCCCCGCCGGCGGGCCCTGTGGAGGCGCGGGGACCTGCGGCAAGTGCAAGGTCGCGGTTTTCTCCGGTTCGTCGTCGCCCGTGACCGGCAGCGAGCGGGCGCTGCTGAGCGGCAGCGAACTCGCGGGGCACTGGCGCTTGGCCTGCAGGACGTTTCCCGCGGGGGATCTGACGGTCGGGTTCCCGCGCGCGGAGTCCCTGAACGAAAAATTCCCGCGTGATAAAAAGGAAGATGAAAAAAAAGACGCGCCCGGGAGAGGCTTTCTTTCCCGAGCCGTTTCCGGGCGCAGAGCGGCTTGCGGCCTCGCGGCCGACATCGGCACCACCACCGTGGACGCGGATCTGGTGGATCTGGAGACGGGAGCGGTTCTTGCCGAGCGATCCGCGGTAAACCCCCAGACGCGGTTCGGCATGGATGTCCTGTCCCGTATTTCCCGCGCCATGGCGCGCCCGGACAGCGTGGGAGAGATGCAAAGGGCGATCGCGGGCCTGCTCGACGCGATGACGGAGGACCTCTGCCGGGACGCGCGGTCGGAAGGCGGCAATATTGCGGAGCCGTCCTCGATCCGCACCGTCGCCGTCGCGGCCAACTGCGTGATGCTGCACCTTTTTCTGGGCGTGAACCCCGCGCCGCTCGGGGCTTTTCCCTTTACGCCCGTTTTCGTGCGGGGCCGCGGGCTTTCGGCCGCCGATGCCGGCCTGAAGTCCGTCCCCCGAGACGCGGAGGTTTACTGTCTGCCCTCCGCGTCGGCTTTTATCGGCGCGGACATCGTGGCCGGCGTTTACGTCTCGGAGCTGGCGCGGCGAAAGGGCCGCGTACTCTTCATCGACATCGGAACCAACGGGGAAATCGTCCTGTCCCGGGAGGGGAAGCTCGTTTCCTGCTCCTGCGCGGCGGGCCCGGCCCTCGAAGGCATGAACATCAGCTGCGGAATGCGGGCCGCGCCCGGAGCCGTGGAGGACGTCTTCATCGACGGCGCGGCGGGCACGGTTCGTTTGAAGGTCGTGAGGGACATGCCCCCGGCCGGAATCTGCGGCAGCGGGGTTCTCGCGGCGATACGGGAGATGCTTCGTGCCGGCCTTCTCCGCGCCGACGGCTCCCTGACGGAGAAGGAAGAACTGCCGCCGGAACGGCGCAATCTCGCCGCCCTCCGCGACGCGGGGGGGGGAGAAAATGAGGGAAGCGCCGGAGCGGTTCGCCTGGCCGAAAACGTCGTCGTGACCCAGAAGGACATCCGTCAGGTGCAGCTGGCCAAGGGGGCGCTGCTCTCCGGCGTCCGGGCTCTCCTGGATCACGCCGGGATCGGGGCGCGGGACCTCGACAAGGTTCTGGTCGCCGGCCGGTTCGGCGAACACCTCCCCGCCGAGAGCCTGACGGAATGCGGTATCCTCCCCGCCGGCCTCGGCGGAAAAATCGAGTACCTCGGCAACTCATCGAAGGCCGGCGCCCGCGCGGCCCTGATGTCCGCGCGGGCGCGCGGGGAAATGGAAACCCTCGCCCGCGGGATAGAGTATCTGGATCTCGGGGCGGCCCCCGGCTACGGAGACCTCTTCATTCAATGCCTCGAATTTCCAGATTGAACGCTTACGCGCGGTCTTCCGCCGATATTCCGGCGCGTTCGGAACTCCCCAGGCACAGACGGCGCGAGACGCCGGCGCGGTTCAGGAAAAAGGAGTCGTGCGAGACGACGAGTATCGCGCCCGTGTAGGCGTTCAGGACCTTTTCCACCGACTCGGTGGAGTCGAGGTCCAAATGGTTCGTCGGCTCGTCCAGAATCAGGAGCTGCGGGGGCGGCGAGCGGTGGAGCGCGCAGAGCAGGGCGGCCTTCAGGCGTTCGCCGCCGCTCAGGACCTCCGCCGGGAGCAGCAGGCGCTCGCGCGCGATGCCGATCTGGGCCAGCCGCGTCCCGGCCTCGGCCAGGGAAAGGGTTCCGCCGCTGCTTTCGCGCAGAAGCTCGACGGCCGGACGGTTCGGAGGCCCCGGAGAAAACGCGGCGAACTGGTCGAGGACGGCATAGGGCACTTTCACCTCGCACCGGCCGGCAAGCGGGGAGATCGCGCCCGTCAGGATACGAAGGAGCGTCGTCTTGCCGCTTCCGTTGGGGCCCTCGACCGCCGCGCGTTCCGGCCCCGTCAGAACCCAGTCGATCGCGTCCCTGTGCGAGCCGTAGGGCAGGACGACGCCTTCGAGCCTCAGAATGACTTTCGCGGCGTGGACGGAGCAGGCCGGGGGAATCAGCACGACGGGGTCTTCTATGCCGGCCTTCAGGAAGGCCTCCTTCTCGGCCAGGGCGAGGGAGGCCGCCTTCTCTTCCTTCAAAGCGGTCAGCTTTCCGGCGGTCTTCTCGGCCGTCGCCTTCATGGAGTGCAGAACGGCCTTGGGAAAGCCCTTTTTGGGCTTGCCCTTCCGGCCCTGCGCGGAACGGTGTTCCTGTCGTTCGATCGAGGCCCGCGCCTCGGCCGCCGCGCGCCGGCGCTCCGTTTTGACGCTGTCGAGGTGTTCGAGGGCCGCCGCGTGCTCGGTCTCCTTCCACTCCCGATAGAGGGAGAACCCGCCTCCGTAGCTCCTGAGCCCTTGGGGCGAGAGTTCCACGATGCGCTCCATCCGCTCCAGCAGCGCGCGGTCGTGGCTGATCACGAGCAGCCCCGGCGCCCTTTTCTCGCCTCCGTCGGAGGAACTTCCGCTCCTTGCCTCCAGGTGCGCCGTCAGGGCCTCCCGGCTCCGGGCGTCGAGGTGGTTTGTCGGTTCGTCCAGAATCAGAAAATCCGCGCCGGACAGAAAAGCGCCGGCGAGCAGCGCCCGCGTACACTCTCCTCCGCTCAAAAGCGGGGCGGGCGTGTCGGGCGTCAGGTATCCGAGCCCCGCGGCGCGGAGTTCAAGGGCGATGCGCCGTTCCGTGTCCCAATGGCCGTCCGCCAGCGCCAGGTCGTCCTCGCTGCCGGAGCTGCTCTCGGCGCGGCGGACCGCGTTCAGGATCTCCTCCGCCCCCATCAGGGCGGCGACGGTCCCGAACTTCGCCGGGTCCGCCGTCTGGTCGAGGTAAAAGACGGTTCCGTCCCGCGTCACGCCGCCGGAGGAGGGGGGAACGACCGGCAGAAGGCCGGCCATGATCTTCGCCAGAACGGTCTTGCCCGTGCCGTTGCGCCCCGTGAGGGCGGTGCGCCCGCCCCCGAAACTCTCGCTCAGATTGTTCAGAAGCAGGCGCCCGTCGGGCAGAAAATAGGTAAGGTTATGCAGTGTAAGAACAGGCATGAGACGTCTCCCGGAAACCCAAAATATACTCTTTTCATTATGATACCGATTTTACCGTTTTTTCCGAATCTTTGCCAGGAAAACCCGAAGGATTTGCCACTCGTCTGTGATAATGCATTTTCTTGCCTTGCGCACCGCGCCTCGCCTCCCGCTCATTATACCGCCGCCTTTTTTTCAAGGGGCTTTGCGCAAGCCCTGGAGGGAGGAATCGAATCGGCACCCGGCGCGCGGGGAAACGCGCAGCGGGTGTCCGATCCGGTCTCGAAATCAGTCCATCGGGCCGATGATTTCCTCGGTCAGGGCGCGGACACGGCCGGAATGAATCAGTTCCCGGCCCCACTCCATATCCGGGGAGACGTAATGGTCTTCCACCATGAAAGGCGCGCGTTCCCTCACGGCCCCGCAAAGCGCGGCCCCGGTCTTCGACGGCGCGAGGTCCTTGCGGGTGCGCAGTTCGATGGCCTGCGCGGCCGTCAAAAGCTCGTTGCCCAGAACGTACTCCAGCAGACGTATGACCTCCCGCGCCTTGAGCGCCGCGTTGTAGCCCATGCTGACGTAATCCTCCTGCAGCGCGCATGTGGGGACGGCGTCGACGGAGGCCGGGTGAGCCAGCACGCGCATTTCTCCCAACAGGCCCGCGGAGGAATACTGAACGATCATGTAGCCGCTGTTTTCCCCGGCTCCTTCCGCCAAAAAGGCGGGCAGGCCGCTGACGTGTTCGTTGATCATGCGGTCCGTCCGGCGTTCGGAGATTTTCGCGAGGTAGCAGGCCGCGATACACAGGGAGTCGGACGCGATCCCGACGAAA
>JAISMH010000074.1 GCA_031276855.1 Synergistaceae bacterium
ACGCTCGCTCATATTCCCTATTTAGTTGTCGCCCATAATCTGTACTCATCACTTTCTATATCGTACGCTTTATCCCTTAACTTTAGTCCCTTATCGCTCCATTCCCACTGTACTGTAACACATTATTCACTGTCCGGCGACACGGGGCAGGCGAAACTATTGCCTCCGGCGAAGCGATTGTGCTATAGTATGGTGGTTTGTGTCTGTCCGCCCGCGGCAGGGGAGACGGTCGTTTTTGCGCATGGCCGTTCTTGATGCCGAAAATACGCGGGGTTCGATGTTGCTTTTTATAACGCAGGGATAGTCTGAAGAAGGAGGCGTATGTTTCGTGAAGAAGGGAACCTATCAACCCCACCGGAAGCCGCGCAAGAGGAAAATCGGTTTTCTTGCCCGCTCTTCCTCGCCGACGGGGCGCAGGGTTTTACGCAACAGAAGACGCAAGGGTCGTAAGTGCCTGACGACGGCTTGACAATAAGAAAAGGGTGGGAGTTCGACCTCATTTTCCGCACCGGTCTTCGGGTACAAGGAGAACTGGTGCGGTTGTTGTTTTTGAGAAAAACGGAGACGGAGGCGGCGCGCGCGGGTTATGCCGTCGGCAAGCGGCAGGGAAAGGCGCACGTCCGCAACAGGGGCAAGCGCGTTCTGCGGGAGGCCTTCCGCAGGCTGCACCCTTGGGTGTACCCGGGCGTGACGGTGGTCGTCTCTCTCAAGGACAGGGCGCTCCTCTCCAAAGCGCAGGAAATCTACCGCGACATGGCGCGCGTTTTCCTGCGAAGCGGCCTTCTGAAACCGGATTGGCCGGGTTGCGAGTGGCGATAAACCCCAACGCGCAATCGCACGGTCAATCGAAAAGATTCGAGACACGGCCCTGTTTGGAGACGAAAAAATGAATTTTCCGGTGCGCCTGTCGGTCTGCCTGATTCGCGGTTATCAGAAATGGGTTTCCCCCCTCTTGGGAAACCGCTGCCGGTTCTATCCCAGCTGCTCGCAGTACGCGCTTCTCGCGATGACGGAATGGGGTTTTTTCAGGGGCCTGCGGCTTTCGGCGCGGCGCCTCGCCAAATGCGGCCCGTGGCACGAAGGGGGTTACGACCCCGTGCCGCTTAAAAATAACATTCGAGCTCAGGGGGGCGGAGCTCGTTCGCCCAAAAGCGGGCTTACCAGCCCCCCCGAGATCCCCTGAATGCCGCTGTCGGATGGGAATCGGACGCGGGGGGTTTGAACGGTTACGAAACGACCATACTTAGACTTTCGGGACGGTGACTTTTTTTGAGTTATTTGTGGGATCAGGCCGGTAATTTTATGATGTGGCTTTTGACGACGCTTTACGGCGTGACGAACTCCTGGGGCTTGGCCATCATTTTGCTGACGCTTCTGGTGCGGCTGGCGATGCATCCCCTGACGCAGAAGCAGATGGTGGGCATGCAGAAGATGCAGAAACTTCAGCCTCGCATGAAGGTCCTGCAGGAAAAATACAAAGACGACAAAGAGACTTTGAACAAAGAAGTCATGGCGCTTTATAAGGAAAACAAGGTGAATCCGGCCTCCGGGTGCCTGCCGATCCTGATTCAGCTGCCGATTTTCATTTTGCTCTACAACGTCCTGACGCGGCACGGGTTTGCCGGCGCGACGTTTTTGACCGTCCGCCTCGACGGCTCCGTCCTGACGACGATAGCCGACGCCATCAACCTTGTGGACGCCGCCGGGGAGGCCATCCCCAAAGATCAGCTGGGCTTCGTCATGGTCGCCCTTTCCGCGGCGAGCAACCCAGCGCTTCTGTTCGCCAACTGGGGCCTATGGCTGCCCAACACCGCGCTTCTGTTCATCATCGCCTTCCTGACCTGGTACCAGCAGCACCTCACGTCTTCCGGCAACCCTCAGATGGCGATGATGGGCTGGTTCATGCCCCTGTTTCTGACGTTTATCTGCCTGAGCCTTCCGGGAGGCGTGCTGGTCTACTGGGGCGTTTCGTCCCTGATGGGCGTGGTGCACCAGCTTCGCGTCGTGCGCAAGACGAATCTGGAAATGCAGGAAAAACCTGTTTTGCTGAAAGAAAAACCCGCCAATAAAGCTGACTGACGTCACTGACTGAACATCGGCGGGCCGGCGCGGAACCGCGGCGCGGAGAACTTCTGTCCGGGCCGGACGAGGGTGGAAACCGGGAAAGAAGGTAAGAGCTGTGAATCAGGTTACGTTCCTTGTTTTGGAAACGTCCTCCGTCGAAAACGCCCTGAAAGAGGCCTCGAAGCAATGGGGGGTGCCGCCCGACGGGCTGGAGGCGGAAATTATCGGCGAAGAAAAGGGGTTTCTGGGCCTTTTCAGAAAAAAACTGAAGGTGCGGGTGGAGCGCAAGGCCCTTCCGCTTTTGGTCAGAAGCCGCGTTTTTCTGACCGATATTTTGGAACGCATGGGCCTGCGCGCCGCTCCCGACGTGTCGGAGGAGTCCTCGCTGATCTCCATCGAGGGACAGGACGCGGACATTCTGGTCGGACGGCACGGCGACGGGCTGAAAGCCCTGGAATACATTCTGAACCTGGCTTTGCGATTCCCGGGAGAAGAGCCCCGCGTGCGCCTGGATTCGGGAGGGTACCGGGAGCGCCGCAAGCGGAGCCTGGAACGGCTGGCCGTGGCCGTCGCCCGCAAAGTCGCGGAGCGGGGGACGCCGCTTCGCCTCGATCCGATGCTCAGCTGGGAACGCTGGGTGATCCACACGACCCTCAAGGACAGCCCCGACGTCGAAACCCAGTCGGTGGGCGAGTCGCCCGAACGCAAGGTCGTCGTCATGCCGAAAATAGGGGCCGCGGAGCGCCAGGAAAGCCGGAGCGTCCGGTACAGGCGGCCCCGGTACGGCCATTAGAAAATCGCTATGTATCCCCTTTTGTTCAAAATCGGAAGCATTCCCGTCGAGACCTATTACGTCGTCTGGTTTACGGCGCTGTCCCTCATGCTCGTCTGGACCGTGCGGCGCCTGTCCCTTTACGGCATCGACGACGGCGAGGGAAGGCGCGTACTCTCCTGGGCGTTTCTGGGAATGCTGGGAGGGGCCCGCGCGTTCGAGTACGTCTGGAACTTTCCCCTTTACCGGAACACCCCGTCCCTGCTTCTCGACCTGAGGCAGGGAGGGCTGTCGGAGGTCGGCGCGGTCCTCGGGGCCACGGTCACGGTGCTCGTCCTCTGCCGGCGCAATCCCAAGGTGCCCTTCAGCCGCCTCTGCGACGCCGCCTGTCTCCCGGTACTCTCCGCGATGGCTCTGGGGCGCTGGGGGTGTTTTTTCGCGGGCTGCTGCGTCGGGATCAGGAGCGCGTTTCCCTTCGCGCTGCACTTCCCCTACGATGCCCTGACGGTGACGCGCCACCCCACCCAGCTTTACTACTCGTTTTCCGCCGCGGCGATCTTCGCCGTCCTCTTCTTCTTCGAGAGGCGCATCCTGCGCAGGGGCGTCCCGCGGGGCGCGCTTCTGGCGCCTCTGGGGCTCATCCTGTGTTCGGCCATGCGCCTCTCGATCGATCCCCTGAGGGCCGAGGGGCTTTCGCAGGCGTCGGGGCTCTCCCTCTCCCATTGGGTTCTGCTCGCGGGCCTGCCGCTGGAAACGGTGTGGTTTTGGGTCTCTTGGAGGGGATTTTCCGGGCGCTTCCCGCGCGAGCGGCGGAGCGGAAAAACGGAACAGGCCCGATGCCCCTGACTCTCGTGCCCACGCCCATCGGCAATTTGGAGGACATCACGCTGCGCGCCCTTCGGACGCTGAGGGAGGCCGACGTGATCGCCTGCGAGGACACGCGCACCTCCTCCGTGCTCCTGAAGCGGTACGCGATAACCGGCAAGCCTTTGATCTCCCTGCACCTCTACAACGAAAAAGAACGGACCCGGCGCCTGCTCGCGCTCCTCGCCGAGGGGAAGAACGTGGCCGTGGTCAGCGACGCGGGAACGCCGGGGATCAGCGACCCCGGCTTTTTGCTTCTCCGCGGCGCCCTCGACGCGGGATTCGGCGCCGACGTCCTGCCCGGGCCGTCCGCTCTGCTCCCCGCCGTACTCCTGTCCGGCCTCCCGCCGCAGCCCTTCCTGTTCTGCGGGTTTCCACCCGAAAAACCGGGACAGAGGAGGAAACTCTTCGCGTCTCTGACCTCCTGCCCGTACACGACGGTCTTTTACATCTCCCCCCACAAGGCGCAGCGCCGCACCGCCGAGCTTGCCGAGCTCTGGGGCGCCCGGCGGGCGGCCCTCGTGAGGGAGATCAGCAAAATCCATCAGGAGGCGATCCGCGGGCTCCTCTCCGAAATAGCGGAACGCGCCGGGCAGGGCCTGAAGGGAGAAATGGTCCTCGTGGTGGAGGGATGCCCGGAGCCGGAGCCCGCCTCCTGGCGGGAGGAGGCGGAGGAACTTCTGGACGGGGGCCTTTCCGTCAGGACGGCCGCGCGGGAGATCGCGGAGCGCCGCGGCGTCCCGAAAAACGCGGTGAAAGACTTTCTTCTGGAAATATCGGGCGCCAGAGCCGGCGGGCCGGCGGCCCCAAAAAATCGAAAGGATGACGACGACAAGAATGACGACGATGTGGAAGGGACGATTTGAGGAGGACACCGCTCAGGTGGTTCTGAAGTTCACGCAGTCTCTGGACCTCGACTGGCGGCTTTACAGACACGACATTCAGGGCAGCGCCGCCCACGCCCGCATGTTGGGCGCGGCCGGCCTTCTCACGGACGGGGAGGTTCGGCAGATCGAGGACGGACTGGGCACGGTCCTCCGGGAAATAGAGAGCGGGGCGCTCTCGCCCTCCGAGCGGCTGGAGGACGTCCACATGAACATCGAAAACCGCCTGACCGAGCTTCTGGGCCCCGTGGGCGCGAAACTGCACACCGGCCGGAGCCGCAACGATCAGATCGCGGTGACGGTGAGGCTCTACCTCCGAGACCGCCTGCTGGAGCTCCGCTCCGCCCTTCTGGCCCTTCTGGCGGCCCTTCTGGACCGCGCGGAGAAGCACAAAGACCTCATCGTGCCGGGCTACACGCACCTCCAGCAGGCCCAGCCCATATCGCTCGGGCACTACTGGATGGCCTGGTTCGAGGCGTTTTCGCGCGACTGCGGGCGGCTCGAGTTTGCCGGCGCGTCGCTCGCCGAGTGCCCCCTCGGAAGCGGCGCTCTGGCGGGCTCCACGCTGCCGCTCGACCGCGAGGCGACGTCCCGGGCGCTGGGCTTCGACCGCCCCACGCGCAACAGCCTGGACTCGGTGGCCCAGCGCGACTACATGGCCGACTACCACCACTTCGCCTCCCTCTTCGCCGTCCACGCGGGGAGGCTCTCCGAGGATCTGGTCGTCTACGCCACGCAGGAGTTCGGCTGGCTGAAGCTGCCCGACTCGTTCTGCACGGGCTCCAGCATGATGCCGCAGAAGAAGAACCCCGACGTGCCGGAGCTGATCCGGGGCAAAACCGGACAGGTGCTGGGGCACATGATGGACCTTCTGATCACGCTGAAGGGTCTGCCCATGACCTACGACCGCGACCTTCAGGAGGACAAGCGGGGCCTCTTCGCCTCGCTGGACACGGTGAGCGGGATACTGGAGGTCCTGCCCCCCCTGATCGCGGGGACGGACGCGGACGGCGCCGCGGCGCGGGCCGCTCTGGAGAAGGGGCTCTCCTTAGCCCTGGCCACGGACGTGGCCGAGCATCTGGTCATGAAGGGCGTCCCGTTCCGCGACGCGCACCGGAAGGTGGGCCGCCTCGTCCGCTATTGTCTGGACAGGGACAAGGCACTCCCCGACCTGACCCCCGGGGAGTGGAAAGAACATCTCCCGGAGGCCGGGACGGACGTTGCGGAGATCCTCTCCATGGAAAGCGCCGTCGCGAGGCGCAAGACCTACGGCGGCACCGCCTTCGGGCAGGTCGCCTTTCAGATCGGGCAGGGAAAGGAGCTTCTCCGCGGGAAAGAGGAATCCCTGAAGAGCGAAAAAGAACGCCTGAAAAATCTGTAACCGTTCAAATATAACCGTGTTCATTCGCGGGGCCTCGCTCACCGCAGCCGCTCCAGGACGGGGACGGCTTCGGGCGAGGCAAGCCACCGCCGCGTACAGGGCGGGACGATCGCTTTTGCCTCTTCCATCCGCCCTTCGCGCAGCAGCGCGCGGACGCGGGAGGCGCTGACGGGCTCGCCTCCGATTTCGAGGCGCCGCAATTCCTCGACTTCGATGCCGTAACGCGGCAGCAGATCCTTCATCGTCTCGTTGTAGATGTTCGTGACGGGAGAAAAAGGCTCCGTGCCCACGAAACGCTTTTTCACGGAGAGCGCGGGGGCGATGCGGGACGCGAAGATCGAGAGGTCGAGCGCCGCGTGGACGGAGGCGAACTCTTCCTCCCGCGTGAAGTACGACGGGAAAGTCGCGGCGGAAACGCAGTATTCCCCGCCGCTCAGGACGACGACGTTCTCCAGGTCGGACACGCCCTCCTTCACAAGCCGGAAGCGGACCTCGAAGGGAAACTCCGACCGCTCCTCCCGGACCACGAGAACATAAAGCCGCTCGCTCGCGGCCGCCGCTCTTTCAATAAGATACCGATGCCCCAACGTAAACGGATTACAATTCACCACCAGGGCCGCGGGCCCTGGACCCGTTACTGGGGGCGTTGCCCCCAGACCCCCGGCGCTCAGTCCCGCCCGACGGGCGGCATGGTCTCTCGCTTCCATCAAACCCATTATGAATTCTTCGATTCCGGGGCGGCCCCATTCCAGCAGGGCGGCGGAGTCCGTCGCGGCCAAAGGGCGGAAACCCAGCCCGGCGAAGCGCGGCGCCTCCCGCGGTTTGGTGAAAAGGAAAAGATGCCAGATGCCGGCGCCGGCGGCGTGCCGAAGCAGAAGAGTCGTCAGCTCCGCGGTCAGGCCCCGGCCTTCGAGCTCCTTCCGCACCGCCGCGCCCTGAATCGTGTGCCCGATCAGAGACCCCGTGGCAACAAGCCTCTCGCCTCCGGGCAGATCCTCGAAAAGCCCCAGGATAACGTCGCTCTTAAAGGCCCCGCCTCCCGGGACGGAAAGTCCGCGGGAGGCGAGGAGTTCTGCCCTCTGCGCAAGATCCGAGGGCGATAGCAGTATCCGTTCGATGTACATGGAGAGATGACGGGAAAGATGATGAGAGATGGGACGAACCGCCGCGCTCAGGCGGCGCGTTTTTTCTTCTGTCTCCAATCGGAGATGAAGGGCCACGCGATGGAGAGGGCGGCCAGCAGCCACAGCACGTTGCAGATGACGGAGCGGAAGAACACGACGTAGCTGCCGTCACTCATCAGAAGTGCCTGCCGGAACGTCTGTTCCATGGACGACCCCACCACGACGGCCAAAATCAGCGGGGCCGTCGGGATCTTGTAGCATTTCATGAAGTACCCCAGCAGACCGAGGAGCGTCAGCAGGACGAACTCGGCGGCGCTGTAGTTGATCGTGTAGACGCCGAGAAACGCCATTCCGATGACGAGCGGATACAGCACGCGGGGCGGAACGGCGAGCACCCGCACCAGCAGTCCCGCCAGAGGGATGTTGATGACCGCGCAGATGACGTTGGCCAGGAACAGGGAGGCGATGACGCCCCACGCGATCTCCGGGTTGTTCTGGAACAGGAGCGGCCCCGGCTGGAGCCCGTAGATCATCAGGGCGCCCAGCATGACGGCCGTAGTTCCCGAGCCGGGGACGCCCAGGGTGAACATGGGAATCATCGCCCCGATGGAGCAGGCGTTGTTCGCGGCCTCCGGCGCGGCGAGCCCCTCGATGGCCCCCTTGCCGAACTCTTCGGGGTGCTTGGAGAGCTGTTTTTCGTTGTTGTAGGACATCATCGCGGCGATCGTTCCGCCCGCGCCGGGCAGCACGCCGATGAAGAAACCGACGGGGGTCTGGCGCAGCATGGGCAGCCAGCAGCGCTTCCAATCGTCCCACGAGATCCATATCCGCCCGAATTTCTTCTGGACGTGCGTTTCTCCCTTCATGCGAAGGGTCTGGTACCCCTTCAGGATTTCGCCGAGGCCGTAGACCCCGATGATGACGACCACGAAGTCGATGCCGCTCTGGAGTTCCACGGTGCCGAAGGTGAAGCGCTGGACGCCGCTCTGGAGGTCGATGCCGACGGTGGTGAGCATCAGGCCGATAAACATGGAGATCAGGCCCTTCAGAAGCTCTTCTTTGGAGATGGCGGCCGTGGCGGCTAGGGCGAAGACCATCAGCACGAAATACTCGGGCGGTCCGAACCGGAGCGCGAAACGCGCGACGGGTATGGCGATGGCGACGAACGCCACGCAGGAGATCAGCCCGCCGATGAAGGACGCGATGGCGGAGATGGCCAAAGCGGCCTCCGCCCGCCCCTGCTGGGCCATGGGGTACCCGTCGAAACAGGAGGCGACGGCGGCTCCGTCGCCGGGAATGTTGAGAAGAATGGAGCTGCGCGACCCGCCGAACATGGCTCCGTAGTAGACGGCGCACATGGTGATGAGCGCCATTTCGGGCGGCATGACGAAGGTGAGCGGCAGGAGGAGGGCGATGCCCGTGGAGGGCCCCAGTCCGGGGAGCATCCCCAAAACGGTTCCGAGAGCGGAGCCGACGATCATCATCCCGAAATTCTGCCACTTCATGGCGACGGAAAAACCGAACAGAAGATTATTGATAACGCTGGATTCCATGTCAGATTCCTCCCCCGAGCCCGAACATTTCCCGAACCGCGTCCAAATTGAACGGCGGCAGCATGATGTCGAAGATGTAAACGAACGTGCCCCAGAGGGCGAACGTGAAGACCAGCGTGATGACGATGTTGCTGGTCCAGCGTTTGGGCTCGTTGACCAGCATCAGAAGGAGGAACATAAAGCAGAGCGTGGACAGGATGTATCCGAAGGCCTCGAAGGCGAAGCCGTACGCCCCGCACAGGACGAGAGTTCCGACGATGAGTTTGGCGTAGCCCGGATCCCTGGCTTTTGCCTTTTGGGCTTTGCCGCCTTCGAGCGCCGCTTTTTTCCTGTCCACGATCAGCACGGCCGCGCCTAAAATAATCAAAAACACAGCTATTCCCAGCGGAAACACGCGCGGCGCCCAGGAACTTCCTATCGTCGCGCTTCGTATCCGAAGGGTCTCCGCGCCGTAAAGGCCGCCCAGAACGACGCTGAACAAACCGACTACGGTATCTCTTCTCATGCTTTCACCTCACGAAGTTCGGGCATCTCAGCCCGTCTTTTCGGTATTTCCGGTATTTCCGGTATTTCCGGTATTTTCGTTTTTTCGTTTTTCATAAACGGGGTGCAGGGGCCTGCGGCCCCTGCCGGGGTTTGGGGCGGAGCCCCAAGTTCATTCATAAATGGGGCGGAGCCCCAAAGGTTTTGTTTGTTTATTTCGCCGGATGATAGAGTCCGATGGCTTCCAGCAGGCTCTTATATTCCTCGTTCGTTTTGTCGAGGAACGCGGAGAACTCCGACGCACCCATAAAAACGCTGGTCCAGCCGTTGCGGGCGCAGATTTCCGTCCACTCCGGGGTTTCGCTCATCTGCTTGAGGGCGTTTTCCATGAAGGAGCGCGCCTCCTCGGACATTTTGGGAATGCCGAAGATGCCGCGCCAGTTGATGAATACGGCGTCGACGCCCTGTTCTTTGAGCGTGGGAACCTGGGCGAGGGGCCCGTCTTTGATGCGTTCCGGGGAGGTGATGGCCAGGACGCGGATGTCTCCCGCCTCCAGCGGTCCGACGACCTCGGCCATGCCGGTGGTGTAGACGTCGATGTGTCCGCCCAGAAGGGACGCCAGAGCCTCACCGCCCTGGAAGGCGATGTAGGGGATGTCCTTCACCTCAACGCCCGCCGCCTTGGCCGCGTGGAGAAACTGGATGTGGTCCATGCTGCCGGGGGAGGAAGTCCCTCCGAGCTTGACGCTCTTCGGGTCTTTTTTGAGCGCGTCGAACAGGTCGTTGATGTTCTTGTAAGGGGAGTTCGCCGGCACGGCGAAAGCGCCGAAGTCGTTGATGAGCATGGCCAGAGGCGTGACGTTCTTGTAGCTCAGATCGGTCTGTCCCGTCAGGTTGATGAGCAAGAGAGGGGGAGAGTAGACCGCGATCGTGTGGGGGTCTTTTTTCGCGCTGATATACGCCAGCGCCACGCCGCCGCCGCCGCCCGGCTTGTTGATGACGGGCATGGCCTTCTTGACGATGCCCTTCTCCGTCAGCACCTTTGCCACCATTCGCATGGTGGTGTCCCACCCGCCTCCGGGCCCCGCCGGGGCGAGGCATTCGAAGTTCCTGCTGGGGAACGCCGCCGCCGAAGCCTCCGTCGCTCCCGTCAAAACCGCTCCCGCCAAAACCGCCGACAACAACGCAGTAACCGCCAATTTCCTGAACATGTTTTTCCCTCCTTATAAAATGGCCCTCTATGGGGCTTTTGTGGATTCAGATTTGGGTTCGGTTCCGCGGGGTTCGGCTCCGCGGTGGCGCTTGCAGACCTCAAGAGCGCCTTCGAGGTGTTCGAAGACGAGTTTGCCCGCACGTTCGACGTCTCGTTTCCCCAGTGCGTCCAGGATGTCCAAGTGCTGCCGCACGACCGTTTGCCGGCGCACGGGGTCCGAGAGGGTGATCTTGCGGTAGCGGCGGAGCTGATCCCGGTAAGTGCCGATCAGCTGCCGAGTCTTCGGCAGCCGTCCGGCCTCGACGATGGTGTCTGTGAACAGTTCGTTGGCGTGAAAGTACTCCTCGAATTTTTTCTCTTCGAGATACGTTTGGGAGTCCCGGATATGCTGCCGGGCTTCCTCGATCTCCCGAGGCGCGATGCGGAGCGCCGCGGACTTGAAGACCATGACCTCCAGCGCCTGGCGGATCATGTAGATTTCGATAATCTCCGAGATGTCGATTGCCCGGACGACGACCCCTCGGCGCGGAAGAGACTCCACGAGCCCGTCGGACTCCAGCATCCGAATGGCTTCCCGGATGGGCGTCCGGCTGACGTTGAGCCGAACGGCCAGATCCGACTCGTTCAGCCGCTCGCCGCCCGGTATCTCTCCGGAGCCGATGGCTTTCTTCAGGTGTTCGTACACGATTTCCCGAATCGGTCTGACGTCCTCGGGCGCGATAGCCTCGACCATTGTCTCGCCTCCTGTTTCACTTCCTATTTTTACTTTGCTTTACTTACCGCTTTGCTCACCGCTTAAAGTAAAATAGGAAGGCAGGGTTCAAATTCAAGGCAATTTTCTCTTGATTCTGCATACAGAATACGGTATTCTACATCCAGAGTCAAGAGGTTTTTACCGTCCACTCATTTTCGCGCTGCGGCATCGATTCGGGGAGGTGGTTTTGTGCTGCTCAGACAAGCGCAGGCGGGGACTTTGGAGTCGTCCGACTGCATGGTCGTGGTTGCGCCAGCGGAAAGTTACTCTTTGGAGTACGGCGGACAGAACGAGGCGATATTCGGAAGGAGAACCGAACGCATCGCTCGGGAGATCGCGGAGCGCCGCGCGTCGGGAAGGGCTTCGGTTCGGATACAGGATCGGGGCGCGCTGGAAGTGACGCTGCGCGCGCGGATCGAAACGGCGTTCGAGCGCGCTCTGGAAGTGGAAAAAGAAGGGGAAGTGGCACGATGAAAGCCGCCGCGAGAGCTGAAAAAAAAGATGAAAAGAAAAGGCGTCCCTGCCGGTCCATGCTCTACATGCCCGGCAACAACCCGGGCATGATGCAGCACGTACCGGCGTTCGGAGCGGACAGCGTACTGCTCGACCTGGAGGACGCGGTCTCCGATCGGGAAAAAGACGCCGCGCGGCACCTCGTGTCCCGTTTCGTCGGGGAGATCGATTTCGGGGACACCCTCGTCACCGTGCGCGTCAACGGCGCGGACACGCCCTGGTTCCAAAAGGACTTGGAGGAAGTCATTCCCGCGGCCCCGGCCGCGGTGCGCGTCCCGAAGTGCCATTCGCCCGAGGACGTGAAACACGCCGACGACCTCATCGGCCGGATAGAGCGGGAACACGGAATGCTCCCCGGCGGCGTCAAGATTCACGCCATGCTGGAGACGGCCCACGGCATCGAACAGGCTTTCGAGATTGCCCGTGCCTCGGAGCGGGTGGAGGCCCTCACGCTCGGCGGGCAGGATTTGACCGCCGACCTCGGCGTACAGAAAACCCGCGACGGCGTGGAGCTTTTTTACGCCCGCGGGCGCGTGGTGATGGCGGCGAAGGCCGCGGGCCTGATGGCGTTCGATACGGTGTGGACCGACATCGACGACATGGAGGGCTTGAAGGCCGAGGCGAAACTTGCGGTCCAGATGGGCTTTACGGGCAAAGCGGCCATTCACCCGAGTCAGGTCGAGGCGATCCACGAAGCCTACCGCCCGGACCCGAAGGAACTGCGCCGGGCGTTCCGCATCATCGGCGCGGCGGAGCGGGCCGAGCGGGAGGGCAAGGGGGTCATCTCCGTGGACGGGCGCATGGTGGACGGCCCCGTCGTCACGCGCGCGTTCTCCCTCATCGGACTGGGGCGTCTTTACGGCATCGAGGAGGAGGAGGATATACGATGAACGCGGGGCAAAATCTCAAAATGGTCAAAAACGCGCTCGGACGCGAGGTTCCCGTCGAAATCCCGGGGCTGGGGAAGTTCGAGCCCTACGTCTCTCCGTTCGACTATCTCGGCCGCGCGCTTTTCCGCACGCAAGAGACCCGTCCGATCCGCCCCAGAGAGCCGCGCCACGACAAGGTGACGGACGACATCCGAAAGGCCGTCGAGCGGTCGGGACTCGAAAACGGGATGACGATTTCCTTCCACCACCACCTGCGCAACGGGGACGCGGTCGTTCCGGCGGTTCTGAAGGCGCTTTCAGAGATGGGGTTCAAAGACCTCTCTCTGGCGCCCAGCTCTCTTTCCGACAGCCACGACATGGTTGCGGACTATTTCAGGAACGGACTCGTCACCCGGCTCTTTTCCTCGGGCGCGCGGGGCGAGGTGGGCAGGGCCATTTCCGCGGGTGAGCTGGACATCCCGGTCGTCCTGCGGAGCCACGGGGGCAGAGCCCGCGCCGTCGAGCAGGGGGAGATGCCGATCGACGTGGCGTTTCTCGCCGCGCCTCTTTGCGACAAGTACGGCAACATGACGGGCAGCGGCGGCCGCTCGGCCTGCGGGTCCCTGGGGTACGCCCAGGTGGACGCCCGTCACGCCCGTCACGTGATCGCCGTGACCGACAGTCTGACGGACTATCCTTTGCGGCCCCGGATATCGGTGCCTCAGTATCTGGTGGATCAGGTGCTTGTGGTGGACAGTATCGGAGACCCCTCGAAAATCGCGACGGGAGCCGCCCGCATCAGCCGCAACCCCGTGGATCTCCGTATCGCCCGCAACGCCTTCGACCTCATCGCGGCCTCGGGCCTTTTGACGAACGGCTGTTCCTTCCAGGTGGGGGCCGGCGGGGCCAGTCTTGCCGTCGCGGCATACGTCAAGGACTACATGAAGGAAAACCGCATCAAGGGTGCCTTCGGGCTGGGGGGAATGTCCGGGTACATGATCGAGATGCTGGAGCAGGGTTATTTCGAGGCCATGCTCGACGTCCAGAGCTTCGACAGCGCGGTGACGGACTCGATGACGCGCAACCCCAACCACATCGAGATCGACGCCTCCTGTTACGCCAATCCCTTCAACAAGGGCTGCACCGCCCATAATCTGGACATCGTGGTTCTGGCGGCGCTCGACATCGACGTAGACTTCAACGTGGACATCCAGACGGGGCACGACGGCGTGCTGAGAGGCGCCATCGGCGGGCACCCGGACACGGCGGCGGGAGCGAAGCTGGCGGTGGTCGTGGCGCCTTCGTTCCGCGGCGGAGTTCCCACCATTAAGGAAAGAGTGACGACGGTCTGCACTCCGGGCGAAACGATCGACGCCTTCGTCACGGAGCGCGGCATCTGCGTCAACCCCCGGCGGGAGGACCTTCTCGCGAGCGCGCGCGCCGCGCGTCTGCCGGTAAAGGACATTCGCGAGCTCAAAGAGGAAGTAGAGAAGCTGACGGGAGTTCCCGACCCTCCGGAGTTCGACCGGAGCCGCGTCGTCGCCGTCATCGAAAACCGCGACGGCACCCTCCTCGACACCGCCAGGGCCGTGGGCCCTGGACCCGGCAGGGGTTTGGTGTAGGCGAGAGACCGTGCCGCCCGATGGGCGGGAATGGGCAGAGGGGAGAGAGGGGCCGGGGGGCTTTGCCCCCCGGTAACGGATCCAGGGCCTACGGCCCTGGGTCTAGGGCCGTAGGCCTTGGCTTTTCCGCGCGGCCAGGCACGCCGCCAGAAGCGCCAGCATCGTCACTCCCGCGCCGAAGCCCGCGTCGCAGCCGCCGCCTTTTTCCACCACCACCGGCTCAGGCGGCTTGCGGGACAGATAGTGGTTTTCTTCCGGTATCAAGCCAAACGTGACGGGCGGGTCGAAGGTCTGCCGATACGTCACGTCCCCTTCTCCGTACCCGAATTCGATCCGCGAGACGGACAGCGATTCCGTCAGCGCCTCCCAATCCTCC
>JAISMH010000104.1 GCA_031276855.1 Synergistaceae bacterium
AGTCTCTCGTCTTCCTCGGGCGTCAGCCACCAGATCTCCCCCTGCCGGTACAGCGTCCAGACCTGCGCCCAAAATTGCTGAATATCTATCTTATGGCCGTAATCGACCCCGGCGGTCGGAACAACCCACCATCGACTGTTGCCCGTCGTGTCCGTCAGAAAATCGATCTGATTCACAGTCCCGCAAAACACCGTCCGCCTCGGAAAATCCGACAGCATCGAAGCGAACGGCAGTCTCATGACATCCTGATCCATCGTGATGAAGCTCTTGAGGCGGCTTATGTCCGATTTCTTGAACGTCGAATCGATCTCTCCCAGCTCCACAATCCACCGGCTGCTCACCTTCATCAGGTCGTCCTTGTTCTGCGTATCGACCGACATGCTGATGAACCAATCCTGCTCGCGCGCGGCCGGCACCAGCCGGCTGTACCATTTCGTCTTTCCGGCCCCCTGCCTGCCCTGCAGCACCAAAACCCCGCGCGCCGAAAAACCCTCTTTCGAGTGGCTTGCCGCGGCGGCGGAAATGAACCACTTCCGCATCAGAATTTTTTTGAAATCCTCGGGAAACCAGTCCGCCTCCCGCACCGTGCCGCACATCGCCTCGATCCGGTCCGCGCCGTCCCACGGAACCTCCCTTATCCACCGGTGCACGGAGTTGTATCGCCTCTCCGCCGCGATCGCGCCCAGGTACATCCGAAGCTCCTGGAGCGTCGTCCTGAAGTTGTGCTTCCTGCAGGCCGAAAGCATCATGGCGAAAAAAGCGTTCTCCCGGTTGTCCCGCCCGAACCGATCCGTAACGTCCTTGCCGGGCATGGTCAGATCGAGCCGCTTGGTCACCTCGTCGTAGGCGATGCCAAGCCGCTCGAACTCCAGCAGTATCTCCAGATTTTCCTTTATTTCCTTCGGGTCGCCGTTCTTCTTCGCGTCTATCCACCGGGGATACGCCAGAAATTCTTCGACTTCCGGTTGTTTCCGCCGCTCCTCCAGCTGCCGGAATATCTCCTCCGCCGTCCGCTCGATGTCGTGAAGGGCCGCGTAGTCGTTCCAGTCGCTCGGGACCTTGCCGGAGACTTTTTCTTTTTCCCCGAATTCCGGCATGATGAACGGAACGCCGAAAGTTTCCAGAATCTCGAACGCCGCCGCCATTCCGGGGTTCCCCGTCGTACCGCGGTCGCTGTCCGGCGCCAGAATCAGCCGGCCGGGGTAGACGTTCCTCATGCGCTCCGCCACGGGCAGGAGATTCCCGCGGTCCCAGGCGACGACCACCGTCCGCCCCGTAGCTTCCTGAATCGTCGCCCCCGTCGCGAACCCCTCGCACACGAAAACCTCCCGCCCGTCGCCCGGCATGACGAAAAACGTTCCCTTCTTGGGCGCGTTCGCCTCGAACAGCTTCGGAGTCTCCCGGGACGGATCGATCGTCTGAACGTTGACGACCTCCCCGCGCGAGTTGAAGCAGGGAATGACCAAATCCTTTCCCAGCACCCGCGCCCCGTGCGTTCCCGAAAGCCCCTTCGCCTTGATGTACGGATGCGGGCGTTGCGGGTCCGGCTCGGTGGCGCACTTCCACTTTTTCGCCGCCCTCTCGATGGCCAGCGCCCGCGCCCGCTCCTCGGTTTTCTTCCGCTCCGCGCGTCTCCTTTCCTGTTCCTCGAAGTATTTTTTCTTCTCTTCCTGCGTCCACGGCGTTTCGTTCGAGCGGGCGAACGTCCAAATCCTGTACTCGTCGGTCTTGTAGTCCTTCACGTATCCGGCGGGCCGCTCGTCCATGAAAATCTTGTACTCGATGTTTTCTTTTCCGCGCCTGTCCCGCGGCGTCCGATACCGGTGCTTTTCCCCGTCCAGACGCAAACGCGCGTCGCCGTCCGGCGGAATCCCGATTTCCACCAGCCAGCCCAGAAAGGCGTTCTCGACGTCCCAACGATCGTAGTCAAACCCCATGTTCCGCCACCGGCGCGGCCGCCATCGTCATTCAATCCCCAATCCCTTTAATTCCCAGCTCCCCGCGCGCGGCCGAAAGCTCCACGGCCTCGCCGCCCCGGAACGCGGCGTAGAGCAAGACGTCCTCCCACCCCACGGGGCCCCGCGCGTCGTGCGTATGGCAGAAGATCCCGAATCCCGCGTCGATCACGACGAACAGGCTGCCCTTTTCGAGCGCGCTCATCGACCGCGCCCGCTCGATCTGGGAGACCACACCCAGATATTCCACCTGCCGGGCGTAGATTTTCCGCCGCTTCTCCAGGCGCTTCTTCTCGCTCTCCAGCCGGCTCAGCTCTTCGTGGATGCTTTTCAGCCCCGGCGCGTCCTCGATGTCCTCCGGCCGCGCGAAATCCTCCCCCAGCCTCAGCTGCTTCGGCTCCCGATATTCGGACGCGGACGCGTTTCCGCCGGGCGTTTCCGCTTCTTCCTCTTCGTTATCGAGATCCGCTTCCGCTTCGCTCTCGGGTTCCACAGATTCGACGACCTTCCGCACGGCCTCCGAAAGTCTTTCATCCATCGCGCTTCTCCGCCCTTTCCCGCCGGGCTTTTGTGCTACAATCAGTACAGGCTGTTGCCGCGGCCTGCTCTTTTGTTTTGTGCGCCGCCTCTTCATGAGGCGGCATTTTCGTCTTGTTCATTCCCTGCCCCTCTCTCGGCTTATCGCAAACGCGTTGTCGATTCCCGCCGCGTACCCCATGACAAACCCCACGTCCAGATCGGCGCCGTCTTCCCCCAGCATCTTCAACAGTTCGAAGCAGCGTTCGCGGCTTGCCTCGAAGGCTTCCTCGTTTTCTTGATACAGCGCCTTCGCCTTGATTGCGGCCAGAAATAAGTCCCCTAACTTGTCCAACTCAAGCATGTTCATTTCGATTCCTCCTCTCCCGAAGCCGCCGGCCCGCCAGACGCCGCTTCGCCCAGGCCGCCTGAACCGCGTTCATTTTCCGCCCGTCCCCCGGCCGGCTCTCCATCAGCCGGACGGCATACCGCTCCGCGTCCCCGACGGTCTTGGAGCTGGCGATGTTTTGATACCACAGCCAGAGCCCCGCGCTCATCGTCCGCCGCCTTCCTTTCTGTCCCGCTCGATGACCTGAAAAAGACGCTCCCTGACCGTGC
Source organism: Synergistaceae bacterium (assembly GCA_031276855.1). GTDB lineage: Bacteria > Synergistota > Synergistia > Synergistales > Aminobacteriaceae > JAISMH01. The sequence continues at coordinate 3,090 of JAISMH010000104.1, forward strand.
TGACCGCGGCTTCCGACCGCCGCTTCTCCAGCCTCAACAGCTGCAGCAGCCGGCGCCGCCACGATCGCTTCGCCGAGCCCACAATCGTCAACGCGTTCATTCCGCCGTCCCCCTTTTAATCCACCGATACCGAGGGTTTTTCCCGAAAGAATCGTCCCGCTCGACCGCCCCGGCGGCCACGAGCTGCTTCAGCTTGCCGCGCCCGCAGCGGAACGTGTTCAAAAATTCCGGCCCCGTGTAATAGACGTCGTTTCCGACGAGCAAAGTCCCCGTCCCGCCCGCCGCCAGCGATTCCAGCAGCTTCCTTTGGGCCGCCTGCTCCGCCTTGATTTGCATCAGGTCGTCCCTCAGATCCGCCGGATACTTCAGCGTCAGGATCGCCCCCACGTTCGTTTTACTGCCGTACTCCGAATAAGCCTGCTCCATGTCCTCACCCCGCCTCTTAAAGCAGCTCGATATATTTGCCGATAACCCAGGGCAGGATCGGAACTTCTCTCGACTCGCATTCCCCGGCCAGGCACCGCGTGATGAAGGCCTTCATATCCTCCCGAAGCTCCCTGATCGCCGTCTCCCGCTCGTCGGCTCCGTCCGTTGCGCACCCCGATTCCGGGCTCTTCGATATTTCGCCCGGGTCTTTCAGGCTCAAGGCACCGCCTCCGTCGACATCGCAAATCCGCGCGTTACCATATACGCGCACGCTGTTATAGACACTCACGGCGCCATAAACCAGCGCGTTGTCGCAGACCTGCGCGCAGTCGCACACCTCCGCGCTCTGAAAGATCTGAGCGTCGCCATGGATCTCCGCGTTGCCGTAAACCCGCGCGTTGCCGTAAACCCGCGCGTCGTCGCAGACCCGCGCGTCGTCGCGGACCCGCGCGTTGTCGCGGACCAGCGCGTCGCCAAGGACCAGCGCGTTGCCGTCAACCCGCGCGTCGCCGCCGACCCACGCGTCGCCGCCCTGAGAAAGGTTTCCCTCCCGCGCGACAAGCCCTCCGACATCCCCGGCGCTGACGCCGTGCCGGGGAATATCGCGCAGGGCAACGACGCGATAAAGCCCCGTCGCCTCGTCTCTTTCCCCGAGCTTGTACTTCGCTTTCACCTGTTCCATGTCCCTCACCCCTCCAGCTTCCTGATCTGCTCCAAAATCTGCCTGCGAATCTCCTCCACAATCCCCGGGCAATCCTCTTTGCTGATGACTCCCGGCAAATTAACAACCAGCCTGGTATTCGCGCCTTCCGAGTTCAGAGTAACTTGCACCGTAACCTCAACTCCTTTGTCTGCGATACGAAAAAGGTGTAGCTTGCGCAATGTGCGGTAGGACAGGAGAAAAATTGTTCTTCAATCTCCTTACCGTACATGTAGAGCCCAATAAGCCGTTTCCTAAAGGGTTTGTTCCCCTTTCGCAGTTCTCTAGCTCTGAATTTACTGAAGATATTCGAGGTGCTTTCCCTTTATGTATACAATGCGTTAGCCCATGCCCTAAATGTGAGCAAGCGGAGCCTAGTGAAAAACTTTTAAATTTTGCTCGTCAGCAAAAAGCCCAAGTAACCGGACTATGTGATCATATTAAATGGGGCTTCTTTATTAAGGCATTGTTAATGAAAGCCTTTAGGCTTGGAAGATTTGCACAAAAGTAATATTTGGAGAGATGTCATGACCAAATACCGCCCCTTCATCCCCGCCCTCTTCCTCTACGGCGCTTGCCTCGACGGGCTTCCATACGTCTATTTTCAAGCCCTGCGGTGGATTGTCTGCGCGTTCGGGGTCATTACGGCGCTGGAATCCTACCAGAACAACCGCCAATGGGCCATCTGGCTCTTTGCCGTTGTCGCGGTTATCTTCAATCCCATCGCCCCGTTCTACCTGTCGCGCGGGGCTTGGCTTCCGATTGACATTGGCGCGGGTTTTATTTTCGCCGCCTACGGCATTTGGAGAATGCGAAAGGCTTAACCCCTGCTCCCCCGGAGCTGATAAAATACATAAAAAAGGAGGCGCTTAAAAATGACGATAAAAACTCTAACAGCCGTTATACACAGAGAAAGCGAATGGTTCGTTGCGGATTGCCCTGAAGCCGGCACGGTAAGCCAGGGGCATACATTTGATGAAGCCGTCGCCAACCTGAAAGAAGCGACGGAATTGTATCTTGAGGAAACCAAAGCCCGCCGAAACGCGGAATATCTGGCTAAGCTGGAGAAATCTTTCCGAGAGGCGGACGAAGGCAGAGTATTTGTGACCACGATAGAAACGCTGGAAGCAATGACCGATGAATGATGTGGTGTTTACCGCCACGGCCATAAAAGATTACATGGAGTGGCAGACGACGGACAAAAGAACTGCCGCGAGGATAAACGCCCTGATTAAGGATATTCTGCGCAATGGATTCATGTCCGGCATCGGCAAACCGGAAGCGCTGAGAACCCGTAAGGCGTACAGCCGCCGAATTGACGATTATAACAGGCTCATTTACGAAGCCGATAAAAATCAAAACCTGCGGATCGTTTCCTGCAAGGGGCATTACGAAGATTGACGCCCCCGGCGCCGCCGGGTCAGGGCGCCCTGTTGCCCGGCACTGTGCTAAATTATGACACGCTGTCACTTAAGAAACTGCCCCGCCCACTGGGAAACGAGACGGCGGCTACACCGAGGGCAAGCCCCCAAGTATGATGATCCATTTTCTGAGTAAGGTAGTCTACAGATTTTTCCAGCATCCCCATACGCGTATCCATGCGAGCCAGTTCTATCCGCAAGTCGATGATTTCTTTCCTTACCTCTCTGAATTCCATATCTATTTCCCTCCTCGCAGCGAAAAAACGTGTAAAGGCAATACCACTATCGGAGAACTCTTTCTGCCGAATTAAAACATTTTTTTCGGTCGCATTGCCGAGCAAGGGCGCTTTTCGTTTATGGGAATTATTTTTTTACTCATCCGCACCACCTCTCCCTTATTTTACACCCCTCACCCCGGCATCTCCGCCGCCGAATCCGCTTCATCTCAACCCGTCCAGCCAATCCGCCCACCACTGCATCATCTCCCGCCTCTGAGGCAGATACTCGGCGTGGTTATACGCCGCCCTCACGGCGTTCCGCTCCGCGTGCGCGAGCTGCCGCTCGATGACGTCGGGCGCGAACAGGCCGCTCCCGTTGAGGATCGCGGAGGCCATCGCGCGAAAGCCGTGCGCCGTCATGTCCTCGTTCCCGTACCCCATCGACCGGAGCGCCACGCGAATAGCGTTCTCGCTCATGCAGCGCCCGTCCCGCCGCGCCGACGGAAAAAGCCATTTCTGATGTCCCGTCATGGCTTTCAGTTCCGTCAGAACGGCAGCAGCCTGCCGAGACAGCGGAACGATATGAGGGCGTTTCATCTTCATTTTTTCGGGCGGTATGCGCCACTCCGCCTTTTCAAAATCGACTTCGCCCCACTCGGCGTGGCGTATCTCGCCGGGGCGGCAGAACA
>JAISMH010000115.1 GCA_031276855.1 Synergistaceae bacterium
AGCGGAGGGCGCGCGGGGAGGAAGGGCCGACGTGCCCTTCGACGGGCTGGTCGAAGAGGTCTCCCGCTGGCTGCGCGGGGATGTCGTTCTGGTGCGGCGCGGAGGAGAAGAAGACGAGACGGATTCCGGGGTTGACGAACACCTGGAGGAGTAGTCCTGGCTATCAAATAAAAAGCGAGTGAATTCAAACAATGACGCGTCCTTTCGTGCATCTGCACGTACACACGGAGTACAGTCTGCTGGACGGAGCCATCCGCACCGCGGATCTGGCGAAAAAAGTCGCCTCGTGGGAGGTCCCGGCCGTTGCCATGACCGACCACGGCGCGATGTACGGGGCGATCGAGTTTTATGAAAAGTGTAAGGCGGAGGGCGTCAACCCGATCCTCGGCTGCGAGGTCTATGTGGACCCCGAGGGGCATCGCTCGCGCGAGAAGAAGGGCTCCGCCAAGGGGGCGGGAGGCAGAGGGAGAAACAGCCACCTCATCCTTCTGGCGGAGAACGACGAGGGATACCGCAGCCTGATCAAGCTGGTGTCCATCGCCAACACGGACGGGTTTTACTACAAGCCCCGCATCGACCACGACCTTCTGGCAAAGTACGGCAAGGGGCTGATCTGCTCCTCCGCCTGCCTGGCCGGCGAGATTCCCCAGCTGATTCTGGCGGACAAGGAGGAGGACGCTCTGGCGCGGGCGGTTCTGTACCGGGACATCGTGGGGGAGGGCAATTTCTTTCTCGAAATCATGTACAATTCGCTTCCCGAGCAGGCGATGGTCAACAAAGCCCTCGTCCGGATCTCGAAGGAGACCGGCATTCCCCTGATCGCGACGAGCGACGCCCACTATCTGGAAAAAGAGGACTACGACTGGCACAAAATCCTTCTGAAGGTCAACACGCGCGCGGACAGCACGGACGACGCTTTCGGGTTTTCCTCCAACGACTATTACCTGAGAAGCCCGGAGGAGATGGACGCGATTTTCGGCGCGGAGCTGCCTCAGGCGCTCGACAACACCGTGGAGATCGCCCGCCGGTGCAAGGTCGGCCTCGACCTTTCGTCCAGCAAGTATCAGCTGCCGAACATGGAGCTCTCGGACGGCATCACCCTCGAAAGACATCTGGAAGACGAGGCGCGGAAGGGTCTGGCGCTGCGGCTGTCGGGCGAGCCTCCCGAGGAGTACCGGAAGCGTCTGGAGTACGAGCTCGGCGTGATCAACAGCATGGGGTTCGCGGGGTATTTCCTGATCGTGGCCGGCATCATTCAGGCGGCCAAGGAGCGTAACATTCCGATAGGCCCCGGACGCGGCTCCGCCGCGGGGTCCCTCGTGGCTTGGAGCCTTCGGATCACGGACTTGGACCCTCTCGTGCACGGTCTGCTCTTCGAGCGTTTTCTGAACCCCGAGCGCATCAGTATGCCCGATATCGACACCGACGTCTCGGACAAGGGGCGCGACGAGCTCCTGAGGTACATCGTCGAGCGTTACGGCAGCGACCGGGTCTCGCAGATCATCACCTTCGGACGCATGAAAAGCCGCCAGGCCGTCAAGGACGTGGGGCGCGCGCAGGGCATGGAGTACGCCCTGATGGACAAGGTGGCGAAGCTCATCCCCTTCGGGGCGAAGAGCATCGCGGAGGCGGTGCAAAGCGTTCCCGAGCTGAAAGAGGCGCTGGCGTCGAACTCGCAGGTCGCGGAGATCGTCAAGGTGGCCGAGAAAATCGAGGGGCTCGCCCGGCATCCCTCGCAGCACGCCGCGGGGGTCGTCATCACGCCGGTTCCCGTCACGGATCTGGTGCCTATCCGCCGCATCAGGGGCGCGGGCGATTCCGCGGACGCGAACGACCGGGCGGATACCCTGGACATCAGCCAGACCGTGACGCAGTACACCATGGAGCCGATCGAGAAGCTGGGGCTCGTCAAGATGGATTTCCTGGGGCTCAGCACGCTTTCCATCATCGAGGAGGCTCTGGAAAACATCCGCCGCAACGGCAGGCCCGTGCCCGACATGAGCGCCATTCCCATGGACGACCCCGCGACGTACCAGCTGCTGCAGAACGCCGACACGCTGGGCGTCTTTCAGCTGGAGTCCGGGGGACTGAGGCGGCTGCTTCTGGACCTCCGGGTGGACTGCTTCGAGGACCTCGTGGCCGTTCTGGCCCTCTACCGCCCCGGGCCTCTGGGGAGCGGAATGGTGAAGCAGTACGTCGAGTGCAAGCACGGCCGTTCCAGGCCGGAATACCCTCATCCGCTGCTCGAGGGGATTCTGAAGGAGACTCACGGGGTCATCCTCTATCAGGAGCAGGTCATGCAGTGCGCCTCCATTCTGGCGGGCTACACGCTCGGGGAGGCCGACCTGCTGCGGCGCGCCATGGGCAAGAAAAAAGTGGAGGTCATGCGGCAGCAGCGCGCCAAATTCCTGAGCGGGGCCGCGGGAAACGGCATCGAGACCCGGACGGCGGAGCATGTTTTCGACCTGATTCAGGAGTTCGCCGGCTACGGCTTCAACAAGTCGCACAGCGCCGCCTACGCGGTCATCGCGTACCAGACGGCGTATCTCAAGGCCAACTACCGCAGCGAGTTCACGGCCGCCCACCTCTCCAGCCAGATGAAGGCCAAAAAAGAGGTGCTGGGCCGCTGCGTCCGCGAGGTTCGCCGCGGCGGCGTCAAGGTTCTGCCGCCGGACATCAACTCGTCGATGGAGAGCTTCACGGCGGTGGGCGACGTCATCCGGTTCGGCCTGGGCGCCGTGGCCAAGGTCGGGCACTACGCGGTGGCGGCGATCATCGAGGCGCGGAAAAAAGGAAAATACTCCTCCCTGTGGGATTTCATCTCGCGGGTGGACCTCCAGTCCGTCGGCAAAGCCGCCATCGAAAACCTGATCAAAGCGGGGGCCTTCGACGAGATCACGCCCAACAGGGCCCGGCTGGCGGCGGTTCTGCCGGACTTCATCTCGGCCTTTCAGAAGAGGAACCGGGACGACGGGCAATACTCCATTTTCGACCTGATGCAGGCCCCGGAGGAATCGGAGGAGCCGGACATGCCCGACCTGGAGGACTACAGCGCCTCCGAGCGCCTCGAATACGAAAAGGAGGTCATGGGCATCTACATTTCCGGGCATCCCTTCGACGAACACGAGGAAAAAGCCGGAAAATACGCAACATGCACGATAGGGGAACTTTCTTATTGGAAAGGCTCCGTTCCGGCGAAAGTAGGGGGTATAATTCTTTCCGTTACCGACAAGATCACCCGGGCGGGAAAGCCCATGGGGATAATCAACTTCGAGGACTCGGACGACAGCGTCGAGATGGTCTCCTTCCCCGGCGCCTGGGAGACGATGAAAGGGCAGGTCCAAATCGGAAAGCCCTATATCGCGGAGGGGAAAATGGGAGACAGGGAGCCGCGGAGCTTCATCCTCGACAAGCTGACGCCGCTCGAAAGCATCGGCGGGGATACCCCCGAGCTGGTCCGCATCCGCCTGAGGGCGGACGCCCTTCCGCGGGACATGAGCTTCAAGAGCTTCGCCGTGGCGCTGCGGGATTGTTCGGGAAGGTCTCCCGTCCTGCTGGAACTGGCGGACGAGCGGGACTCGTGTGTTTTGTCGTTGCAGGGATTCAACGTGACCGGCGCCGATTCGGTGCGGGCTCGCCTGGCCGAGGTCGTTCCGCCGGGCGCGTTCGAGGTCGTTTAGCATTTGCCGCTGCGCGGGGAGAGGATTTCTTTCATGTTTGTCAAGATTGTGTGTACGATAGGGCCTGCCAGTGAAAAATACGAGGTGCTCCGCGCTATGGCGGAGGCCGGGATGAACGTGGCGCGGTTCAACTTCAGCCACGGAGACTACGAGGGGCACGAGCGGAAGCTCAGCCTGGTCCGCCGGGTGGAGGGGGATATGAACGTCCCCATCGCCGCCCTGCTGGACACCAAGGGACCCGAAATCCGCACCGGCGAGGCGGAGAACGGAGAGATCGCTCTGGAGAGAGAAAGCCGCGTCGTCCTGACGAGCGCCCCCTGCGTGGGGACGCCCGAGCGGGTTCACGTGAACTATCCCCTGCTTGCCCGGGAGGTCGCCCCGGGGCAGAGCATCTTCATCGACGACGGGACGCTGCAGCTCGACGTGGAAAAGGTCGAGGGGGACGACGTCGTGTGCCGGGTCATCGTCGGAGGCCCGCTGCGGAACACGAAGGGCGTCAACATTCCGGGCGCGCCCATTTCCCTGCCGGCTTTGTCCGAGAAGGACAAGGAGGACATCGCCTGGGGCGTCCGGCACGGCATGGAGTATCTGGCCGTTTCCTTCGTCAAGACGAAATCCGACATTTTGGAGGTGCGCAAGCTCCTGAAACGCCTCGGCGGCAGCATGAAGATCATCGCCAAGATCGAAACGAGCGAGGCCGTCTCCAATATTCAGGAGATCGCCGAAGCGGCGGACGGGATGATGATCGCCCGCGGCGACCTCGGGGTGGAGATCCCCACGGAGGACGTTCCTCTGGCGCAAAAACGCATTATCGGGCTTTGCCGTTCGCAGGGCAAGGTCGTGATCGTGGCGACGCAGATGCTGGACTCGATGATCCGCAATCCCCGCCCGACGAGGGCGGAGGCCAACGACGTGGCGAACGCCGTTTTGGACGGAACGGACGCGGTCATGCTTTCGGGCGAAACCGCGTCGGGCGCGTATCCGGTCGAGTCCGTGGCGACGATGCGGCGCATCGTGGACAGGGCGGAGCAGGAGCTGGAGATTTGGGGCCTGCACCGCCGGGGACGCGCGTCCGTCGCGGGCGTGCCGGACGCGGTCAGCGACGCGGCCGTCCTGGTATCCCGGGAGACCGGCGCGTCGGCCATCATCTCTTTGACCAAGAGCGGTTCGACGGCCAGGATGATCAGCAAGCACCGCCCGTCCTGCCCCATTCTGGGGATCACCCCGTCTCAGACGATATGGAGGGAACTCGCCCTGTGGTGGGGCGTCAACCCGGTGAAGCTGCACGAGCTGACCGACGTGAACGTGGCCGCGCGGGAGGCCATTTCCGTCTGCGTCAAGGCGGGCCTCCTGCGGAAGGGGGAGCTTGTCGTCATCACGGCGGGGGTTCCCGTGGGCCTTTCGGGGACGACGAACATGGTCGAGGTCCTGACGACGGGGGAGATTCTTCTCTCCGGCATGTCGCTGGTGAAGAAAAACGCCGCCGGCAAGGTGTGTATCGTCCGCGACCTCCAGAGGGACGGGGAAAAGATCACCGACGGCTGCGTTCTCGTGGTGCGCGGCCTGACGGCCGAGTACAGGTCCGTTCTCGAAAAGGTCTCCGCGATCGTCTCGGAAATCGAGATCTCGGACTCCGACGGGAATATTCTGGCCATGGAATACGACATTCCCTGCATTGTCGGGGCCTCGGACGCGCTGTCCACTCTGGCCGACGGAATGGAAGTGACGGTGGACGGGAAGCGCGGCCTGGTCTACGACGGACGGGTGAAGCTGGTCATCTGATTCCATGTGGGTCAGGATAAGAATTTTCCTCGACATCTTCATCGTCGCCGCCATCATCTACAGGGTCCTGGTCCTGCTGGTCGGGACGCGGGCCGTTCAGCTCCTGAAGGGGCTTCTGTTCGTCGGGCTCTCCGGGCTTCTGGCCTCCGTGATGGATCTTCATCTGGTGTCGTGGTTTATCAGCCGGGTTCTGTGGGCGATCGTGTTTTCCCTTCCGATCGTCTTCCAGCCCGAGTTGCGGAAAATGCTGGAGGAAATCGGCCGGGGGAACCTGTGGCGTCAGCGCATGGCCCTGGAAGCGGCCGAAAACCTGAGCCGGGAGATCGTTTCGGCTCTGGGATACATGAAGGCCAACAAAATAGGCGCTCTGCTCGTCCTGCAGCAGGAAACGGGGCTCAAGGACTACTGGAGGACGGCGGTGAAGCTCGACGCCATCATCTCGCAGGAGCTGATCATTTCCCTTTTCTGGAAGGACAACCCCCTGCACGACGGGGCCGTGATCATGGATCGCAGCAGTATCATCGCGGCGGGCTGCTACCTGCCTCTGACGGACAGCCCCAACGTGTCGCGCTGGTACGGAACCCGCCACCGGGCGGCGCTCGGCATCACGGACGTCTCGGACGCGATGTCGCTGATCGTCTCCGAGGAGCGGGGCGAGGTGGCCCTCGCCTACAACGGGCACCTCTCGAAAAACCTGAAGGACGCGCAGCTCCAGAAATTGCTGCTGTTCTATTTCTCGGGCACGCGGGAGACGACGACCCGGACGCTCAAAGACAAGATCCTGAAATGGCTGCGCCCGCTCTGGTCGAAGTGAGGGTATTATATAGGGTTCTCGGGTTATGAAAGGGTTCTCGGATTATGAGCGTTTTGAAAAAATTTGACGACTTTCTGGCTTACCCCGCGGTCTTGTGGGCAATTTCTCTGGCGATAGCCGTCTCTCTGTGGTTTTACAGCATCGAGCAGGGAGGGGCCGAAAACGAGCAGCGCCGTTTTCTGGTGCGGATCTCCTACAAGAACCTCGCGCCTCAGGTCAGCCTGAGGAACGCCGTTCAGGAGGCGGAGGTCGAGATCGAGGCGGCGGAGGAAGTGATGAGCCGTCTGCGGCACGACGACATCACCTGCGAAGTGGACCTTCGGGATCTGTCCTCCGGCCGGTACAGGCTGGCGGCGCGGATAGTACTCCCGCAGAACGTGGCCCTGATGAGCGTCACTCCGTCGATGATCGACGTGGAGCTTATACGGCAGGCGGGGCGGGTCTTCAGCGTCGGCGTGGCGCTGCCGGGGGACATCCCCGCCGGACGGTACCTGGAGGCCGTGGAAATCGTTCCGAGAGAGGTCAGCGTCAAGGGAACGGAAAAAGACCTGGCCAAGATAGGGGCCGTCAATATCGCCCCGACGCTTGGGGAGCTGGAAAGCGGCAAAGAGCTGTTTTTGCCTGCTATCATCGCCCAGTCGGAGCCTTTCGAGGACGAGGTGCTTGTGGAACCGCCTCAGGTTCGGGTGAACGCGGTTCTGGCGACGGGACAGCCGAGGAAAAAGGTGATCGTCAACGTGCGGCTGAGCGGGAAACCGCACGGGGACTACGTGGTGCGGTCCGTGACGACGGACCCGGCCGAGGTGATGGTGCAGGGCGCGCAGGAGAAGCTGGCCTCGCTTTCCGCGGTCGACACGGAGACGGTCGATATCTCGGGGATCTCGTCGGACCAGAGGATCGTGGTGCCCCTGCGCCCCATGAAAGAGCGGGGCGTCTCGGTGATGGATGTCCAATCGGTCGGTCTTCTGATCCAGTTGGAGCCCATCAAGGCGCAAAAACAGCTTTCCGGCGTTCCCGTCGCCATAGAAGGGCTGACGGAAGGGCCGGCGGGCGCGCCGGAAAGCGGCGGAAAGAAATGGGCCGTCGAGCCCGGCGTCGTCGACGTGACCCTCGAAGCGTCGCCTTCGCGTATGGCGGATCCCGATCCGGCATCTCCGGGCTTGAGGGTTTTTGTCGATATGTCGAATATTTTCCTTCACAGAACGGTGCTTCCTGTACGGGCCGTAGTGTCCGCGGACGATTTCAGGATAGTGAAGATAGAGCCTCCCACGGTGACAGTGACCGAAGTGGGAGAGTGAGCGGGAGCGTGGATGTGTTGGAAAGAAACGGAGTGTTGGAAAGAGACGGAGTGCCGGAACGAAACGGAGTCTCGGACAAACCGGGCGGAAACGCGGCGGAACCGGTTTTGGACGCAAAAGTTTCGGACGAAAAGAATTTGAGCGGTGACGATTTGAGAGGAGAAGAACTGAAGGGGGAAGAGTTGAACGGGGGAAACTCCGGGAACGAACGGATTCTGTTCGGCACGGACGGCGTCCGGGACGTCGCGAACCGCGGCGGCATGACCCCGGAAATGGCTCTGAGGCTGGGCCGCGCGTTCGTTCTCTTCCTGACGGAGCGGGGCATTCCCCGCCCGAAGATCGTGGTCGGCAGGGACACGAGGCGCTCCGGGGCGATGCTGGAGGGCGCCCTGTCCGCCGGCATGACCTCCGCCGGGGCGGAAATTTTTCTGACCGGCGTCATTCCGACGCCCGGCGTCAGCTTCGTCGTGCGGCAGATCGACGCGGACGGCGGCGCGATGATCAGCGCGTCCCACAATCCGGCGGAGTACAACGGCATCAAATTCCTCGACCGGGAGGGGTTCAAGCTCTCGGACAAATCAGAAATCGCCATCGAGGAGTACCTCGGGGACAATCTGACGGACGACTGGCGTCCGACGGGGGCCTCCGTCGGGGAGGTTCACTTTCTGCACGACATGGCGAATCAATACGCCCAGCATCTGGCCGCGCACGTCAAAGGAGAAGATCTTGTGACCTCCGTCGTGTTCGACTGCGCGCACGGGGCCGCGTGCGGCGTGATGACCAATCTCATCGGCCGTCTGGAGATACCGTGGGCGCTGATCGGAGCGAAGCCCGACGGCCTGAACATCAACGAGGGCGTGGGCGTCATGCACATCGAACATCTGTCGCGTTACGTCGTCGAATCCGCCTCCAAAGTCGGTTTCGCCTACGACGGGGACGCGGACCGGGTGTTGATGGCCGATTCCGCGGGCCGCACGATCGACGGCGACATCATGATATGGCTTCTCGCCCGATGGCTGATGAAGAAAGGCCTCCTGGGCTCGGGCGCGGCCGTCACGGTCATGAGCAATATGGCGCTCGAAGAGCATTTCTCGCGGGCGGGGATTCGCCTTTTTCGCTGCCCCGTGGGGGACCGTTACGTTCTCGAAGCCATGCAGCGGCACGGAGCCAGGCTCGGCGGCGAACAATCCGGGCACATCATCGCGGAGCCCTACACTCACACGGGGGACGGTCTCTGCACGGCGCTCATGATGCTCTCCGCCTGCCGCGACTTGAACGAGGACATCGACACTCTGGTCGACCGCTTCGGCCGCTATCCGCAGCGCCTGACCAACCTCGCGGTCGCGGCGGACCGCGCCGTCGACATGAGGCTCGTCAACTCCCTGACGGAGGACGCGCGGAAGCGGATGGCGGGAAAGGGCCGGATATTCATCCGCCCGTCGGGGACGGAGCCGCTTCTGCGCATCCTCGTGGAGGCCAAGGATCCCGACCTCGTCGACGAGACCTCCAGGTCTCTGACGATGCTGCTCAAGAACCACTGTTCCTGACTTCGCCCGCTGAAAGGGGGTTTCGCCTCACATGCAATTCGACGCGATCCGCGGACGGGTGGAAAAATTGAGGGCCCTGATGCGCGAAAAGGGGCTGGACGCGTTCGTTCTGTTCGTCTTCGAGCGGCTGAACTCCGAAAGCTGTCGCTACATTTCGGGCTTTCGGGGCAGCAGCGCCGCGCTGCTCATCGACGACGTGCGCGAAACGCTGGTCACGGACGGGCGCTACCAGACCCAGGCGGCCGCGCAGTCTCCTTTTTCCCTGATCGTCCAGATGACAGTTCCCTTTTCGGAGTTCATCGTCCGCCTCGTCTCCGAGAACGGCTACAAGACCGTGGGGTTCGAGTCCGAAAAACTTTTCCACGGCGTCGTCGAAAACGTCCTGAAGAAAGCCCGGACGGAGTGGAAAGACGCCTCGGCGCTGGTTCCTTTTCTGCGCCGGACCAAGGACGCGGCGGAGGCCGACGCCATCCGCCGCGCCGGGCTCATTGCCCGCAGAGCTTACGAGAAGACGCTGCGGGAGGTGAAGGCCGGGATGACGGAAGCCGAGTTCGACAGCCGCCTGCTCTGCGAAATCAAAAGGGAAGGCGGCGAAAGGGGCTGGACGCACGACGATTTTATCGTCGCCTCGGGCGAGCGCGGCGCGATGTGCCACGGGTGCGCGACGGCAAAGCCCTTCGCGCGCTTCGACACCGTGACCGTCGATTACGGCGTCACGGTGGACGGTTACATGTGCGACATCACGCGCAATTTCGCCGTCGGCGAGGCCCGGGAGCGGGCGCTGGAGATCGGCCGGATTCTGATCGAGGCTCACCGCTCCGCTGCGGCGGCCCTGCGGCCGGGGGCCTCGGGCAAAGAGGTCGACGCCGTGGCGCGGAAGATCGTCGCGGACGCCGGATACGAAAAAAACTTTATCCACGGCCTGGGGCACGGACTGGGTCTCGAAGTCCACGAGGCGCCCCGCCTGTCGTTCCTCTCGAAGGACATTCTGAAAGCCGGGGACGTCGTCACGGTGGAGCCCGGCATCTACATCGAAGGCTGGGGCGGTCTGAGGATCGAGGACGACTACCTGATCACGGAGAACGGCGCGGAGTGCCTGACGCAGTCCGACGACCAGAATCTGAGGGTCGTCTGAAGAAGGAGAAATTCTCGAAAGTAAGATTCTGCGCCGGCCCCGCTGGAGGGGACGGACAACGCGGTCCGAGCCCCGCAGATATGAGGCAAGTCCGCAGCCATATAAATTTATTGCGGTGTTTACTGGAGTTTTTCAACGAAGACGCTCTACAATTGGGTCAGATGACACTGAAGACTCAAGGAGAGCGTTTTATGATGTTTTATGGGCTGAAATCTGCAGAGCCGCGCGGCGTGACGAACATCCTGGAAACAGGATTGACGGGCAATGCTGTCAAGACCATCGGCATAATTTTGATGGTATTCGACCACCTTCATCAGATGTTTTGGGTGCAGGGTGTTCCGGTTTGGTTTTACTGGCTTGGCAGACCTGTTCTGCCGATGTTTCTTTTCATGTGCGCGGAGGGCTTTTACCATACGCGTAGCAGAAAAGCGTATCTGCTGCGGCTTTTTACTTGTTTTGTGTGCATGAATGCCGCAAACACGGCGCTGACTTTCGCGCTGTTCAATGACGACGTGATGCTGATCAACAACGTCTTTGGAACCATGCTGCTGACAGGGCTTTATATCCTTTTCGTCAGAATGCTGCGCGAGGGGATTGAAGAAAAACGGGCGGGACGGATTATCGCGAGCGCCCTTCTGATCTTGCTTCCTGTTCTCTATTCGCTGATATTTGCCATTGCCCTGAACTCGCTGCCGTGGCAGGCGATTATTGCCCTTTCATTCATTCCCAACCTCATCACCACGGAGGGGGGAATTCCCGCGGTTATTTTGGGAGTGCTGTTTTATCTGTGCAGGGGCAAACGCCTCATGCAAACCCTCACTCTTTCCGCGGGCGGCATACTGTCTTTCATAACCGATTCCGAATCTTGCAGAGTGCAGTGGCTGATGATTTTCGCCCTGATTCCCGTGCTGCTCTACAACGGCAGGCGAGGGAAGGGAAACAAATATTTTTTCTACGTGTTTTATCCGGCGCATATCTATCTGTTTTATATAATCGCGTGGGCTATCCAATAAACGCTCAAACGCGCCCCCCCGACCAACGGGAGGGCGCCTTCTCCTGCTCCCGCCATACCCATACCGGGTTCAGGGCCCCCGGCCCTGGTTAGAGGATGGATTTTATGGATCGCGCGGCTTTTTCCGCTTTGGCGGGCAACTCCTCCTCTTTCCAGCCCAGTTTCATCGAAATGGAGATGCAGCGCGACAGCCAGTGATCGGACGCGGAGAAATCCGCCGCGGCGTAGTCGGGCATTCCCTTCAGAATATCGGACGAAAGAGGGCTTGCGAAACGGCGCTCCTTGAAGTGCGTCCAGTTCCGCACGTAGTGCCAGTTGTTGTCGTACCAGTGAAATACCCCTTCCACACCCTTCGCCTTCAGCGTGGCGGCGGCGTCGCGGGCGAGTTCCTCCGTCGGCAGGAAGAAGGTCAGGAACGTGGCGCTGTCCCCTTCCGGGTCGGGCAGGCGGCGGAACGTCACCTCCCGAATTTCGGACAGGGCGTCTTTGAAGGCCTTCTTGTTCCGGCGCAGGATTCCGATGAACGTGTCCATCTTGCGTATCTGGGCGCACCCGATCGCGGCGTGCAGTTCGGAAATGCGGTAGTTGTAGCCGGGGAACGGGTGATCCTCCAGGCCCCGGTCGTCGTTCTTGTGGTCGTGCCCGTGGTCGTGGTACATGTCGGCCCTCTCGTAGAGCTTCGCGTCGTTCGTGACGACGGCCCCGCCTTCGCCGCAGGTCACGACCTTGTTGAAGTCGAAGGAATAACAGCCGGCCTCGCCGATTCCGCCTAAAAACTTTCCTTTATAAGATGCCCCGAACGCCTGGCAGGCGTCCTCGACCAGAAACAGCCCGTATTCCCTGCAGAGCGCCTGCAGGGCGTCCATATCCGCCGCCGCGCCGCACATGTGTACCGGCATGACGACTTTTGTCCGCCGGGTGACGGCTTTGCGGACGGCCTCCGGGCTGAGGCAGAGCGTATCGTCCACGTCGGCCAGGATCGGCGTGGCTCCCGCCGCGAAAATGGACTCGAAACTGGCGACAAACGTGAAGGCCGGCATGACGACCTCGTCGCCGCTCCCGACGCCGAGCGCCGCCAAAGCGGTCGTCAGGGCCGCCGTGCCGTCCGCCACGAGCAGGGCGTGTCCGACCCCCGCCCGCCTGCGTATGGCCTCCTCCATCTCCCGCTCTTTCCACCGCCCGGCGCGCGCGGCACCGAATCCGTAGCGCATCAGAACCCCTGTTTCCATCACCTCCGCGACCTCTTTGCGCTCCGCCTCGTCGAACAGCTCGAAACCAGGCATGTCGTACGTCCCCCTTTTGAATTCGATTTTGATTGACGTGAAACCCTAAACGCGGATTCCCCGCGCATATTGTATTATCCCCTGTGTCCGGCGGTGTTGTTGCGGGCGCGGCATTAAACACTCGCGCTCGGAAATCGCCGCTCGAAAATCGCGATATCCTCCGGCGTGTCGATTTCGACGGCGTCGACGTCCGTTTCGATGCAGCGGATGACCCCGCCGTTTTCCAGCACCCTGAGCATCTCCAGGCTTTCCGCTTTTTCGAGCGGGGTTTGGGGTTGGGAGGCAAATTCAAACAGGGCCTCCCTGCGCCAGGCGTAGGGGCCGACGTGTTTGAACCGCGCCGCCGCGGGATTGCCGGAAAAAGGGATGGGGGAGCGGCTAAAGTAGAGCGCCCGCCCGTTTCGATCGAACACCATCTTGACGATGGAGTTCCGTCCCGCCTCTTCCGGATCGTCGATGCGCTTCGCCAGAACGGCCAGCCGGGTATCGGGCGCCCGCCGCAGCGCGTCCAGCATCGGTTCGATCGTCGCGGGCGACGCCATGGGGTCGTCCCCCTGAACGTTCAGGACGAACCGAGAGGGAATGCGCTCCGCGGCGAAGGCGACGCGGTCGTTTCCCGTGGGGAGGTCCGACGGGGTCATCATCGCCTCGCCGCCCGCCGTTTCGATCAGGCGGGCGATGTCCGGGTGGTCCGTCGCCACGACGACGCGGTCGGCGGAACTGCGCTTCACGCCCTCCCAAACCCACAGCACCAGCTCTTTGCCGCAGAGCTTCAGAAGAGGCTTGCCGGGCAGACGGGTGCTTCCGTATCTCGCGGGAATGACAGCCAAGGTCTCGATAGTCATCATACGCTCCTTCACACGGTTTCACAAAAAAAGATTCTCGGCTCCGCCGCTCAGCACAGGGCCGACGGACCGGCAAGCCGGCACCGTTTCATTATATCCTTCATACTCGTGAATCAAGATAACAGGCCTGAAGTTGGAACAGCCCAAAACGAGTCAATCGCTATGTTTAAGCCTTACCCCGTGCAGCGTTTTTTTAGTTGGTTTTTTAAGTTGATCGACTGTATCTTCACCCGCGGCTTGGCGCGGGTTTTTCTTATCGAGTCCTCGGAATTTTTACTTGCATTTGATGGCGCGCGGACTGCCGCCGGGGTCCGTGTGTTAAAATTCAATGAAGACAAAACGCTGGAGCGACGCGCGGTTTGATTGGGGGGAGTCGTTTATGTATCCTGGTCAGGACGTGTTATCTGTTATCGACGCTTTGCCTCATGCCGTTCTGCTTCTGGAAGGCAGAAGAGGGAAAGTGGTCCTGGTCAACAGAGTCTTTCTCGAACAGTCGGGTTTCAAGGAGGATCTTGTCGGCAGGCAGTTGATTTCTCTGCCTTTTTTTACAAAATCCACCCGGCGCGGCCTGATTCGCCTTTTCGTAAAAGCCCTGCAGGGAAAGGGTAGCGGTGAAAATTTCACCTTCCTCCATGTCCGTCCCGACGCGACCGTGAAGGAGGTGCGGGCGAGCGCGGAACGAAGCGTGTTCTCCGGGGAAGAATACGTCATCTTCACGTTCAGGGATGTCCTGCCGCAGCTCGCCGCGGCGAAAGAGGACGGAATGGAGTCTCTGAGGTCTTACCTGTCCCTGGGGTATGAACCCTATCTGGAGTTCCGGTCCGCCGCCCCTCTTCCGCCCGCGGGGGAAATGGAGAACCGCCTGCCCCTCCTGAGGTCGATAAGCCAGTCTTTGAAGGTCAAGTTCGCCAACGACGCGGCGGAGAAGCTCTACCGGGGAGACGGGAGTTCCCTTGAAGGAAAGACGTTTTTATCGCTGTTCAACAAAGCGGACGACGCGTTCCGTTTCTTGGATATGCTTTCCGTCGTGGGGCTCATGAAGGCCGAAACGACCGTCATAGCCCATGACGGGGAGCTCGTTCAGGTCGAAATGAACTGCGCGGTCAAGTTCGACGGAGAAGGCGCCATCTCCGCGATCTGCTGCTGCCAGCGCAACATGTCCAGACAAAAGCGCTGCGAGGCGCTTCTTGGCGGCAGCCGGGCGGAAATGAAATTCATGCTCGAGCAGCCGTTCGTTGGATTCGCCGTTCTCGCCCCGCGCCGCCCGCTGGAATTTCCGAAGGCGGAGTACGTGGACGAGGCGCTTGACGCCATGCTGAGCCAAATCGTGATCCTGCGGGCCAATCAGACGATGTTCGAGATTTACGGCACGGAGAAAACGCGGTTTTTGATGAAACCCATGACGGAACTCTTTCCCGACGGCGAAACGGCCCGGCAGGCCCTGAAGGAGCTTTTCGTCATGCGGACGACCTCTCTGGAGGTTTTTGCCCGGCCCGGCGGAGAGTCCCAGTATGTGTCGATTTTCCGGGCCTCCTTCGACGACGCGAACCGCCTGAGCGGAATTTCGGTCGCCGCCTCCCGGCACTGCGACGGCTACAAGGCACGCCACAACAACAACAACAACAAAAGCAACGCATAACAAGGAAACGCATAACGCCGTTTTCGTCCGCCGGAAACCCCGACGGGGGAGGCGGAACCCGCAGGCATTCCGCACCGGCCGCCGCGGGTTCCGCTCTCCGCTTGAGTCTGCCCGCCCGAAATCAGAGCGGCAGGGGCAGAACGTCGATGGAATAGAACGTCAGGCCGTTCAGATGCTTCAAGTCAGCGTTTTCGATGCGCGTCTCCAGCAGAATGAGGTTCGGGTGCAGAGGCGAGTTCCGCACGACGTCCTCCGGCACCTCGAACGCGAATCCCTCTCCGTAGTCTTTCAGCTTCGCCCTTTTGACCTCCGAGCCGTTGCAGTAAAAAACGACATCGCTCTCGGAGTCTCCGGCGTCGAAGGGGGTCGCGCGGACGACGATTTTATAGCCCTGAACCTTCTCGACGGGCAGCGCCAGCGTCATCCTCTCGCCTGAGGAGCGGCGCCCTTTCGCGGGGGACCTGCCCAAAAATTTCCCCACATACCCGATGTTTTCTCTCCAGCCGCTGATCAGGACCGTCTGCTCGATATCCCGGTGCGGGGACGCATGTTCGATGAAGCGAAACCATCCGTTGGGCCCGAACTCGACGAGCGCGGTGTCCGGCGTCAGCGGCGGCGCGGGGTCCAGCGCCGCGTCCCGCATGAGGGTATCCCTCAAGCTCTTTTGGAACGCGTCCTCCGGTTCTGCCCAGACGGGGAAGTAATAGACCTTCGGCGCCCGTCCGGCCGCCGAGAAAGTCCTCAGGCTGGGGTAGGGTTCGCAGGAGGACAGGGCCTGACCCAGATTGATGACCTGAACGTTCCCGTAAGATTGCAGCCGATTGAGAAATCCGTCGAACTCCAGCGTCCGCGCCGCGCGGAAGGCGTTGACCCGCATGAGCCCCAGAATCATCACGACGCTCACAAGGCCCAGAGCCCAGGTCCAGCGCCGTAGGTGACGTTTGAAAAGCGCGTTATCGCGCCACGCGTCCGTCAATGTCCGCCGCAAGGGGAAGAGGGCGGCGAAAAAAAGCGTGACCAAAAGCAGTTGTTCCAGATAGCCGTACCGCGATACCAGAAATGTGTCTCCGTTATAAAAGACGAAGTTTCCCAGAATGCAAAGCGAGAGAACGACCATTGCGGCAAAAGTTTCTTTCACGTCCTCCATTTTCTCCTTCGCCAGGCACCAGCAGGCGTAAAAAAGAAGAAACGCCGCCCCGACAATGACGGCGCGCGGCCCGTCGTAGAAGAAGTTGAAAGCCACTCTGGCTCTGGCGAACAGAGACAGGGAGCGCCCGTAAAAATCTACGAAATTTGGGAGCCGATAAGTATGAAGAGCGACAGAGCCCCAGACGATTCCAGCCATGCCCAGAGGGAAAAGGAAGAGAAGGAACCGCCGTCCGACCGGGCGTTTTTTCAGAATATCGTGCGCGAGGACAGCCAGCAGAGGGAGCAGCAACAAGACGAAGTTTTCCTTGACGCCTGTCGCCATGAAAGCGGCCAGGCACATCATGGGCCACGCAAA
Organism: Synergistaceae bacterium; assembly: GCA_031276855.1. Lineage (GTDB taxonomy): Bacteria > Synergistota > Synergistia > Synergistales > Aminobacteriaceae > JAISMH01. The sequence continues at coordinate 16,540 of JAISMH010000115.1, forward strand.
AGAATATTTTTTGACATGACGGGCAAAACCGTAGATGAACACTGATGTCCACAGGCAGCCTTCAATCTCGGACGGTCCCAACCTTCCCCAGATGTCCACATAACAGGGCAGCGCCGCGAAAAACAGCATTCCCAGAAAGACAAAAGGCGAAGGGTAAAAATATCGGACAGCCAACCCTATACAGACGATGGAAATGAAAAAAACGAGCGCATTCCATAGAAACCAGGCTCTGGCGTTTATTCCAAATAAGTAAGTTTTCAAAACGAACGTCAGGAAGAATATCGGACGGTAGCGTCCAGCCTGTCCCCAATGGGCAACTTCCGTTTCTGATAAAGCGCTCCGAAAAGATTGTAAAACATCATGATTATTTTCCATCACTAAATGCGTGGATACGATTCCGTGATCGTCAATGATCCACAATTTTCCTTGCCAGAGGGGCCAAAATAAGACAATGCTGACAATAAATCCCAAGCAGTAGATGTAACTTCGTCGCATAATATCCCTTCTCCTCCAAAATGTAATGCATACAGCTATTTGAATAAGAATGAAGTCTTGTAATGAAAAATACTTATTCATGCCCTTCCATTACTTCATCTGCGTTAATTTTCTTTCCTGCTGTTTGGGCTTTTATATACCGGGGTCTGTTCTTGACCTCGATATAGATTTTCGCGATGTACTCGCCCAGAACGGCTATTGAT
>JAISMH010000161.1 GCA_031276855.1 Synergistaceae bacterium
AACTGCACAGGAAGATCACGGACTACTCGAAGAAAATCGACTACGCGGCCGACAATTACGATTGGAACGATCAGGAAATAGCAAAATGGACATCGGCCCTCGGCGACAGAGGCACGGCAGCGGCGGGAGCGGCGGGAGCGGCGGCGGGCGGAGGAATCCCTTCCAACGGTCCCGCGAACATCTCAGCCCCTAACCTGAACGGCGCGGCATATGCAGAATATCGCGGCGAAAATGGAAATTATTTTTATCAATGCGTAGGATACGCAAAGGGCAGGCTTCAGGAAAATTTGGGAATAAGTTTGGGCTCTTGGGGTAACGGCGGCGATGCCGTTTCAAACCTCAACAAACAATATGCGGGGAAAACCGTTAAGGGACTCGATGGTTCTGAGTATTCCGTGGAATACTGCACCCCAGACAATATCAAAGCGGGGTCTATCGCGTCTTTTAATTCGGCGAATAGCGCAGGGCATGTCGTTTACGTCGAAGACGTGTGGACCGACGCGGAGGGTACGCAATGGGTACGATTCTCCGAGGCCAACGCGGACAACAGAAGCGACGGCGGGGGAAGTGACGGAAAAATTCTTCCACCCATGACACTCGACGATTTTAAGAATTATCAGAACGGATTAAAAGATTTGCTGCACTTCGAAAAAGTCTAAATGAAGATGAATCTCTCTTTCTCCGCCCGGTCACACATCGGCCGTGTGCGGATTAACAACGAGGACAATCTCTACTGCGACGGCGCGGCCATGACGCCTGAAAACCGGGACGCGCCGTTCGCTCTGAGCGGCGGCGCGGATACACCGTGTATCTTCGCCGTCTGCGACGGCATGGGCGGAGAGGCGGACGGGGAGTTCGCGTCCCTGACGGCCGTGGCCGCGCTCGCGGAACACGCGGAAGCAATCGAATCCGCCGCCTCCGCGGAGGCGGACGAAATCCACACGGCCGTGCGGAAATTCGTCACGGACGCCAACGGCCGCCTCTGCGACGCGATGCGCGCGAAGCCCGGCCGCATGGGCACGACTCTGGCGCTCGCCGTCGTCACGGACGAGGCCGTCTATGCGTACAACCTCGGCGACTCGCGAATTTACGTCTTGAAAGAGGGGAGGGTCTGTCGTCTCTCCGAGGACCACACGCTCGCGGCGCAAAAGGTCGAAATGGGCCTTCTGACCGAGGAAGAGGCGAGGACAAGCCGCTGGGGACACAGCCTGACGCGGCACCTGGGCCTTTTCGAGGACGAGATGATCGTCGTGCCGGCGGCCGCGGAGCCGCTGCCGATCGGCGGGGGCTGCCGGCTGCTGCTCTGCTCGGACGGGCTGACCGATATGGTGAGGGACGCGCGGATCGAAGAAATTCTGCGCTCCGGGCCCGCCGCCGAAGACGCCGCGGAACGCCTGCTGGCGGAGGCCCTGCGGAACGGCGGAAGGGACAACGTGACCTGCGTCGTGGTCGATGTAACGCCCGTGCCTGCCCGAGCGGCAGCCCAATAAAATTAACCCTTATCCCGCGGAGGAGCTGTGAATTATATGGCCGACATCAAGCAATACGAACCGCTGTGGGGGTCCTGGCACGTCGAGGCCCCGCTCGGCGAGGGCGCTTTCGGAAAAGTCTACAGGGTCAAAAAAGAGGAGTTCGGCAAGACCTATTACTCGGCGGTGAAGATCCTGTCCATTCCCCAAAACGAAGCCGACCTGCGCCAGGCGCGGAGCGAGGGACTGGACGAGGCGTCCGCGCGGAGCTATTTCCACGCCTTCGTCATGGACATCATTCAGGAAGTCGACCTCATGTCCGCGTTCCGCGGCAACAGCAACTTCGTTTCGCTGGAGGACCACAAGGTCATCGAAAAGGAAAACGAGATCGGCTGGGACATCCTCATCCGCATGGAGCTTCTGACCAGCCTGTCCGAGTACGCGGCGGAACACCCGCTGACGCCGGACGAGACCGTCAAGCTCGGCGTTCATATATGCAGGGCTTTGGAGCTCTGCGCTCTCAGAAAAACCGTCCACCGGGACATCAAGCCGGACAACATTTTCGTTTCGCAGTACGGCGAGTTCAAGCTGGGCGACTTCGGCATCGCCCGGCAGATCGAGCGCACCCTGTCGGGGCTCTCCAAGAAGGGCACCGAAACCTACATGGCCCCGGAGGTCTTCAGAGGCGAGGAGTACGGCGCGTCGGTGGACCTCTATTCGCTGGGAATCGTGATGTACCGCTACCTGAACCGGAATCGCCCGCCCTTTTTCCCCGCCTTCCCCGAGCCCGTCATGCCGCGCGACCGGGAGGAGGCGCTGCAGCGCCGCATGAAAGGGGAGGCCCCGCCGCCTCTTGAAGGCGTCGATCCGGCGCTGAACGAGATCGTCCTGAAGGCGTGCGCGTTCGACCGCAAGACGCGGTTCGCCGACGCCGCCGAAATGAGGGAGGCTCTGGAGGCGCTTGCCGAAAGCGGAAGTTATACTCCGATTCCGCCAAACACGCCAAACACGCCGATTTCGCCAATCCCGTCGGTATCCCCGCCGATTCCCGCGACGCCGGGGGAGCGCGGGCCGGAGCGGACCCCGGCGCGGGAACCGACGTGCGCGCCGGAGAAAACGGAAAGCGTTTTCGCGGGCCGCCTCGAAACGGAAAAAACCGTCGGCGCGGAAGGGGAAGCACCGAAAGAATCCAGGGTCGAGGTTCCTCCCGCGCTCGTCGGGAAGCTGGCGATTCTGAGCGGGACGTTTTTCGGCCTGCTGGGAATTTCGTGCTGGCTGGGAGGTATTCGCGGCACGGCCGCCATGTTCTTTTTCCTTTACGCGCTCTGCGCCGCCCAGTGCGTCCAGTGCGCGTTGAAATTCCGCCATAAAAAAATCCTGAACGCGCTTTTTTTGCCGGCGTTCGTTCTTTATCTGGTGTATAGTTTTTTCTTCGCCTTCGAAGTCTTCGATTATCACATCTTCGTCATGACGTGGAGTCTCCTCGCGCTGGAATCCGCGAAATATCCCTCGAAAAGCGCTCAGATCTGCTCCGTTCTGACAGCGTGTTCGATCGCGTCCGGTTTTATGGCCGTTCGTGCCTTGTACGGAATCTCCGCGGGCGCCTACCATGTTTACGTGTCGGGGGCGATGGCCGTGCCCTTCCTGATGTTGTTCGTCGCTCTGGCCGGGCTGTTTCTGACGCGGGAGAAGACCATGGAGGCGGCTTGCGCCGCGCTGCTCTCGGTGCAGTTTTTTCCGGCGGCCGCGATTTTGTTGGATGCCGCGAACGCCGGCATGTTTTCCGTCGGCGACACGTTGTCTTTCATTGCCAACGCCAGCTTCGTCAGGATAGCGAACCTTTCGCTTCCGGTGTGGTGGCGTTTCGTGATGATGCCCGTCCAGATTTTCGCTTTCGTGCCGTTTTTCATGCTGATTCTTTCTCAAACCGCGCCATCGTTATTCATGCGTGTCTGTGCCGAGGAAAACCGGAAAAAATTCGTGATTCTGGTTTTGGCGTTTTTTGCCGCGCTCGCGGCCGCAACGGAGATTATATCCACGGTGCCCGGCTATATCTTCTGAGCCGCAGTTCGTGCCGCGGCGGGGCTATAAAGTAAACTTCCGATTTTCAGAAAGCATTCGGGCATCTGCACATCATTCTGTGTTATAATACGACAAATTCAGATGCTGTAATCACGTAGTGCTTACAGCGGCGCGGAGTAGAGAAGTCGATTGGACACCCCAAAGGGGCCTACTCTTCGAGAGATATAAAGATTGGAAAAATTTCAATCTCTCTCGGCATTACTTGTGCAGCCATCCATTACTAAGTCTGTATCGTGCGAGGTGAGCCGATATAAACTTAATCATTGATGGCTGTATTTTTATTTAAGGAGGAAATAATATATTATGGCTAAACACAAAGCGACATTAGTTACAGACGGCTCGTACGACCCACAATCAAAGCGCATTGGTGCTGGCATCGTTTTGCGTGTAAAGAATGCGGTATTGGATGGCATAAAACTGCCGGGGATTGCAGTGGACGTCTCAATCGAGAGCAATCTCAATGAGATCCGTTGTTGTCGCAATGCTCGCCAAGATAGTTTTGATCCTGTCGAAAAGCAAAGGATCATTGACACAATGGCAAAACACGGGCCGCTCTTTTCCGAGATAGCCGCGGCACGGAGAGGATTGTGGTTAGCTGTTGCGTTCGGCGCGCGGAGCATTGATTTTGGTTTTGATTGCAATGGAATTCCCTACTTCTCCCAGCTGGCAAATCTGAAAAAACAGCATGATAAGATTCCATATGTCCGTGATTTCGCTCAATTTTTCTCTGAACTCAGCAAACACGTTTATATTAAATACACCAAGATCAAAGCACATAGCGGCGACCCAATGAACACCCTTGCCGACCGA
>JAISMH010000035.1 GCA_031276855.1 Synergistaceae bacterium
AGAACGAGGTGTACGCCAAGGACAAAATGCTGTGGATGGGAGGAACGGCGGAGGACGAGAACGCGCTGAAGAATCTGCTGTCCGTCTCGCAGATCGAGTTCACGCGCGGAGACGGCGACACGATGCACCTGCAGACCTTCGACCCGCCCGTCACGTTCGACTTGATCCCGGAAGAGAACCGCCGCATGTACAACGAGCCGCCGGAGCCTGTGGTGGTGGAAAAAGGCGGCGGCTGCGACGCGGGCTTCGGCGTGGGGCTGGTAACGCTGGCGGTTCTGGCGGTGTGCCTGGCCGCGCGGAAAAGCGGCAGGCGGACTGTTTAAGCGCGGACAACGGGCACGCCGCTCCGTCCGGGGCCGCAGTGACCCCGCGCCGCCTCCGCACAAGCCGCCCCCGCTTCCGTCGAGCCCGCGGCGGCGTCAGGGGCTGCGCCCCTGGGGACTGTGCCCTTGGAATCCAAGTCGAAAAACGGGATTTCCTGTACGACTTTCTTCAATTTGGAAATGAACGCCTCGTCCTCGTCGGTGAAGCGGTAGCCGCTTCTGTAGATGAGAAGGTCCTTGTGGTGGTCCCTGCGCGGCGAATCGCACCGGCGCTGGACCAGGCCGAAGGTCGAGAGAACCTCCTCCGGCACGGGAGAGGCCCACATGTATGTCGAGGGAATGCGCCCCAGAAGCTCGAACTGGCTTCCGCGCTCGTAAATGGCGATCTCCCTTCTTCCGCTTTCCGCGTCGGGGGATTTTTGGGGTTTTGCGGGCGAGGGGGTTCCGCTGTCTCCGTGCGTGATCTCGATGTAGTCTTCGAGACGCAGGGGAACGATGGGCTCCCGCTTCGCGAGAGGATGCTCCTTCGACATCAGGATCAGGTGCTTGAAGCGGGAGAGAATCTCGAAATCCAGGCCTTTTTCCTGAAGGAAATCCATGAAATAGCCCTCGTACCGCGCCGGGAAACGGATGATGCCGAGGTTGCTTTCCTCCTCCACGACGTTTTCGATCGCGTGCGCGGAGTTGCTCTCCCTGTAGTCGATCGTCAGGGTTCTGTCGGAGGGCAGGGTTTTGACGTACTCGGTGAAGGCGTAGGAAATATAGCTCGCCCTCGGCACCGTGACGCTGAACTCGATTTTGGAGGAGCGGTCGCCGTTCGCGAGGTTCTCAATCATCTCCACCTGCGCGAGGATGTTCTTCGCGTAGGCCAGAAACTCCGCCCCCGCCTTCGTCGGCAGCATCCCTTTGGACGTGCGCCGGAAGATCGGCGTCCCCAGAGTCTCCTCAAGTTCGCGTATCGTCTTGCTCAGATGGGGCTGGTTCATGTACAAATTCTCGGCCGCCCGGGTGATGGAGCCGCTCCGTTCCACCTCGACCGCGTACTTCAAATAAAGGGTATTCAAAACGCCACCCCCGACCTCAAGCTCGGACGGAAAAAACGAGCCCTCAGGGTCAGGCCGCATTTGAACCTGAATTTGGGCTTGAACCCTGAGGGACGTTTTTTCCGGCAGTCCGCCGGAGATTATTTTAACCCTTTTCGGCCAAATGTTTCGACAGGAGAGCCAAAGAAGCGGCCATGTTTTCGTTTTGGACCAGAACGTGCTCGGGAACGCTCAGGTAGGTCGGCGCGAAGTTCCAGACGGCCAAAATGCCGCTCGCGACGAGGCGTTCACAGACTTCCTCCGCCGCGTTCGACGGGACCGTGATGATGCCGATCCTGACGTTGAGGCGGCTGCTGAGCTCGTCCAGTTTTTCGAGGGGGAAAATCGTCTTTCCGCCGATCTCGCTGCCGTGGAGGGAGGGATCCGCGTCGAAGGCGGCGACGATCTCGAGGCCGTAGTCGTCGAAACCCCCGTAGGAAAGCAACGCCTTGCCCAAGTGTCCGGCTCCGACGAGCAGAGCCCGGTTCCGGCTGTCGTAGTGAAGGGCGCGCTTGATGTCGTCAATCAGCCTGGTGACGGGGAACCCCACGCCGGGCTTTCCCGCGCGGCGGCTCACGGCGGCCAGGTCCTTCCTCACCTGTACCTCGTGAAGCTGAAGGCTGGAGGCGATCATCGGAGCGGAAACATATTCCTGACGGCTCAGATTCAGCTCGTTCAAAAATTTTAGGTAGTACGGAAACCGCCCTATCGCCTGTCTCGATATCTCGGAAGAACCTTTCGGAATCATTACTGTACCTCCCCAGGGCCGTAGGCCCTGGACCCGTTATGGGTGTGGTGAAAGCGGGAGAACATGCCGCCCGTTGGGCGGGGATGAGCTTTCCGCTCAAAAAGACGGGCGACACTGTTGCCCTACGACCCATTACGGGGTGCAGGGGTCCGCGACCCCTGCCAGGGCCGGGGGCCCTGGACCCGTTATGGGTGTGGCGGAAGCGAGAGACCATGCCGCCCGTTGGGCGGGGATGAGCTTTCTGCCCAAAAAGACGGACAGGCTTGCCGCCGTCAGACCCATAACGGGGTGCAGGGGTCCGCGACCCCTGCCCTGCGCTAGGCCGTTGCTTTTTTCTGGAGAGCGCGCTTGACGGCCTCCGTGAAGAGCGGCACGATTTTCAGGGCGTCGCCGACCACGCCGTAGTCCGCCACCTCGAAGATGGGGGCGCCGGGGTCTTTGTTGATCGCCACGATGATATCCGACTCCTCCATTCCGGCCAGGTGCTGGATGGCGCCGGAGATGCCGCACGCGACATAGAGGTTGGGCCGCACCGTCTTTCCGGTCTGCCCCACCTGCCGGTCTTTCTCCACCCAGCCGGAGTCCACCGCGGCGCGGGACGAGGAGACGGTTCCGCCCAGCGCCGACGCCAGTTCTTCCAGGATCGGGAAGTTCTCGGGGCCGCCCATGCCGCGCCCGCCGGAAACCAGCACCTTCGCGTCCTGAATGTCCATCTTCCCGCTGACCTTCTTGACGATGTCCAGAATCTCGACGTTCACGTGTTTGGCAATGTCCGGGAGCGCGAATTTCTCCACGTTGGCCCGCACCGTGCCCTCTTTCTCGCGGCGCGGCATGACGCCGGGGCGCACTGTCGCCATCTGGGGGCGGAAATCCGCGCACACGATCGTCGCCATGATGTTGCCCCCGAACGCCGGGCGCGTCATCAGGAGGTGGTGCGTCTCCTCCTCGATGGCGAGCCCCGTGCAGTCCGCCGTCAGGCCCGTGTGAATCCGCGCGGAGACCCGCGGCGCGAGGTCGCGCCCGATCGCCGTCGCTCCGTACAGCACGATTTCCGGCTTGTGCTTCTTCAGAACCTCCGACAGCGCGTAGGCGTAGGGCTCTGTCATGTAGGTCTCAAGCGCCGGGTCGTCCACCAGAACCACCCGTTCCGCGCCGTACTTCGCCAGATTGTCGCACAGCCCCTCCACCTTGCTTCCCAGAAGGACGGCCGACACCTCGCAGTTCAGTTCTTTCGCCAGTTCCTGAGCTTTCCCGAGGAGCTCGTAAGAGACTCCCGCCAGTTTATTGTCCACTTGCTGGGCGAATACGAATACGCCCTTGTATCCTTCGATAGGCATGGCTCTCCCCCTCTATATGACGAACTTCTCGCTCAGTCTGTCGACGAGCCAGCCGGCGGATTCCTCCGGGTCCAGCGTCACTACGGTGCCTTTCCCTTTTACCGCCTTCGTGAAGGACTTCTTCACTCTCGTGGGGGAGCCGTTCAGCCCGATATTGCTGTCGTCGATCGTCAGGTCGCCGCGGCCCCAGACCGGAATCTTCCTCTGCCAGGCGTCGAAGATACCGCTCGGCGTCATGTAGCGCGGCGCTCCCAGTTCGCTCAGGGCCGTGATCAGGCAGGGCAGCTTCGTTTTGACCATGTGATACCGGTCCTCGTACTGCCGCTTCACCGTGACGGTTCCCTTCCCGATTTCGATGCCCTCGGCGTAGCTGATGTTGGGAATGCCCAGGTGCTCCGAGATCTGCGGGCCCACCTGCGCGGTGTCGCCGTCGATCGCCTGACGGCCCGTGATGATGAGATCGTACTCCAGCTTGCGGATCGCGGCGGCCAGCGTGGACGACGTCGCCCAGGTGTCCGCCCCTCCGAACGCGCGGTCCGAGATCAGGATCGCCTCGTCCACGCCCATCGCCAGCGCCTCGCGCAGCGCCGCGTCCGCCTGAGGCGGCCCCATAGACAGAACCGTCACGTGCGCCCCCAGGCTGTCCTTCAGCTTCAGCGCCGCCTCCAGGCCCGCCTTGTCGTCGGGGTTGATGATGCTCGGGACGCCCTCACGGATCAGCGTGCCCGTCTTCTGGTCCAGCCGGACCTCGTTGGTGTTGGGAACCTGCTTGATGCAGACAATGATTTTCATCGTGACCTCTACCTCCTACTGCAGCTCGGAAGCGGAGATAACCATACGCTGCACCTCGCTGGTGCCCTCGTAGATCTCCGTGATCTTCGCGTCCCGCATCATGCGCTCTACGGGATAATCCCGCGTGTATCCGTAACCGCCGTGCAGTTGGACGCATTGGGTGGTGACGGCCATCGCCGTCTCCGACGCGAAAAGTTTCGCCGTGGCGGATTCCACCGAAAAACGCTTCCCGTTCTGCTTGGCCAGCGCCGCGCGGTAGACCAGAAGCCGCGCCGCCTCGATTCGGGCGTGCATGTCGGCGATCCGGAACTGGGTGTTCTGGAACTTCGACAGGGGCGAGCCGAACTGCTTGCGCTCCTTGACGTACTTCACCGTCTCGTTGTAGGCCCCCTGAGCGATGCCCAGAGCCTGGGCCGCGATGCTGATACGCCCGCCGTCCAGGGTGCCCATGGCGATGCTGAAGCCCCGTCCCTCCTCGCCCAGCATGTTTGCCGCCGGAACGATGCAGTTCTGGAAGACCAGCTCCGTGGTGGAGGAGCCGCGGATGCCCATTTTCAGCTCTTTCTTGCCGATGCTGAAGCCCGGGAAGCTCCTCTCCACGACAAACGCCGAGATTCCCTTCGTGCCCTTGGATTTGTCGGTCATGGCGAAAACGATGAAGGTATCGGCCTTGCCGCCGCTGGTGATGAAGATCTTGCTGCCGTTCAGCACGAAATGATCCCCTTCCCGAACGGCTTTGGTCTGCTGACCGGACGCGTCGGTGCCGGCGTTGGGCTCCGTCAGTGCGAAGGCGCCGATGGCCTTTCCCGACGCCAGAGGCACAAGGTATTTCCTCTTCTGCTCCTCCGTGCCGTATTTTTCAAGCGGGTCGCAGACGAGGGAAGTGTGGGCCGCCACAATAACCCCTGTCGTTCCGCAGACTTTCGACATCTCCTCGACGCACAGGATATAGGTCAGCACGTCGCACCCCTGCCCGCCGTAGGCCTTCGAGGTGGGAATTCCCATAAAACCGTAATGCTGCATCTTCTTTACGGTTTCCTCCGGGAAACGCTCCTCTTCGTCGATCTCCTGAGCCAGAGGGCGGACTTCCTTTTCGGCAAATTCCTCGAAAAGCCCCTTGGCCATCTGTTGTTCTTTGGTCAGCTCAAAATTCATTCCTGCTAATCCCCCAATGCTCTACTAGTCGTCCGGTCGTCGTTTCGTCCGTCATTTGCGCTCGTAGCCGCTCACTTGCGTCCGTAGTCGTAGAAACCCTTCCCCGTTTTCCTGCCGAGCAGGCCCCCGCGCACCATTTTTCTCAGAAGCGGATGAGGACGGTATTTCGGGTCGCCGAATTCGGTGTAGAGGATCTCCATGATCGCGAGGCAGACGTCGAGACCTATCAGGTCGCCCAATTCCAGCGGGCCCATGGGGTGAGAGGCGCCCAGCTTCATGGCGGTGTCGATGCCCTCGGCGGAGGCCACGCCCTCCGCGTAAATGGCGACCCCTTCGTTGATCAGAGGGATCAGCATACGGTTCACCACAAACCCCGGCGCCTCTTTGATCAGCACCGGCGTTTTCCCCACGTCTTTGGCGATCTTCTCGACCTTTTCTATCAGCGCCTGGGGCGTGTTGACTCCGGAGATGACCTCCACCAGCTTCATGACCGGGGCGGGGTTGAAAAAGTGCATCCCCACCACCTCCCGGTCCAGGCCGCGCGACAGCTCGCTCAGCGACAGAGAGGACGTGTTCGACGCGAAGATGGTGTCTTTGCCGCAAATTGTCTGAAGCCGGCCGAAAAGCTCTTTCTTTACGCTCAGGTTTTCCAGCGCGGCCTCCACCACCAGGTCGCAGCCGCCCACGTTCTCGGCAAGTCCGGTCTTGATTCTGCCCACGATCGCGGCGACGGCTTCCGGCGTGGTCTTCCCCTTGGCGGCCAGTTTTTCCAGACCGGAGGCGATGTTTTTCTTCCCCTTCTCAGCCAGCTCCAGGCTGACGTCGCACAGGGTGACCTCGTACCCTTCCTTGGACGCAAACACCTGAGCGATACCGCTGCCCATCGTTCCCGCGCCGATAATTCCAACCTTCATTTTCAGGACCTCCTTATATATGAACTCAGTGTCTCAGAGCTGTTCGACGAGGGTGGACACGCCCATTCCGCCGCCGATACACAGGGTCGCCAGGCCCTTTTTGGCCCCGCGCCGGCGCATTTCGTGCAGCAGGGTGACGAGGATGCGGCAGCCGGAAGCGCCCACCGGGTGTCCCAGAGCGATGGCGCCGCCGTTGACGTTGACCTTGGCGGGGTTCCACTTCAGGAGCTGGCCGACCGCCAGAGCCTGGGCCGCGAACGCCTCGTTGGCCTCGATCAGGTCGATGGCGTCAAGGGAAAGGCCCGTTTTTTTCAGGAGCTTCTGGGTGGAAAACGCGGGAGCGATGCCCATCACGGAGGGGTCTACCCCCGCGGCCGCGCCGGCGATCCACTTCGCCATGGGCTTCACGCCCAGCTCTTTCGCCTTTTCGGCGCTCATCACGACGACGGCGGCCGCGCCGTCATTGATGCCGGACGCGTTGCCGGCCGTGACTGTGCCGTCCTTCTTGAACGCGGGACGCAGCCCGGAGATGGTCTCCACGGTAATGCCCGCGCGGGGGTTCTCGTCCTTCTCGAAGTTCACCGTGTCCTTCTTCACCTTCACGGGCACCGGCACGATCTCGTCGCCGAACTTCCCGGCCTTCTGGGCGGCCTCGCATTTCTGCTGGCTTTCCGCGGAGAAGGAGTCCTGCATCGCGCGGGTGATGCCGTATTTTTCGGCCACGTTCTCCGCCGTGATCCCCATGTGATAGTCGTTGAAGACGTCCCACAGGGCGTCTTTGATCATCGTGTCGACCAGGGCTCCGTTGTTCATGCGGTAGCCGAACCGCGCCTTCTCCAGCGAGTAGGGAGCGCCGGACATGCTCTCCATTCCGCCGGCGACGACGACATCGGCGTCCCCCATGAGGATCGCGGCCGCCGCGAGGTTGACGCTCTTCAGGCCCGAGCCGCAGACGATGTTCAGCGTCTGCGCGGGGGCCTCTATGGGAAGCCCGGCCTTGAGAGCGGCCTGACGCGCCACGTTCTGCCCCTGCGAGGCCTGCAGGACGCAGCCCATATAGACCTCCCCGACCTGATCCGCCGGAACGCCCGCGCGCGCCAGCGCCTCTTTGATGACGATGGCGCCCAGTTCCACGGCGGGTACGTCGACGAGGGTTCCGCCCATCCTTCCGATCGCCGTGCGACAAGCGCCGGCCAATACCACTTCTTTACTCAATCGAATCACCTCTTGCATTGAATTATGAAACCTTACATTACACCTGATGCTTTAGATTCATGATATTGTGAATCGACTCCCGAAGTAAGGACGCAAAACGGCATATCGATATATAAATATCGATATGCCGTTACCGTAGTTCTGCCGGAGCGCCCGCCTCGGCGCTCCGCCCTCCTGAGCTTGAACGTTTACTATTTACTAAAACTTGCTCTTGAAACGCTTCTCGAACTCTTCGATCAGGGGCGGGCGGAAGTCGGGGTGAGCCACGCCGATCAGCTCGCGGGCCCGGTCGCGCAGCGTTTTGTACTTCAGCTGGGCTATGCCGTGTTCGGTGACGACGTAATCCACGTCGCACCTCGACGTCGTGACCGACGCGCCGGTGTCGATCAGGGCCGCGATCTTCGACACCTTCCCGCCCTGCGCCGTGGAGGGCATCGCCATGATCGTGCGCCCGTTTTTGCTCATGCCGGCGCCGCGGACGAAATCCACCTGACCGCCCACGCCGCTGATCTGGCGCAGTCCGACGCACTCGGAGACGACCTGCCCGAAGAGGTCCACCTGAACGCAGGAGTTGATCGAAACCAGATTGTCGTTCTGGGCGATAACCGCCGGATTGTTCACGTAATCGACGGGCATCATCTGAATGGCGGGGTTGTCGTGCACGTAATCGTAGAGCTTCCGCGTCCCCATGAGGAAGGTGACGACGCTCTTGCCGGGGTTGAAGTTCTTGCGCCTGTTCGTGACGACGCCCGCCTCGGCGAGGGCCATCACGCCGTCCGAGATCATTTCGGAGTGAATCCCCAGGTCGTTCTTGTCCTTCAGAAAGAGCAGCACCGCGTCGGGGATCGCGCCGATTCCGAGCTGCAGCGTGTCGCCGTCCCGCACGAGGGAGGCGCAGTTCCGGCCGATCGCGGCCTCCAGATCGGAGATCTGCGGCGGCTGCAGTTCGATGAGCGGGGCGTCGTGTTCGGCGATGCAGTCCAGGGCGCTCACGTGAATGAACGAGTCCCCCAGCGTGCGGGGCATGTTTCTGTTGATCTGGGCGATGCGGATGTCCGCGACCTCGGCCGCCGGCTTCGTGTAGTCCACCGAAATCCCGAAGCTGCAAAAGCCGTGCTCGTCGGGCGGCGAGAGGTGCAGCAGCGCGACGTTCGGGCGCAGAACCTTGCGCAGCATGTCGGGAACCGCCGAGAAATAGATCGGGGTGAAGTCCGCGCGGCCCTCCTCGACGGGCTTCCTCGTGCTTCCTCCGAGAAAAAGGCTGTTGTGGCGGAAGTGCTTCTCCATCCCCGGCTGGCAGTAGAGCGCCTTGCCCATCGCGGTCAGGTGGACGATCGTGACGTTCTCGTACTGCGCGGCGTTTTCGACCATCGCCTCCAGAAGGGCGGACGGCTCGCCGCACGCGTGGGTGACCACCACCTTGTCGCCGCTTTTGATGCGCGAAGCGGCCTCCTTCAAACTGCACAGCTTGCTCTTGTACTCGTCTTTCCATTCCATGCCAACCACTCCTTCGATATGCCGCAAACGGGCGCCCGGCCGAAACCGAACGCCCGTCTGCGAATTATGGTGAATCACAATAAAAAGCCTGAATTCATAAAATCCGAGCCGATTATACCAGCCGACGCGATTCGGCCGATAACACCATCCGGCGCAGGCGATACGGCGGAGAGCGTCTCAGCCCAGGAGCTTATCCACGGCGTATTTCAGGATTTTCACTCCGTCAGGCAGGACATTCGCGTCGAAGGTCATGGAGGGGTCGTGCAGGCCGGGCGTGAGGTCGGCGCCGAGGCCGACGAAACCCGCCTTGATGCTCGGCTTGGCTCTTTTGTAAAAGTGGAAGTCGTCAGCGCCGGGCGTGACGATAGGCGGCAGCAGCCCCTCCCGGCCCAGCACGGCGGTGATGGCTTCTTCCAGCAGGGCAATGGCTTCGGGATCGTATTCGGCGGCGGGAACGCCGTCGCTCTTCTTCACCGTTCCGACCGCGCCCAGCCCCGTCGGGACGTTGATAACCATATCGCTGACTTTTTGCAGCATGCTCTCCATGACGCCGTTCTTCTGCGCCCGCAGGTCAAAGACGAGATCGACGCCGTCGGGCACGGCATTGCTGATCAGGCTGTTGGAGTTGAACTTCGTGACCTTCGCGGACCAGCCCTCCACGGGGTTTTCCCAAACGCAATTCAGGGCGTTGACCACCAGCACGGCGGCGTCGATGGCGTTGACTCCGAGGTGAGGACGCGCTCCGTGGGCTGTCCGCCCGCTGACGGAGGCTTCCAGTTGATAGCTGGACCCGTGCCAGAGGGCAGCGGTGGCCTGGCCGGCTTTGGCTTCCTGTATGGGGCGCAGGTGTATGCCGAACATATAGTCCAGGTCCGCCGTCAGGCCTTCCTCGATCATGCCGCGCGCGCCCGCCAGCGTTTCCTCGGCAGGCTGAAAGAAGACTTTCAGGATGCCGCGCCTGATGCCGGTTTTCGCCGCCTCTTCGGCCAGGGCCAGGGCCATGGCGGCGTGCGCGTCGTGTCCGCAGGAATGCACGCAGACCTCTTTTCCGTCCACCACGTGCCGCAGGGCGTCGATATCGCCGCGCACCCCGACCACCGGGCCGGGCTCCGCGCCCTTCAGTATCCCGACGACGCCGTGGCCGCCTGTGGCCGTCTCCCGCACTTCGCACCCGGCTTTCCGCAATTCCGCGGCCAAATACGCGGCCGTCTTTCCCTCATGCCCGGACGGTTCGGGGCAAGCGCGCAGACGATCCCGAACCTCGTTCACTCTCTCTGTCATCAGGACACCCCTCCTGCTCTGAATTTGAATTTGAATCTGGGTCTGAATCTGAATCTGAATCTGGGTCTGGAGCCGGCACGTCGGGCACGATGGAACACGTTCCTTCCACAATACCGCTCCCGATTATATCAGTTCGAGGCCGGCGGCCGCCGAAAACGCGGCAGGAGGCGCGAGGCTTTCATCCAGAGCCCCTCTTTGAACTCGATGGCGTTTGCCGGGCACATTTCGTGGCAGCAGTAGCAGCGGATGCATTTTTCATAGTCGAACTTCAGCGATTTCCCGCCTTCTTCACCCGCGCCCGCGCCGGCGGAAATCAGGGCCCGCTCCGCGGGCTCGATCGCTTTCGCTGCGCAGACCGCGGCGCACCTTCCGCAGCGCGCGATCCCCAGACAGCGGGAGGGAATATGCGACGGGCGGGAGGTCAGGGCCCGCTCCAGAAACCGGCCGAACGGCAGTTTGAAGAGGGTCGGAAGAAAGGGCAGGAGGCTCAGGCTGTCCATCTTTCGGATGTCGATCCCCTTCCAGACGTGCGACGCCGGAAAGTCTCCGGCCAGATCCTCGTCCCGGAGGCGGCATTGGGGCATGTTCCGCGCGGCGGCCGCCTGCCAGAGGGGGTAGTCTTCGAGCTGCGCCCCCATCATGCGGCAGATATGGAAATCCAGCGTCAGCGCGTCCTCCGCCCCCGCCAGTACCCCGTAAGGACAGGGAGAGCCGTTCGTCGGCCCGCGTCCGTCCATGCCGATCACGCCGTCCAGAATCGTCAGGGCGGGGCGCACCCCCTCCCAGATATCCAGCAACAGGGAGGCGAAGACCTCGCGCCTCAGGCCGACGTTGTAGTGCCATTCGGATTTTTTCTGCCCGACGACGCACCCGAAGAGATTCTTGACGCCCAGCGTCAGGAGCATCTGTCCGTGCGTTTTCATTTTGGGCAGATTGATGACGAGGTCGCTCGAAAGGACCCGCCGGGCGGCCTCGATTTTCTGAAAAGAAGCGCCGGGCGCGGCGGGGAGAGGGACGGGGTCGGTCAGTTCCACGCAGGGAATGCCCAGTTCCTCCGCGACCTCCGTAAACCCGGCTTTCTCCGCGGCCCTCGAAAAATTGTCGATGCCCGGGCTGTCGGCGATGATCGGGTGCCCTCCCGCCTCCAGAACGGCGCGCGCCGCGGCGCGCACGACGGAGGGATCCGTCGTGACGCGGCGCTCCGGCTTTCTCCCGGCGACGAGGTTGACCTTGAGCAAAACGTCGGCCCCCGGCCTGACGAAGCGCGCGATTCCCCCGAAATACTCGAAAACGGCTTTTACGGCGGAGTCGATGCCCTCCTGCCCGTAGTCCTCGCGTCTGAGCGCAAGAACCTTGCCGGTCGTTCCGGCGCGCCCGCCAGTTTCCATGATGTGCCGCACCTCTGCCAGGAAAAAAATTCGGAGAACGCCCGCTCCCGAAGGGCAGGGAACGCGCCTCCGCGCCGTCAGTATATCACCCGCACATCATACGCACATCATGCGCATATCACCTGCGTATCACCCTCAAATCCCCCTCGCCCGGCGCGGCGGCTCGAGCCTCGGTATTTCTGCTCAAGTGCTTCCGGCAGGCCTTTTTATCGTTGACTAATGTTGACCTACTGACTACAATGGCGTTCGGTCAATCGAGGCGGAGGTTCTGAAGGGGAGGTTTTGAATTGCGATGCCCAGCTTAACCAGGGAGATCGAGCGGTATATCAACGAGCTTTTCGGCGCGGACGAGGAGTCCGTCGTTTCCGTGCGGCGCAAGGAGCTGGCGGAGTCCTTCGGGTGCGTCCCCAGCCAGATCAACTACGTTCTGCGCAGCCGCTTCACCCCCGAAAAGGGCTACCTGATCGAAAGCCAGAGGGGGGGGCACGGCTATATCCGCATCGTCCGCCTTTCCTACGAAAACCCCGAAGAACGGCTGGCGCACATCAACAAGATCGTGGGCGAGAGGCTTACCGCGCCGGTGTGCAAAAAACTTCTGACCAGCCTCCAGGAGAGAGGCTTGATAAATGCGCGCGAACGATTGATAATCGAGGTGGTTCTGCGGTACGCGGAGGAGCTGGGGCGGTCCGAGTTCGACCTGTCGTCCTACAAGCGCGAGCTCATCCAGGCCGAAATGCTGAAGCGCATCCTGCGGAGTCTGATGCTGGCCTGAGTTTCGCAAATTTTACTGAATCCAGATTTTACTGAAATCAAATTTTACTGAATCAGGGGACATATCGCCATGTGGCAGTTTTTCACCGAACGAGGGAAAAAAGTCATTCAACTGGCCCACCGCGAGGCTCTGAAAATGGGGCATAACGTCATCGAGCCGGAACATATCCTTTTGGGTCTCGCCTACGAGGGCGGAGGGCTGGGGTACCAGACCCTGATCGCCCTCGGCCTGGATTTGAACGAAGTCCGCGTGCAGCTCGAGGACGCGATGGGGCACTCCCAGCCCACGCTGAAGTCCATCGACCTGCCCCTGAGCCCGCGCGTGAAAAAGGCGCTCGAGATCGCCATGCGGGAGGCCCGCAACATGGGCGTCAACTACGTGGGGACGGAGCATATCCTCCTTGGGATACTGGGGGACACGAGCAGCATGGTCTCGCAGTATTTTCTGGCGATGGGCATCGACGCCGCGACGGCCCAGAAGCAGGTTCTCTCCCTCATGTCGGAGGGCTCCTCCGCTCCGCTCCGCTCCGGCGCGGAACCCCTGACGGACCGCCTGAAGAAGAAAGGGCGCGTCAAAACCCCGACCCTCGACCAGCTGGGCATCGACCTGACCCAGAAGGGGCGCGACGGGGAGCTGGACCCCGTCATCGGGCGATCCAGAGAGATCAAGCGCCTGATGCAGGTGCTTTGCCGCCGCACCAAGTGCAATCCCGTCCTGATCGGAGACCCCGGCGTCGGCAAGACCGCCGTCGTCGAGGGGCTGGCGCAGCAGATCGCCGACGGCAACGTCCCCGAACCCCTGCGCGACAAGCGCGTCATCCAGCTCAACACCGGAACCCTGGTCGCGGGAACGAAGTACCGGGGCGAGTTCGAGGAGCGCCTGCGCCGTATCGTCAAGGAACTGACCGATTCCAAAGAAGTCATCCTCTTCGTCGACGAGGTTCACACGATCGTGGGCGCCGGCAGCGCCGAGGGAACCGTGGACGCCGCCAACATCCTGAAACCCAGCCTCTCGCGGGGCGTTTTTCAGCTCATCGGGGCGACGACGCAGGAGGAATACCGCAAGTACGTCGAACGCGACGCCGCGCTGGAGAGGCGTTTTCAGCCCGTGAAGGTGGACGAGCCGAGCATCGCCGACTCCGTGCTGATCCTGGAGGGGCTGAGGGATCGTTACGAGCTGCACCACCAGGCCGAGATCAAAGACTCCGCGCTTCAGGCCGCGGCGCAGCTTTCCGCGCGCTACGTCAAGGACCGATTCCTCCCCGACAAGGGCATCGACCTGATCGACGAGGCCGGAGCCCGCGCGCGGCTTCGCGCGCTCGACCCGCCCGACGCCGTCCGCGAACTGGAGGGCCGCCTGGAGGCCACGCGCAGGGAAAAAGAAAACGCCGTCACCTCCCAGAAATTCGAGATCGCGGCCAAGCTGAGGGACGAAGAGCACCTCATCGCCGACGATCTGGAGAAGGCCCGCAGCGCCTGGCGGGACAACGCGAAGGAACACCGCTCCGTCGTCACGGCCGAGGACATCGCGGCGGTGGTCTCCGAGCTGACGGGCGTTCCCGTTTCGCAGCTGACGGAGGAGGAGTCCGCGCGCCTTCTGCGGATGGAGGCGGAGATTTCCGCGCGCCTCGTGGGGCAGGACGAGGCCATCGGCGCGGTGTCCCGCGCGATACGCCGGGCGCGCAGCGGCCTGAGAGACCCCCGGCGGCCCATCGGCAGCTTCCTTTTCATGGGCCCGACGGGCGTCGGCAAAACGGAACTCGTGCGCTGTCTCGCGCGTTTTCTGTTCGGAAGCGAGGACGCCATGATCCGGCTCGACATGAGCGAGTTTATGGAGAAGCACGAGATCTCCAAACTCCTGGGCGCGCCTCCCGGCTATGTCGGGCACGAGAGCGGCGGGAAACTGACGGAACTGGTCCGCAGACGCCCCTACTCCGTCGTCCTCTTCGACGAAATCGAGAAGGCCCACCAGGAGGTTTACAACATCCTTCTGCAAATCTTGGAGGAGGGCAGCCTGACGGACGGACAGGGGCGCCGCGTGGACTTCCGCAACACCGTGGTGATCATGACGAGCAATGTCGGAGCGAAGGAGGCCGCGCGGGGAAATTCTCTGGGTTTCGGGGTCGACGCGGCGGACTCCGACGGAGCGAACGCCCTGGAGTGGGAGCGCATGAAGAAGATCATCGTCGAAGAGTCCGGGAAGGTCTTCCGGCCGGAGTTTCTGAACCGCATCGACGACATGGTGGTCTTCCGGCCTCTGTCGCGCGAGAGCCTGCTGCGCATCGTCGAGATCATGCTTTCCGACGTGCGAACGAGGCTTTCCGAGCAGGGCATCGGCATCGGCGTCGAAAACGAGGCCAAGGCGATGATTCTGGACAAGGGATTTCAGCCCAAGTTCGGCGCGCGCCCGCTGAGGCGCGCCATCCAGTCCATGATCGAGGACAAGCTGGCCGATTCCGTTCTGGCCGGCAAAATTCGGAAGGGCGTCAACGTGAAGGTTCTGGTCGCGGACAACGAGATCTCATTCGAGACCGACACCCCGCTCCACGCGCTCTGACTCGCCTGCGCGGCCGACGCGACGGCCCGCGGACCCCGCAGGCAGAGTCATGGTCTGTTTTAATCAATACAATACAATGCAATGCAATACCGGACAAAACTGAGGAGAGTGAAGTCATGCAGAACATATTTGCCGAGAGCTTGGGCCACAACACTTTCCGTTGGGGAAATCTGGGAGACGTCAAAGAAGGGCGGGGCGATCTCGGTGAGGAAATGCCGGTGCTGATTTATCGGCTGATGCAGTACACGATGCTGGACGTGCTGTCCAAACAATTCGGAGCCGAGCAGGCAAACGAATTTTTCCGCAAGGCAGGCTATCTGGCGGGTACCGAGTTCGCCAAAAACGTGCTGGATTTGACTTTGGATTTTGACAATTTCATCGCCAGCCTGCAAAAGACCTTGCAGGAACTGAAAATCGGCATTCTTCGCATGGAGGTGTTCAATCCCGATTCGGGGAACATCGTTCTGACCGTGGGACAGGACCTCGACTGCAGCGGTCTTCCCGTGACCAACGAAAACGTGTGCAATTACGACGAGGGGTTCATTTCCGGGATTCTGGAATCGTACACCGGCAGGAAATACAACGTGCGCGAGGTTGACTGCTGGGCGAACGGAGACCGGGTATGCCGCTTCAACGGGAACGTCTGCTGAACGCCTGCCGGGCAATGCCCACGGATTTAGAAATTGTGATAGAATCTTTCCTGTTCGCTTCGAGAGAAAGTTTCAAAAACGGCCGGGATTCGGTCTTCCGGCGGAAGTGTTTATGAAGTGTTTATACAGTGGGGAGGAGGAGTATCGATGGCAAAAGTCTGCCAGTATTGCGGGCGCGGTCCCGTCACCGGGAACGCGGTCAGTCACTCGAACCGGCATACGCGCCGCCGTTGGCTGGTCAATCTTCAAAGCGCCAGAATCGACGCGGGCGACGGAACGACTCTCAAAGTCCGCGTGTGCGCCAAGTGCCTGAAGTCCGGGTTCGTTAAAAGAGCGGTGAGCGTCTGATTCCGCCTCATTAGATTCGGATTCACCAGATTCAGATTCACCAGGAACAGGCATCGACTCGCGGGGGTTTCAGGGAAGCGGCACCGGCTTCCCCGAAACCCCTGTTTGTTGTCATAACATATCACCGTATCAGGCGCAGAAGCCCGAGGGAGAGGGAGGGGAAATAAGTGAAAAGCAGAAGACAGGCCACCATCGCGATGAACGACGGGACGATGGCCGCGGAGATCTTCTCGATACTCTCTCCCGAGATCGCGGACGCCACGAAAAGGTTTATTCCGTAAGGGGGCGAAATGAAGCCGCAGGCCAGGTTGACGGTGATGATGAGCCCGAAATGAATGGGGTCCACCCCCAGGGATTTGACCACGGGGAGCAGAATGGGCGTCAGAATGATCACGGCCGCGATGTTGTCCACGAAACAGCCGAGAATCAAAAGGAACACATTGATAAACATCAGAATCAGGACGGGATTGCTCGAAAACTCCCTGAGCCACGCGCCGATGTGTGCCGGGATTTGCGCCATGGTCAGATAGCTGGCGAAGGCCATGGAGAGTCCGATCATGAACTCCGTCGCGCCGTTGATGAGGCCGGTCATGCGCAGGCACTCGTACAGCGTTTTGAAATCCAGCTCCCGGTAGACGAATTTTCCGATGAGGATGGAGTACACGACCGCGACGACGGCGGCCTCCGTCGGAGTGAACACGCCTCCGTAAATGCCGCCCAGGATGATGACCGGGACGATAAGCGCCCACACGGCCTCCCGCAGAGCCGCGAGGACCGCTTTGAAAGTGGGGCGCTCGGCGGAACTGAGGTAGTGCCGTTTTTTGGCCGTCAGGTAGCAGACGAGCATCAGGGCTATGCCGATGATGACGCCGGGGACGACGCCCGCGATGAACATGTCGCCGATTGAGGTTTGCGCGACGATGCAGTAGATAACGAAGGGTATGCTGGGGGGGATGATGACGCCGATGGTGCCGGCCGCCGCCGTGATCGCGGCCGCGAAGTCGCCGTGGTACCGGCGCTCCTTCATCGAGGGGATCATGAACGACCCGATGGCCGAGACCGTGGCGGGGCCGGACCCGGAAATGGCGGCGAAAAACATGCAGGCGAGCACCGTAACCATGGCAAGCCCGCCGGTGATGAACCCGACCAGACTGTCCGCCAGATTGACGAGGCGCCGGGAAATGCCTCCGCTGCACATCAGGGCCCCGGCCAGAATGAAGAACGGGATGGCCAGAAGGGGAAAAGAGTCGAGTCCCGTGACGGATTTCTGCGCGAGGATCATGAGGGGAATGTCCGACGTGAACACGATACAGATCAGCGTCGAAAGCCCCAGAGTGATGCCGATCGGAACGCTGAGAGCAATCAGCGCGATGAGCGTCGAAAAGAGAAGAAGGGCCTCCATCACGCGGCCCCCCCGTCCGCCGGGCATTTCAGAATCTTGGCGATTTCCGCGATCAGCCGGACGGCCATCAGGGCGCACCCCGCAGGAACCGACGCGTAGACCCACGACATGGGGATTTCCATAGCGGCCGAGATCTGTCCCGTTTCCATGAGAAAGATCATGAGCTGACTCCCGAGCCAGGCCATGACGACGGCAAACCCGAACCAGACCGCCAGAATCAGCAGCTCGAATCTTCTTCTGTGCCGGCCTTTCAGAAGATTGGCGAACATCTCGACCCGAAAATGACTGCGCTCCTTCACGGCGTAGCTGGCGCCCACCCACGAGAGCCACATGAATATAAACCGCGCAAGCTCCTCGCTCCATGAAAGGGAATTGCTGAAAACATACCTCATGACCACCTGACAGAAAACCAGGGCCGTCATCAGCGCCATCGTCCAAACCACAAAATACTCTTCAAAATTGTCCAGAAATTTTTTGAACCTCATCCCGCAAACCTCCTGGGCAGGGGCCGCGGACCCCTGCACCCCATTCTGGGTCGTAGGGCGGCAGTGTCGCCCGTCTTTTTTATGCGAACCGCCCCCGCCCGCCCGAAGGGCGGCAGATTCTCTCGCTTCCACCAAACCCATAACGGATCCAGGGCCCCCGGCCCTGGCAGGGGTCGCGGACCCCTGCACCCCATTATGGGTCGCAGGGCGGCAGTATCGCCCGTCTTTTCAGGCGAACCGCCACCCGCCAGCACAATCCCCGCCCAACGGGCGGCCTGTTCTCTCGCTTCCACCAAACCCATCCCGGGTCCAGGGCCCCCGGCCCTGGCGCCCCTGGCTATTTTTGGGATTTGCGGGCCAAGTCCATGATTTCTTTGGTCAGGTCGGCCTCGAATTCCTGATAGACCGGCGCGGTGGCTTCGAGGAAGGGCTTTTTCTGTTCGGGGGTCAGTTCGTTGAGCTCCATGCCGCTTTGTTGGAGGACTTTCATGTTCTCCTCCTCGGCGCCGGGCATGACCCTGCGGTGTTCTTTTACGAAGGCCGCGGAGGCGTCGGTGACGATCTTCCGCAGGTCGTCCGGCAGGGAGTCCATGAATTTCTTGTTGGTGAGCAGCATGACGACGGAAAAGACGTGTCCGGTAGCCGAGACGTACTTTTGGACTTCATAGAACTTCGACTCGTAGATCAGCGTGAAGGGGTTCTCCTGCCCGTCGACCGTCCCCTGCTGGAGAGCCGTGTAGAGCTCGCCGAAGCTCATCGGCGTGGGATTCGCCCCCAGCCGCTTGAAAAACGCGATGTGCATGGCGTTTTCCATGGTGCGCAGTTTAATGCCCTTCAGGTCGTCCGGCTGCGTGATGGGCTTTTTGTTGTTGGTGATGTGCCGGAACCCGTTCTCGATGTATCCGAGACACCCGAACCCCTTGCCGGGCAAGAGGGAATTCAGCTTCGCCCCCAGTTCTCCGTCCAGCGCCTCGAAGGCGGCCTCGCGGGTCGTGAATAGGAACGGAAGATCCAGCACCTGATACCGCTTGTCGAAGCCCCCCAGCACCGACGTGGCGGGAAGCGCGAGCTGGAGCGTTCCCATCTGCACCGATTCGGTCAGCTCGCGGTCTCCGCCGAGCTGACCGTTCGGATAGAGCTCGACCTTGATCCGCCCCTCGGACTTCCCCTCGACATAGGGAACGAAGGTGCTCTTCATGACCACCATGTCCGGGTGCGTCTCCGATACGATAGACCCCACCTTGATCGTGTACTCGACCGCGGCGCCTGCCGAAAACGCCGTCCCGCAAAGCACGGTACACACCAAAAGCAACACGAAACATTTCCGCCGATTCATCTTTTTTGCCTCCTCAGATCAGTCAACCGCATACAGCCAATTGCCGCACACAACAAATTACAAATTACAAACCACAAACCGCAAACCGCAAACCGCAAACTGCCTCAATAATTGTCTTTCGATTTGATCTGCTGTCGTCACCTCTTTGCCCGCTGCGATTTATTCATTACGTCATTCATGACGTTATATTATCACATTAGAGAGATAATGCAATGCAATGCCCCTGAAACCTCGCTGAATAGGGTATATAATGTGCGGAAACCTGTTCGAGAGGAGGTCATTTTTTGGATCGCGCAATATCGCGTAAGCGAAGACTCTTCCTGGCGGATGAGTCCCGGTCGTGGGTCGAGCGGGGCCTGATCTCCGAGACTCAGAGGGACGGCATTCTGGAGAGCTACACCCTGACGCGGCCTTTCCCGGCCGCCGTTCTGGCGCTGGGAATCGCTATGATCGGCCTCGGCGTTCTCAGCTTCATCGCGGCGAACTGGAACGTCCTGCCGAAAGGAGTTAAAATCGCGCTGATCGCGGGCTCTTATCTGACGAGCGTCGCGGGCGCGTACCTCTGTGAAAGGCGCGGCTGGAGGCTGGTGTCCGATACGCTCCTGTTCCTGTCGGGATTTCTGCTTTTGGGCGGGCTCGCTCTGATCTCCCAGATATTTCACATCAAGGGAAGCCCCGCCGACCTTTTGGCGACATGGCTTCTGATTTACGGCCCGACGTTTCTTCTGACGCGCGGCCTCGCGATTTATGCCCTGTATGAAGTCACGGCCCTCGTTTACATCAACCTGCTGTACGCCGCCCGGGCGTGGGGGTACCGCGGCGTCCGCGGCATTTTCTCGGTCGTCACACCTCACCAGCCGCTTGTGCTGCTGGTTCTGCTCGTCGCCGCGGCGTGGTGGTCCCGGTTTCTGACGCGGAATTCCGACTCCGCGCCGAGGTCGATTTTCAAGTCAATTTTCAAAGAGGTGTTTGTGGGCGGAAGCACCCGAAAGATTTTTCTGAGCAACTTTTTCATCCTCAACTGGTTCACGTGGCTCTGCGTCATCAACTCGACGCACGAGAGCGTCCTTCCCTTCGTGACGGGCATTCTGGCCATCGGGATACTGATCTCCTTTTCGGCGTGGAAACTGGACGCCGCGGATCTCGACCTGCAGGGCCTGCTCTGCGTGGGGCTGGCCGGGTTCGCCCTGACGTTCCGGTTCGTTTGGGAGGGGCGGTACTACTACGACGACTACGCCGGAACTTCGGAACTCCTCTTCCGTCAGATACTTTCGAGCGCCGTTCTGGGCGCGTACCTCCTGTGGCGCATCGTCCGGCAGAACAGAAACACGGCGTTCGCGGCGTTCCTGTTCTGCGCCGTTCTGGCGCGGTGGTACTTCGACATGTTCTACAACTTCATGTCGAAGTCGCTGTTCTTCACGGTTGGCGGGGTTTTGCTGCTTCTGATCGCGTTCGCCTGTCACCGATGGAACGGGAAAAAGGCCGCGGCGAACGCCTCCGGCCCGGAAAAATCGGAACAATCAGGAGGCGGCGGCGATGCGCGCGTTCTTTAAGTCTCTCGCCCTGAAATACGCCGCCATCGCGATTCTGCCTCTGAGCGTCCTGCTTTACCAGCCGGCCGTCAATTTCACGGCGCTGGCGTGGGGGGAGCGCGTACTGCTCCGAACGCGCCCCGTGGATCCGCGGGACTTTCTGCGGGGCGACTACGTTACGCTCGACTACGACATCTCCGACGTCCCGGAAGATCTTCTGCCGGAAGGATCCCTGCCGGACATTGCGGACGACACGGAAGCGGACAGCGCGGATCGCGCGGAAGAAGCCGTTCTCCGTTCGGGCTGGAAACGGTACAGGACAGACAGAGACTATTACAGGAGCTATTACAGAGACCTCTACGTCACTCTGAAGCTGGACGGCAACGGGGTCGGCTCGATCGCCGGCGTCTCGTTCACCCGGCCTTCGGGCAGACTGTATCTGAAGGGGACGATCGTCTGGCAGTGGCAGTCGTATTCCGTGGACTACGGGCTCGGCGTCTACTACGTCCCGGAGGGAACCGGCCGTGAACTGGAGGAAGCGGTTCGGAAAGGCAGCGTCCTGGCCGACGTGCGCGTCCTCCGGGGATACGGCGTTTTGAAAAATCTGGAGACAGCGGCAGAAGGGCACTGAGGCCGGCAGACAGCGGAGACACCGCACTGAACAAGCCGGCTTGGTGAACACTTTCGAGACCAGACCCGACACCCGCGGCGCGTTTCCCCGCGCGCCGGGTATCGGGCCGATTCCTCCCCTCAGAGGGGCTTGCGCAAATCCGCTTGAATGATGTACAATTCGAATTAGAAAAAGATTTTACAGGGAGGTGTGCAGAAAAGTATACCCTTATGCATGCCTCTTTTTTTGCGCATCACCCTTTCTAAAATCCAGTCCTTACAATGCTTCTTCCGACCTTTCGACGCCGTGCAAATGGGTATACTTATTTGCGCAAGCGGGTGGGGCGTATTGACTTGACTGTGACAGCGTTTTTACCGTAAGCGAGGGGGAAAAATTCCCTGCGAAAAGAGGTATGAAAATGAAATCTGCAAGTTTGAAAAAATACTGCTGGGTGCTGCTTTTGCTCCTGCTCACCGTCCCGGCGTGGGCGGACAGGAATCCCTTGTTAGATACAACTAATGGTGCAAAGTATACTTATGAGGGAGTTGCGGCCGATTTGGACACACTCCCGGGTGCGCCAAAATTGCCGTATAGCACGAGTATTTTAGGGAAAGCTCTGTTCAACATGCTGTCTTACGACCACAACGTCATCAGCGTAAGCTATTCCGGCAATGACACCAACAGGATACCCAATTTCGTTTTTGGCGGAATCAGCAACGACAAGACAGCTGACGCGACACACAATACCATCACCCTTACCGGAGGTATAGTCGATCGGCTTTTCATAGGCGGTTTTGCTTACCCGGACAGTGCTGGGTCCGTAAGCAGCAACTGCGTTACTGTCAAGGGCGGAAGAGTCGGCATAGTGCCGGCCACGGGAGACGACGCCGGTTACGTGATTGGCGGTATGTCCCGCGGTGCGGGCGCCGCCGACGGCAACACCGTGACGGTCACCGCCGGGACGATCGGCAGATGGGTTAACGGCGGACTAAGCACCACTGGTAGATCGAACTACAACGACGTCACCGTATCGGGTAACGTACAAATCGGTACTGGGACAGGTTCGCAGGGTGTCGAGGGCGGAATAAGGGCACAGGCGGACAATCCTCCAACGGGGAATCATGTCATTATCGGCGCTGGCGCGGTAATCGGCAGCAGGGATGTCGCCGACACCACGACCGATGCCGGGTGGTGGCAGTGGTCGAAAGTTATCGGCGGGTATGGCTCGGCATCCGGAGCGGTCGATAATACAGTTGAGATAAAGGGCGGCACAATCAATGTCAGGGTACTCGGAGGCGAAGGCGACGGCGCAGGCGATGTCACAGGCAATCGCGTGACCGTCACGGGCGGTACCACAATAAAAGCGGCCGCCATTGCCAGTGCCGACACTTACGCCGGCATTGCCGGCGGTTCCGCGGTGAACGGAAACGCCTCCGATAACGTTGTGGACATCCAGGTTGCCGCGACGGAAATCACGACAAACAAGATATACGGCGGAGAGGCCAAGGCTGCCAGTAAGATCGCCAGCGGAAACCGGGTAACGCTGTGGGGAAAGGAGAATAAGCCGATAAAAATTAAGCCCGTACCCGCCGCCGAAAGCTCGCTTGATATTGCAGGCGGCGTTGCCGCGACTGGCGGCACGGCGCAGAACAACACCGTGGGGATTTACGGCGCCGTCGAGTTCGAAGGTGAGGTCAACCTGTACGGCGGCAAGGTCGGCAATAACGGCAGTCCTGACGGGAACAGGCTGGTATTGGCCTTGAATGACAAAAGTCTGCTGCCTCTGAAGGTCAATACACTGGCGGGCTTCGCCAGC
>JAISMH010000075.1 GCA_031276855.1 Synergistaceae bacterium
AGTACCAGTTCGAGTCGTTCAACCTCTTTCAGGAGATGATGCAGCGGGTGAGAGAGTCCTTCGTCGAGCAGTTCTTCAGGGTGCGGATCATCTCGGAGGACGCCTCTCTCCGGCGCCGCGGCCGGGAGCTTGCGGAGGGCCGCGGGCTTCGGGCGCGCGAGCCGTCCGCCGAGGAACGGCGGAACCCCGAGGGACGGCACAGCCGTTTCGAGGAGAGCTTCGCGGCGGGCGAGGGCAGGCCGGGGCCCGTGAGAAAGGGCGTCCGTATTGGCCGCAACGACCTCTGCCCCTGCGGAAGCGGGAAAAAATACAAACATTGCTGCGGCAAGGGACTCTGAGAGGACTGTACGGGCGAGGGAGGAGCGGGGCATGAAATTTTTGACAAGCGAAAAATCCCACAGGACGAAGGCGCGCCTGTTCCTGGAGGCGCGCGTGTTCCCGGAAGCGCGCCTGTTTCTGGGTGTGTGTCTGTTTTGTCTGGCTTTAACGGAATCGCTTTCCGGAACGGCGTTTTCGGCGAATTTCCGCGGTTTTCCCGCGGAGCCGAAGCCTTTGCGTTTCACCGCCGACGAGATCGCCTCCATGATTCAGATGAACCCGGATTTTTCGACGTATCCCGGTTCCGACGGCGTGATATGGCTCAAGCAGCTCGACTACGCCTTCGCGCCCGGCGGGGGCGTCGAGCGGCGGAGCCTGTGGATCGTGCTGGGGCGCGAAGGGCTGGCCTCGCGGTGGCTGAACTGGAACGTTCCCGTGCCGCGGGGCGGGGAGGCCGAAATACTGGAAGCCGCCGTCTACTCGCCGGGCGAGGGGAGAAAGATCGGGGACATGCTCCGGAAGCCCTTTTCGCCGTCCTTGCAGGACGGCGCGATACGCACGGCCGTTTTCACCGACCTTCCCGACGAGTTCATTCTGGTCGTCGCTTACCGGGAGCTCTTCCCGGAGCGGCTCTCCATCGAGGATCTGGTGTGGCTCAGCGAGCCCCTTCCCGTGTGGGAGGAGCTGGTTCGCGTGACGGTTCCCGACGGGCACTTGTTTTACTACACCTCCAACGCGGGCGCGGAGCCGGAGAAGCGGAAGAGCGGGGATTCGACGCTCTACGAGTGGCGGGCGATCAACACGGCGGCGGACGCCTGGTTTTCCCTGCGCGAGAACAGCCGCGAGTACGTCGCTTTCGCGATGCGGGAGGGGCCGGAGGCGGCGCCCCGCCTCATCAAAAATTTGGAAGCCGCGCCCGCCGTTCCCGCGGCGCCGGACTCCGCGCGGAGAACGCTCGACGGCGCAAACGCGAAAAACATCGGGAACTTCCTGCGATGGCTGTACGAACAGCCGAAGCTCGTCCTGCCGGACGGCGCTTCGCGGGAGATTCCCGCGAAGGCCCCCTGGACGGCCCGCGAGAAGCTCCTGCTCGCCTCCCGGTGGCTGGCGGACGCGGGGGTGAACGCCCGGCTTTTCTGGCGCCTGGCCTACCCGCCCGCCGAGGGGAAGCCCTTCTGCGAGGCTGTGGCCGTCTCGCCGGTGCTGGCGGTGGCGGAGCCGAAGGCGCCGCAAAACGTGACCTACTGCGACATGGCCTATCCTCCGCGCTTCGGTGAAAACCCGGCGTTCCTCTGGGGGCGCACGGTTTACGGCGTGACTGCCGACGGGAAACTGGAGGAGCGCACGGTGCCCGCCGCCGGCGCCTCCGTCAACCGCCTGAGCGCCCTGTTCGACCTGCGCCTCGACGACGACGGAATCCTGAGCGGGACCGTCAAAATCACGGCGCGCCGCGCGTGGAAGGCGCTCCTGTCTCCGCCGCGGGCCTTGAGTGGGGGCGGCGGCTCGAAATCCGCTCCCGCGTCTCACGCCGCGCTTCTGAGGGAGTTTTTCCCCCAGCCGCTTCGTTACCGCGACATTCAGCTCAAGGAGACGGACCGCGAGGGGGAGCTGCTCGTCACCCTTTCCGGGATTCAGGCGATCAAAGACACGGGAGGGCGCGGCGTCCTCGTCTCCCTCCCGTCCCTGCTTCCCCGCTGTTTCAGCACCTTGACCGGCCCTTTTCCCTGCGCACTGAATTTCCCGTTTGTCGTCGAGGCGCGGCTCACTCTGGCCCTGCCCTCCAACACGGAGAACGTGACGCTTCCCGCCCCCTCCGAGGGCGGCGCGGAGAAGGTGAAATACTCGGTTTCCTACAAGCTCGGCAAACGAAAAGTCCTGACGGCGGAGGCGCGCATATCCGTCGGAACGGCGGCGGTCACGGAGTCCGCCGCGCCGGTTCTCAACACGGCGCTCCAAGCCTGGCAAACCTTCATGACCAAAAACCTCCCCATACGTCTCAAGCCAGGGCCGTAGGCCCTGGACCCGTTATGGGTGTGAGTGAAAGCGGGAGAAGGCGCCCTCCCGTTGGTCGGGATTGGGTTATCTGCCTGAAAAGACGAGTGACATTGCACTATCCGACCCCATAATGGGGTGCAGGGGTCCGCGACCCCTGCAATTTGGCTTTTAATATGGAGGGGTTTGGTTGCCTCAGTTCAATGAAATCGGAAGCGGCATCGATGCTTATTTGAAGGAAATCCTGTCGGAGGCCCTTGCGGGTATCGCGGCGAAAAGGGGCGGGGTTCTGCCCGAAGGGGTATCACCCGAAATCGAACGCCCCAAGCGGGAAGGGCAGGGAGACCGCGCCACCAGTGCTGCCATGCAGATGGCAAAACCGCTGGGTCTTTCGCCGCGGGACCTCGCGGGCGGGATCGTCGCCGCTCTGGAGGATAAAAAAGGAGATTTAATCGATAAAATCGAGGTGGCGGGGCCCGGCTTCATCAATTTCTTCCTGTCAAAGACGTGGCTGAGGAACGTCGTCCGGGAGATTTTGGGCGCGCGGGACGCTTACGGATCCACGAACCTCGGGAAAGGGCGCAGAATCCAGGTGGAGTTCGTGAGCGCCAACCCGACGGGCCCTCTGCATATCGGCCATGGACGCGGCGCGGCCGTGGGGGACGTGCTGGCGAACCTCCTGTCCTTCACCGGTTGGAAGGTCGAGCGGGAATACTACATCAACGACGCGGGGCTTCAAATGGAAATTCTGGGGAAATCGACCCAATCGCGCTATTTCGAGATTCAGGGCCGGCCCGAGATGGCGCCTTTCCCGGAAAACGGATACAAGGGAGACTACATTTTCACCCTCGCGCGGGCCGCGGCCGAGAGCGAAGGGACGCGTTTCCTTTCCGTGCCGCTCTCCGAAAGCCTGCCCTGGTTCAAACGGTTTGCGGGAGGGACGATTCTCGAGGGCATCAAAACCGACCTCGACGATTTCGGGGTTCGTTTCGACGTCTGGTTTTCGGAGGCCAGTCTTTACGAGCGCAGCCTGGTGACCGCCGCGATGGAACACCTGAAAAAGCGCGGCTGGGCGTTCGAGTCCGACGGCGCGGTGTGGTTCAAGGCCTCGGATTTCGAGGACGAGAAGGACCGCGTGCTGATCCGCAGCAACGGGGCTCCCACCTATTTCGCCTCGGACATTGCCTATCACAAGGACAAGTACGACCGGGGCTTCGAGCGCGTCGTCGACATCTGGGGAGCGGATCACCACGGCTACGTTCCCCGCATGAAGGCCGGCATCGAGGCGATCGGCAGAAACCCGGCGGATCTGGACGTTCTTCTGATTCAGTTCGTGAACTTGGTGCGGGACGGAGCGCAGGTTCCCATGTCCACGCGCTCCGGGGAATTCATAACGCTGCGGGATGTTCTGAACGAAGTGGGCGTGGACGCGACGCGCTATTTCTTCCTGATGCGGCGCAGCGACAGTCAATTGGATTTCGACCTGGAACTGGCCAAGCGCCAGAGCAGCGACAACCCCGTGTTCTATGTCCAGTACGCCCACGCCCGCATATGCAGCGTCATGAAGGAGCTGAAAGAGCGCGGCGGGCGCCTGAACGCGGACGCGGAGATCTCCCCTGAGGTGTTCGCGGACGACGAATCGCGCAAACTGGCGGATTGTCTGGCCTCGTTTCCCAGAGAAATGGAAAGCGCCTCGAGGGATCTGGCGCCTCACGCCGTCACGACTTACGCTTTCAATCTGGCGGGGCGTTTCCATGCCTTCTACAACACCAGCCGTATTCTGGGAGAGGCGCCCCCCGTCGAGGCGGGCCGCCTGATGCTGGCCGAAGCCGCGAAGATCGTTCTGGCGCGGAGTCTCGCCCTGCTGGGCGTTACGGCGCCGGAGAAAATGTAGGCCATGTCCCGCCCGCGTCCGCCGCGTCTGCGCTGGACGGCTGTTGCCGCGGTCGTCGTCACGTTCCTCTGTATTTTTGGGACGTGCTGTTTCATCGAAATCAGCAAAATTGTTCACCTGCGCGCGGCCGTGGCGGAAAATTCCGCCAAACTGACCGAAAAGGAGAACAATGTGCGGCGGTATCGGGAAATGGTGGAATTTTACGGGACCCGGGAGGGCATCGCGCATCTGGCGAGAGAGCGGAACAATCTGGTTTTCCCGGGAGAGCGGGTATTCCTCATCGCCGGCATATCCTCCGGCGACAGCTAGCTCCTTCTCTGTTATAATTTTCTTTGAAGGGGGTGTTGAATCATGACGAATGTCACGGTTGCCCCGGCGGTGCGCGGCACGCAGCGGGAAATTCTTTCCGTCCCTGTCACGCCCGTGGATGAAAAACGCTTTGAAAGCGAAATCCGGCGCATTGAGACGGCGGGTTCCGAAGAGAAGAAAGGCCGCGAGAAGTTCGAGACCCGGATAGAAAAAGCCGTGAACGACCTGCGCGGCGAGATGAAAGATCTGCGCAGCGAAATGTACGTGCGCTTCGAAAAAACAGATGATGAAATCAAGGGTCTGCGCGGCGAAGTCAACGCGCGCTTCGAAAAACTGAACGATAAGATTGACGGCAATCTCAAAGCGACGGTCACGATGCAACTGACCACGATGGGGATTCTGCTTGCCGCTTTTTACGCCTTTGCCAGCTATATGACGAAATAACGCGAAAGGCCGCAGCACAGGCACGACGCTTCGGAAGAAAGATTTGTAACCGTTCAAACCCCCTACGTCCGATTCCCATCTGACAGCGATTTTTATTCAGGGGGGTTCGGGGGGGGTTGCTCCGCGCAAACTGCCGCGCGGGTAAGCGACCGACACAATTCGCTTCGCTCATTGGTCGTCTGCTCAAGTGAGCCCGCTTTTGGGCGAACGAGCTCTGCCCCCCTGAGCTTGAACGTTTACAAAGATTGCTTTCGGTATTGTTGCGCCATGTTGCGGACTGGAGAAAAAAGCAGGGGGGGAAAGCGGGCTGCCGCTTCCCCCCTGCTTTTGCCCTGATCCGCAGCGGATACCGAGGCTACATTCCCGGTCAGGGGTTGATGGTGTAGATGTAGGATTTCTTTCCGTCTTTGATCTCGACGATGCCCGCGTCTTTGACGGGGTCGTGGCTTTCCGCGCTGAAGGAGGTCAGGCCCGTCACGGTCGCCACGTTTTTCATATTTTCCAAGGCGTCGCGGATGGCCTGCGGTTCGGCTTTGCCGGCGCTCAGGATGGCCTGATAGAGCAGGACGTAGGAGTCATAGCCCATGGCCGCGTTGGCGTTGGACTCTTTGCCGGGATACTCCTGCTTCCAGGCCTCGGTGAAGGCCTTGGCCTCCGCGTTCATCTCGGGCATGGTGGGGTCGTAGGCGAAGGTGGTGTGCAGGAAGCCCTCGACGGCCTCGCCGCCCAGCGTCACGATCTCCGGGTTGTCCATGGCGTCGCCGCCCATGAAACGGAACTTCGCGCCCAGCTCGAACCCCTGCTTCATGATGATCGCGCCCTCCGCGAAGTAGGCGGGGATGAAGAGCACGTCGGGCTCCTTGCCGATGATCTCGGTGAGCTGAGAGGTGAAATCCGTGTCGCCGGACTGGTATTTCAGGTCGGCGACGATCGCTCCGCCCAGTTTGGCGAAGTTCGCCTTGAAGAAACTGGCCAGGCCCACGGCGTAGTCGCTGGCGACGTCGGTCAGCACCGCCGCTTTTTTGTAGCCCAGGTTCTTGTAGGCGTAGTTCGCGGCCGCCTCGCCCTGGAAGGGGTCGATGAAGCAGGCCCTGAAGATGTACTTCTTGCCCTCTGTCACGAGGGGGTTGGTACAGGCGGTCCCCATCAGGGGAATGCCGGCGACCTCCGCCACCTCTCCGGCGGCCATGGTCGGCCCGGAGCCGTAGGGCCCGATGAGCGCGGCGACCTTGTCGTTCTCGATCAGGCGGCTGGCCGCCGTGGCCGACTCCACCTTGTCGGACTTGTTGTCCACGACGACAAGCTCGATTTTCTTCCCCAGAGCCTCGGGATAGATCTTGTTCGCAAGCTGCATCCCCTCCAGCTCCAACTGACCGCCGAAGGCGTTCTGCCCCGTCACCGTGGCGACGACGCCGATCCTGATCACGTCCGCCCCGAAGGAAACGCCGGCCGCCAACAGTACCACGCATACCGCCAAAAGAAACTTCTTCACTTCACATACCTCCTTAATAGAATGGAATTGAACAGAATCGATACTCCCGACAATTTTTCTCCGAAAACGAAGTGTTCTCCTTATTTTTCCCTCGCTTTGTCCGCTCTTTTCATTCGCTCTTTTCGTTCGCCCTCCCTTCGGAAAAATCGTGAAGCTCGAACGTTCAGGTTTTTTTAATTAAAGGCCCTCAGCCGCCCAGGTAGGCTTCCCGTACCTGGGGATTGTGGAGCAGCTCTTCTCCCGTCCCCTGAAGGACGACCGAGCCGACCTCCAGAACGTAGGCTTTATGGGCGATCGACAGCGCCGCGAAGGCGTTCTGCTCCACGAGCAGGATCGTCTTCCCCTGACGGTTGATCTCCCCTATGACGTTGAACACCTCGCTGACCAGCATGGGGGCCAGCCCCAGCGAGGGCTCGTCCAGCATCAGCAGTTCCGGGCGGCTCATCAGGGCGCGCCCCACCGCCAGCATTTGCTGTTCCCCGCCCGACAGGGTTCCGCCCTTCTGCGAACGGCGTTCCTGCAGGCGCGGGAAGAGATTGTAGACGTAGTCCATATCATACGCGATCTCCGCGCGGCTGCCGCGGGTGTAGGCCCCCAGACGCAGGTTTTCCTCCACGGTGAGATGAGGCAGTATCCGGCGGCCCTCCGGGCTCAGGGCGATGCCCATCCGAACCATTTCCTCCGGCCGACGCCCGTTCAGACGGACGGGCTGCTTCTCCTGATCGGAAGTATAGCCGATAAATCCCTTGAATCCCCGCACAAGGCCGGCTATCGCCCGGATCGTGCTGCTTTTGCCCGCTCCGTTGGCCCCGATCAGGGTGACGATCTCCCCCCGCCGGATGGAGACGTCGATGCCCTTTACCGCGTGAATGCCCCCGTACCAAATGTTCAGATTCTGGATGTCCAGCATGTCCGATTCCCTCCCTCCCTCACCAATCCCTCACTCAATCCCCCACGCCCCCGCGTGCTCGGGGGGCGCCGCCGGGACGTCTTTGCCCAGATAGGCCTCGACGACACGGGGATTCAAGCGGATCTCCGCGGGCGGCCCCTCGGCGATCAGCATTCCGCGGTCCAGCACCCAGATATGCTCGCAGACGCCCATGACGACCTTCATGTCGTGCTCGATCAGCAGGATGGTCAGGTCGAAGTCGTCCCTCAGCCTGCGGATGAAGCCCAGAAGCTCCGCCGACTCCTGCGGGTTCATCCCCGCCGCCGGCTCGTCCAGCAGAAGGAACTTCGGCCGCGTGGCAAGGGCGCGCGCGATTTCGAGCCGCCTCTGGGCGCCGTAGGGCAGGGACGACGAGACCGCTCCGGCCTGGGCGGCCAGGCCGAGGCGGGACAGAAGCTCCATCGACGACGCGCGGATCTCCTCCTCCTCCCGCAGGGCGCCCGGAAACGCGAAGGGAACCAAAGTCTGCCACCACTTTCCCCTCTGGCGCACGTGGGCGCCGATCATGACGTTTTCCAGCACCGTCTCGTTGTGAAACAGACGGATATTCTGAAACGTGCGCGCCAGACCGGCCTCGCAGACTTTATGCGGCGGAAGCCCGGTCAGGGTGCGGCCTCTGAAGGAGACGCTTCCCTGCGTGGGCCTGTAGAAACCGGTGACGACGTTGAAAACCGTCGTCTTGCCCGCCCCGTTGGGGCCGATGAGGCCCGTGATGGCGCCTTCGGGGACTCTCACCGACAGGCCGCTGACCGCGACGAGCCCGCCGAAGCGAAGCGTGACGTCCTCGATTTCGAGGATGGCGTTTTTTCCAGATCCAGATCCAGATTCAAGTCCAGATTCAGGTTCGAGTCCGGTTTCGAGGGTCATCGGCCCCGCCCCCCTTCATCCGGCAGGGCCCGCGGCGCGTTTTTCGGCGGGAAAAACCAGTTCCACGAGAACTCGCGCGTCCCCATGATCCCCTCGCGGCGGAAGATGATGATCGCGATCAGCAGCACGGAGAAGAGAACCATCCTCATACCCGGAATGCCCGGAATATGGAGAGAGCCGAGCGTGATGGGGTTCTCGACGAACCGGAGCCACTCCAGCATCGTCGTGACCAGAACCGAGCCGATGACGCTGCCCGTGATGGAGCCCAGGCCGCCGACGACCACAATCATCAGGAGGTTGTAGGTCTGGGTGATCATGAACATCTTGGGGTCGATGGTCGTGATGAGGTTTCCCATCAGGGCCCCGCCGATCCCGGCGCCGAAGCAGCCGAGGGTGAAAGCCAGGGTGCGGACCCGGAAGGTGTCTATTCCCATCGTGCGGGCCGCGACCTCGTCGTCGCGGACGGCCCGGAGGACGTTGCCGAAGTTGCCGCCCATCAGGCGCGCCACGAAGACGAGAATCACAAGGAAGCAGCCGTAGCTCATCCACAGATCGGTGTGCGCGGGAATGCCCTTCAGGCCCAGGGAGCCGTTGGTCAGGGGCGTCAGGTTGACGATCAGGATGCGGATGATCTCCGCGAACCCCAGCGTCGCGATGCCCAGGTAGTCGCCGCCGAGGCGCAGCACCGGCAGGGCGATGAGCCAGCCCACGAAAGCCGCCGCCAGCCCGGCCAGGACGAGAGAGACGATAAAGGGCGTGTGGAGGTTCAGGAGCCAGGGCGCGATGGGCTCCAGAATCCACATGGTGACCTTCTGCTCGGGCGTCAGGATCAGGAGCGCGGAGACGTAGGCCCCTATCGCCATGAATCCCGCGTGTCCCAGGGAGAACATGCCGGCCATGCCGTAGATCAGGTTGAGCGAAAGCCCCAGAATCGCGTTGATGGCGATGAGGTTGATGACGCGCAGCTTGTAGCCGTCGAGGTTCGCCGGAGCCCACCAGAGAAAGCAAACGAGCGCCGCCAGCGGCAGCAGGTTCAGAAGGCCGCTGCGGGCGCGGGTGCCGGTCCCGTTCATATCTTCTCCTCCATTTTTTCGCCCATCAGCCCCGTGGGCCGGATGAGCAGGATGACGATCAGGAGCACGAAGGCGAAAGCGTCCTTGTAGCCCGACAGGTTCGGAAAGAAGGCGACGGACATGATCTCGACGAACCCCAGAGCCAGGCCTCCGACCATCGCTCCGGGAATGGAGCCGATTCCGCCGAAGACCGCCGCGATGAATGCCTTGAAGCCGGGGAAGATCCCCATGAAGGGCTCGACGCGGGGATAGCGCAGGGCCCACATGATCCCGGCCAGAGCGGCCAGGGCGGATCCCAGCGCGAAGGTGAGGGCGATGATCCGGTCCACGGAGACACCCATCAGCCGGGTGGTCTCGATGTCGTGGGAGATGGAGCGCATCGCCAGTCCCGGCCTGGTCCGGTAGACGATCCACAGAAGGCCGCTTACGAGAACGAAGGAGATGGTCGGAACCATGAGCCCCAGAGGGATGAGGCGCACGTCGCCCACGAGGATGGGCTTCATCAGCCAGGGCGGCTGGAGGACGGCGCGGGGCATTCCGGTGAACATTACGATGGCCAGGTTTTCGAGGAAAAACGACACTCCGATGGCGCTGATCAGGGCCGAGATCCGCGGGGCGCTCCGAAGCGGCCGGTAGGCGATGCGATCGACCAGAAGCCCGCAGAGCGTGGCCCCCGCGATGGCGAGGGACACGCCGAACTCCCAGGGAAGTTTGAACTGGATGGTCGCGAAGAAGACGAAATACGCCCCCAGCATGAAAATATCGCCGTGCGCGAAGTTGATCAGGCGCAAAATCCCGTATACCATGGTGTATCCGATGGCGATGAGGCCGTAGAGAGAACCCAGCCCGAGGGCGTTGATGAAGTGCTGGACGAACATGTTCAGATTCAATATCTTTTCCTCCTCCGAGCTTCACTTTCTGCCTTTCTGCCTTTTTGCCTGATTCGTCCGAAACCGTTCAAATCCCCCGCGCGTTTCATGCTTGGGAGATAATTCGCGAATTATAAGCACATTCGGACAATATTTCAAGTGCTTAAACATAAAATGTTGTTCGTCTGTGATAATGTTCTTAATTGCAAAAGCAAATTCCACCCAGCAGAGCAGGATCAGTGGAATATGCGCTTGCAAATCAAGCGGCGGTTTTGCCATTGGCGCGCTAGGAGGTTACGTGACCATGGCGGCCAATAAACACACGGAGTTGTCTCAAAGAATAAGGATTGAAATGATGCTGAATGACAGAAAATCTTTCAAGTCCATTGCCAGAGAGCTCGGCAGGGATTGCACGACTGTTTCAAAAGAAGTTCGCCTGCGGCGCATTTCAAAGTGTACAGGGGCTTATGGAA
>JAISMH010000123.1 GCA_031276855.1 Synergistaceae bacterium
CGGACGCCCACCTCCCCTGTTTTACGCCGTATGCCGTCACCGCGGGGGAATGGAAATAGGAATGGAAATGAATTCTCCCGGCCTCACGCCCGCGTCGCCGGGAAGCTCTCGATAGTCCGTTGCGTCGCGCGCGTTCAGATCCCAGACGACCTCTCCGCCCCGGATCGTCATCTCGCACTCCAGACGCTCGCTTCCGCCGACGCGCCCGCCGGCGGTATCCTTGAAACCGAAGCTCCCTTCCCGGAGCTTCCACACGGAAATATCCGCGTCCGAACCCACCGACAGGGTCCCCAGCTCGGGGTGCCCGATCATGGAGGCCGGCCGGTGCGTCGAACGCGCTATCGCGTCGTAAAGCGGCATCCCCAGCGCCACGCACTTCGAAATCGTGGTCGCCATGTCCATCATGGCCCCGTTCATACTGAGGACGTGCAGGTCCGTCGAGATGGAATCCGGATAGAAACCCTGCCGAATCGCGGGCGCGGCGTTGCGGAACAGAAAGCTCCCTCCGCCGTGCCCGAGGTCGAACAGCACACCCCGTTCGCGTGCCTTCCTCAGGTACGGATACACGAGTCCCCCCTCGTCGGCAACCGGGACGGTACCTCGGAAGCAGTGTGTGGCGATGTCGCCGGGGCGGAGTTTTTCCGTGACGAGCCGCCACCAGGGGCGTTCTTCGGCGAAACGGCCGAAATCGACCATTATCGGAAGACCCGCGAGGCCGCCGGCTTCAAGGGTACGCTCCACGGCAGTCCAGTCGCTTCCCGTGTAATGCGCCGTCTTGACCGCGACGGCGATGTCGCCGTGCTTTTTGGCCGCCGCCGCGGCCTCCGCCGGAATCATGTCCGGCACGTACTGCTCCGCGGCGTCTCCAATCATGCCGTAACCGGCGATATTGACCATGGAAAACACCCGCGTTTTCGCCCTGTCGATGACCGTCGTTCTGAAAAAGTCGAAGTTGCGCCATCCCGCGCTCCCGGCGTCGACCAGAGTCGTCACGCCGGACCGGAAGCTGAAATTGTCGGGATAAACGCTGTATTCCCCGGCCCACGACTCCGGGTTTCCCCCCGTCGCGAACAGGTGAGCGTGTATATCCACCAGGCCGGGCGTCACCAAAAGCCCCTCGGCGTTTATGACCTTCGTCGCAGGCGGGAACGAGAGATTTTCGTTTGCGTTTCCGACGGCGGCTATCCGTCCGTTCAGAACCAGCAGATCCATAACGCCATCGACGGCGTTTGCCGGATCGAGGACGCGCCCTCCGCGAAGAATCAGATTTTTGGAATGAACCTCAGCGCTGCTCATTTTTTGCACGGATTTCCTTTCTCAATGACAAAAACGAAACCATGGGGCGCCGCCCCATACCCCGCAGGGGACTCGTCCCCTGACCCCATTATTTTGTTTCTTTTTCTATCTCTTTTTCTATTTCTTTAAGGCGTTGCGTGACGGCCTCGAATTCATCGTCCCTGAGGGTCATGGGGTTGACGAATATTCCGTCTTCTCCGGCCGCGGCCGAAAAAATGGAGGGCT
The DNA here is from genome assembly GCA_031276855.1 of Synergistaceae bacterium. Classification (GTDB taxonomy): domain Bacteria; phylum Synergistota; class Synergistia; order Synergistales; family Aminobacteriaceae; genus JAISMH01. Next base: position 1,522 of record JAISMH010000123.1, read on the forward strand.
CTCCCTCGGCGAGCAATCTCAAAACCCGGGATGACACGGATTCGGAGGCATTCCCGACCCCGCGGTGTTCCCAATTGAAGCGCACCAAGGCCTGAGGCATCGGCTGCCCGGCCTCGTTGGGGAACACCCGCCGCACGGAGACGTTCGGACTGCCGCGGAACGCGCTTTCAAGGGCCGCTATCCGCTCCTCGGCCCAGAGGGCGCGCGCGCCGTGGTCCATAGAGACGTACTCCTCCACCGCGGACCAAAGCCCCGCAATTTCCTCGCGCCCCACCTTGAACATGCGCCCGACGCCATACGTCGGAAACGCCGTCGCGCCGACGTGGTCCATGAATTCGCGGCGCCCGACGACGAGCCCGCTGGCCTGGGGGCCGCGAAGGTCCTTGCCGCCGCTGAAAATGCACGCGGACGCGCCCTGCCCCGTTATGGCCCACAGGTTCTCTACCGGCGGCACCTGCGCCGCCGCGTCCACGACGACGGGAATCCCGCGTTTTTCCGCTACCTCCAGAGTCTCTTTGAACCCGAGCGCCCCGGAGGGCAGCCAGCCTCCGGGCGGCATGAAAAAGTAATAAATGGCGGCGGTGTTTTCGGTGATGGCAAGCTCCAGCTCCCTTGCCGTCGTCGGCAGAATGGAGTTGGGATAGCCGACCTCGACGAGCTTGACTCCCAAAAGCCTCAGCGCCCAGTCGTAGGGGTTCCGGTGCGCCCTGTGGATGACGATCTCGCATTTCGCCGTCTGCTCCGGCGTCAGGGAAGCGTGAGGGCGGCCCCAGTGACGCGCGATCGCGGCGGCTCCCGTAATGTGAAGGGAGCAGGCGGCGCCGTTCGTAACGTATGCCGCCTCGTTTTTCGTAATCGCGGCCAGACGCTCGTGAACCCGAGCCTGCAGTTCTTTGATGACGACATGACTGCGCGCCGCGGACGCCATAGCCGCAAGAGTCCGTTCGCTCATGCGGGAACCCCCGACCATGGTGTAGGTTCCGGCGGCGTTGATGACCTTTTTCACGCCCAACTCCGCATAGACGTCTCTTTCCGCGCCTTTTTCCATTTTTTCTTTATTCCTTTCTTCTTTTTTCATCCGCGCTTCCTTTATTTTTCGTGAGCCCGCGAGCCTTCGCCGTTCGCCTCGTCCAGGTAGGAGTAGAGGGTAAACTTGGATATATTGAAAAAATTGCAGATGCGGTTGCCCGCCTTGCTGATGAGCAGAGCGCCTTTGCTGTCGAGGTATTTGACGGCGCGGACTTTTTCTTCGCGGCTCATGCAGGCCACGGGTTTGCCTATTTCCTCCTGCGCCCTTTGAAGAAAGATGTCGAGCAGCTCGCTGACGTCGTTGACAAAAAACTCTTCCTCCCGGGGAACGCTGCTCGCCGTCAGTTCCTTGATGGCGTTCCCTGCCAGCATCAACCCGGAAATGTCCATATTGACGCACAGACACCCAATCACTTTGCCTTCGGGACTGCGGATGTAGACGGATGAAGAGCGAAGGACGCTGCCGTCGCGCCCGTTGGCGAGATACCCGTACTTGTCGCCGCCCTCCGGAGCGCTGCCCCTTGGAGCTTCGCTCCTTGAGGCTTCACTCCTTGAAGTTTCGCTCTTTGGAGCTTCGCTCTTTGAAGCGCCGCGAAGCACTTCGAGCCCCAAATTGCTGCCGCAGTCGCCCACCTTGCGTCCCGTCACGTGTCCGTTTTCGATCATGACAATCGTACTCCCGTAGTCTCCCGTCAAGTCGTGAAGCACCACCTCGCACCTGCTGCCGAACAAAGCGGCGATACCCTTCATCAGGGACCCGAAAAACGTCAATTCGTCCCGAACATTCTCCACAAGGCCATCTCCATTTTTTTTAGATCATCTTCTTTTTTTGTAGCTTAGCATATTTTTGTAAAAGGTACAATAATGGCCCCCAAAATCCCGACCGGACACCCGCTGCGCATTTCCCCATGCGCAGGCCCCTCTGGGGGAGGAAACGGCAGGGCACCCGGCGCGGACGAATCTTCGTACGCGGAGCGGCGCGGAGGAAGTATAATCTACTCGCGTACAAACAGCCGCGGAATTCGGCCGCGGCCGTCAGGAGGGTTTTTTATATGTGGAAAGAGTCATACCGTCTGGGTGTGGAGACGATCGACAGCCAGCATCGGCGGCTTTTCAAAATGGTGGACGACCTGATCGAGGTGGTCAGCGGCGGCGAGAGGGAAGATTACAGACAAAAATGCGCCGACGCCGTAAATTTTCTGTACGGCTACACCGTGGAACATTTCCGGTTCGAGGAGGGCTATCAGGCGTCCATCGGCTACAAGGACATGGAGGCGCACAAGCTGCAGCACAAGCGGTTCATCGTCACGGTCGACAACTTCGCGAAAAGAATGCTCGACTCGGAATACGACATACGGGTCGTGAAGGCGTTCTGCGGGTCGCTGATCGCGTGGCTGAACTTCCATGTCGCCGACACCGACCAGAAGATTGCGGGCAAAAAGCTCTCGGAGGGGCACGAATCTCTGATAACCTGCCTGGGCAGCTTCCTGTCCGGCGCGCTCGACGCGGTCAAGGCCATGCTGGGCCTGAGCGCGGGCGAGATCACGAAAACGATGTCCCCGAACAGAAAATTCAGGGGGGATATTTCCTATGAGCTCGGACTTATCGGAGACATTTCCGGCAAGGCGCTTTTCGAGTACTCGAACGACTACGCGTATTCGACGGTCAATTCGCTCATCACATTGCTGACGAAGGACGCGGAGGAAATCGACGAAATCGCCCGTTCCGCGATGGCGGAGACGTCGAACATCATCGCCGGCAAAGCCGCCACGGTGATATCCGACAGCGGAAAGGCCTGCGACATCTCGCCCCCCGTCCTCGTCTCCAACCGGCGGGAAGCCTGGCCCCTCGAAGGCTTTCACCTCCGCACCCCGAAAGGCGACATGCAGGTCCTGCTCTACGTCGATTGAAACGCCCGAATCGGACTCGGGGGGGTTGCCGGGGGCTCGGGGGCGGCGCCCCCGGCGGGGCGAAAATGAAAAATGAAAAACGAAAACTTGCGCGAATTCGCACATCAATGTAAAATGCAAAAGCAGGTTCGAAAAGCAACTCTATTTATTTTTATCGCGCGGAGCCGGGGTCGTGTTTGCTTTCGCGCGCAGCGCTTTGGTTCTGTTGTAGAGAGTCCGGAGGCTGATCCCGCAGCGGGAGGCGAGGACTTTCGCGGTGTGTTCTCCGCTGCGCCATCGGCGGTAGAGGTCTTCGAAATTCTGGGGCAGGGTGATGGGTTCTTTGCCGAAGGACTGCCCTCGCGCGCGGGCGGCCGCGATGCCTTCCGCCTGGCGCTGACGCAGATTTTCGCGTTCCGACTGCGCGGTGAACGAAAGCACCTGAAGCACCAGATCGCTGATGAACGTGCCGAGCAGGTTCTTGTGGTACGTGGTATCGAGCAGGGGCATGTCCAGAACGCGGATGTCCGCCTTTTTTCCGCGGGTGATGTGCCGCCATTGGTCGATGACGTCCTGATAGTTGCGCCCGAGCCGGTCGATGGATTTGATGATCAGCAGATCGTCCCGTTTCAGTTTCGACATCAGCTGCTGGTAGGCCGGCCGTTTGAAATCCTTGCCGGACTGCGTATCGACATAGAGGTTCCGGTCGGGAATGTTGAACGGCGCGAGCGCGATACGCTGACGGTCGAGGTTTTGATCCTGCGTCGAGACCCTGATGTAGCCGAATACTTTGTTTGTCATGATGTCCTCCGTTTTGAATGTGCTTATCGAGCAGTGTTATGATAAAACAAACGGACTGTACAGGGGCTGTGCAAATAAGTAAACCCTTTTGCATGTCTCTTTTTTACCTTTCGCCCTCCTTTCCCCTTGTGTATTTCCAACGGTTTTCCCGCCGCGCCGCAGCTGCGCAATAGAGTTTACTTTATTGCGCAGCGCGATTTGCGTTAAGCAAGTCCGCGCCGGCGTTTACGGCTCGGCGCGGGGGAAAAATTCCATGTGGAAAGAGGCGTGAAAATGGAACGGAAAAACGTGAAAAAATGTCGCTGGATTCTGGGTTTAGCACTGATCGCCGCAATATCCGGCGCGTCGTGGGCGGAGGACACACAATCCGTACCACAGTGGGTCTACGATAATATCTTCGGTCATAAAGGCCCCCAAGGCAGTGTCTATCCCAAAGACGCGCTGGGGAAAGTCCATTTCGGGCCTGACCCCGTAACAAACAAGGCTTATTCTCTGGTCGGCGGCTATGTTGAGTCAGACGATAATGTCAAAAATCGTACTGTCACAATACAAAGTAATGCCGTAGTCGCCGTCGCCGTCATCGGAGCGGCCACGGCAACGGGCAGCGCCGAGGGGAACTCCGTGACCATCAACGGCGGAACGATAGGAACGGAAGACTATGCTGACGGGGAGGAAAAATTCCCCCGCCCCGGCCAGGTCTACGGCGGTTACGTCACGGGGGACAGCAATGGAAACAGCGGGAATGCCGAAAAGAACACCGTCGCCATCACGGGCGGAACAATCAAGGACGCCGTCGTCGGCGGCTTTGTCCAGGGGCCGGTGCCGGAGACGCCGACAGGGTCGGAGTGGAATCCCTGGTGGGCGACGGCGGGAAAAGGCAATGCCAGCGATAACACCGTGACCATCACGGGCGGGAAGGTACTGCGCAAAGTTTTCGGCGGCCGCGCCGACACCGGCGACGCGGCCGGCAACAAGGTGACCCTCAACGCAAAACACTCGGGCGGCGATATCGTCGGAGGTTCCTCGGTGTCGGGGAACGCGAAAAACAACACCGTCGAGATTAAGAGCGCAGTGGCTCCCACCGCCGATGGTACGCATCTCATAGCGGGCGGAGTGACGGAAAGAGGTGCCGGCAAGACTGCCGAGGGAAACAAGGTGATCATTGAGGCAAATGTCACCACGGATTTCATATACGGCGGCAGGGCCGGGGCTTCCGAAACGACCGGCGCCAAGAATAACAGCGTGCAGCTGAAGGGCGGTACAATTAAGGCGAAGAACAACGAACTCCACATCTACGGAGGACTGTCCGCGGGCGGCGCCGCAACCGGCAATGAAGTCGTCATAAGCGGCGGTACCAAATTCTCGGACACGGGCACGGTCAATCTGCATGGCGGGCAGGGTTCGTCTTTCACGGGCAACAGATTGGTCCTTGACAAAGTCAAAGGCATAAAGGTCACAAGCGTGGCGAATTTCAATACGCTCGACGTCATCCTGTCCAGCGACATTAAAGCGGGCAACACCATACTGACCACGAGCGCGGCAACCTTTGCTGATACAAACCCGACATTCATCATCGACTCCGGCAATGTGAACCCGAAAGCCGTCGGCTCGTTCTACCTTATCAAGGCAAATGCCCTGACGGCGGCAGTATCCTCCGACCCTGTATTGGACAGAGACGGCAAAAGCAACTGGAAGCTAGAAAAAGAAAGTGACCAGAACCTGAAAGCGACCTTCGCGGGTACGGTCGCGGTGAGGGCCCCGACCTTTGCCGACGCGGCGGTCGGCTACGTCCGGCCGGAGCAGAAAAAAATCAATGTCGCTATCGAGCCAGGCGCTGAGACTAGTACTGTCAGTACTGTCGCGGACGTAACATTGAAGAACAAGAACGCGTTTGACGTGATCAAGGTGAATGACGGCGATTTGTATATCCAGCCCAAGGCAGGTCTTCCGGCCGGTACGTATTCCGACACAATCACCGTGACAACCGATTCTCCCCGTTTGACCGGGACCGCGGACGTGACCTTCACCGTCACGTCCGCGCTGTCGGACAAGACGACGCCGACGAAGATCTACGCGGCGCCGGGCGGCAAGGAGATCACCGCCGAGAGGCAGACGGACGGGAAGACGTACCTTCTCTCCCTGCCCGCCGGAACGGACACGGCGGCGCTCAGGGTGTCCTTCGACCTGCCGGCCGGCGCGCGGATCTTCCCTGCCAGCGGCAGCGCACGGAACTTCTCCAAAGGCCCCGTGACCTACACCGTCACGGCGGAAGACAAGAAAACGACGGAAGAAATCGACGTCGCCGTCAAATTCCCGCCCCTCGCGCCGACGGAGAAGGCGTACTTCTCCGCGAACGCCGCGGACTGCCGAATCGTCTGGTCGAAGAACACCGACGGAACCGTCGCGGCCACTCTGATTCTGCCCTTCGCGGACGACGCGGACACGGCGGCCTTCAAAACGGGACGCGCGGTGATAATCGGCATTTTCGTCACGAGAGTGTCCTACATCAAAGAGGCACCGTACCTGAAAATTTCCTTCACGGCTCCGAGCTTCGGCGCGCTGAACTCGGGCGTGCTGGAGAAGATCGAATACTCGCTCGAAGGCGACTCGGCGGACTACGTTCAGACATTCTCGCCCGGCCTCGCGTTCTCCGCGATGCGCTTTCCGAAGGAAAACTTCGTCGTCCGCAAGCCGGACAAAATCCTCTCCGTGGAAGTGCGCCTCGATGAGGACGGAAACGAGATCGCCGTCATCACCTACGAGGACGAAACGCGAGACGTCTGCCTCCTCGACATGCAGGAGGTCGTCATCGGCTACCCCGAGGGCAAGTTCTCGTCGGCCGGGGCAAGCGCGTTCGCCGGGGACAGCCTGACCGTGACCGCCAAGGGAATCCTGATTCCGGCCGCAACGCCCGTTCGTATCATCGCGAAGCCGTCTTCGTCTCTATCCTCGTCCCTGTCCCGCTCCGCCTCGGGGAAGGCCGGGCTCGACGACGTGACAGGCAGAGTGACGGCTTCCGAGGACGGAACGAAGACCATTCTCACCGTCCGTTTCGGCGATTTCTTCCCGAGTGGCAGGTACGACCTCACCCTGAAGAGCCCGGAGGGCGCAAACCCGTCCTACACCGTCCCTCTGGTCAGGAACTTCGAGGTGAAGGAGAAAGAGAAGCCCGCGGACGACGATGACGGCGACGGCGATGACGATGACGGCGATGACGACGACGAAAACGACGCCGGGACGCGCAAGGGCGGCGGCGGATGCGACGCGGGATTCGGCTCCGCGGCCTTCCTGCTCTTCGCGGCCGCGGCACTCGCCCGAAAGTCCGCCGGACGTTAAAAAACGTAATATAAGCGTCGATCGAAACGAAGCGAGGGGCCTCCGAGCCCCTCGCTTCTTTCGGAGCCGCCCGAACCCCGGAGATTCGGATTCGGCTGAACAATTTCCGCTTTTCTGCTCTAAAAGCCGAATTTGGAGAAAAAATGTGATAATATTTTCATGCGCGCGGCGCGGGGTTTCGCGTTTCGGCTGCGCGGCGAGCAGTCCGGTATTGGAGAGGGAGGCAGCGCGTATGCTTTGGAACAAGAGTTTGGAAATCGGGATTCCGGCAATCGACGACCAGCACAAGGAGCTTTTCAGGCAGGTGGACATTCTGCTCGACAACAGCAAACAGGACCGCGTCTCGCAGACGCTGAAATTTCTGGGCGCTTACGTGAAAAAACACTTTTCCGACGAACAGATGCTGCACATCAAGGCGAAATATCCCAAGGCGGAAACGCACCGGAAGATGCACACGGACTTCGTGGGCGCCTACGTCAAAATGGAGAAGGAATATGAGTCCGACAGCGCGAACAAACTTCAGGTTCTGCTGAGGATCAACAAAACCGTGGTCGATTGGCTCAAACATCATATCATGGTTCAGGACAAAGACTTCGCCGCCTACTATAAATCGTCGAACGAGAAAAAATAAAAGCCCGAAGGCTTACGGCTTTTTTGAGGCTTTTTCGGGGGAGTTCCGGTCCCCCTGTCGATCGTCCGAGAAAACGTCCGCTGAAAGAGGGCATTGTCTCGGACATTGACAGGCCCACCGATTGTCAATCGTCAGGGAAAATGTCCGTTTGAATTATCAGAAAACACCGGCGTGGCGTTCACTGCATGCCGGTTATCTTCCCTGTCACATGATTGCGGCGCTTGCTTCCTTACTTTTGTTTTCTGTATTGAGAACTTTTCCTCCACGGATGCTCCGACGCTGGTTTATACGGTACGCATGGCGTTTCTCCCTTGCTGTTTGACGTATTTTCTTTCATATCTCGCTCTGCTCGTTCTACATTGTGGAGTGCCGCGGCTCGCCCTTTGTGCCAAATAATCAACTCCCCTGCAAAAGTTTCTCGCACTTCCATCGTTGTCCTCGTTTCAAAACGAATACTTTCGTCCTTCGGCACGTATATCTTCCAACACTCGGTACGCCTCTGTGCTTTCCGCCGAAATTACCCTATATCTCTCGTTATGCCGGTTCAGCAGTTCCGGCAGAGTCCCATTCGCCTCTTCGATACATCCGATTCCCAGCAATCTCAGTTCCTCCGGTATACGATCCAGAAACGTTTCCCAAAGTCTTTCTATTCTGCCTTTCGCCTGCGCCGTCGTCGCCGTCGTCGCTTTGATATGTCCAATACTCAATTCCTCCATTGCTTTCCCAAAGTTCGACAACGGCTTTTTCTGCCCTGCCAGTTCTTCATCCACTGTCAGCTTTTCGTTCGGCGAACGGAAAATCGTGTGCCTGTCACTGTATATGGACAACGGAACCCCATATCGCTTTATTCCCTGTTTCATCACCTCGCTGTAGCCTTCCATACACTCATTCGGCGTGAAAAATGCGCCGGCCACAATCCCGGTTGCGTCGTCAACAGC
>JAISMH010000068.1 GCA_031276855.1 Synergistaceae bacterium
AAGGGAAAGAACGAGGTGTACGCCAAGGACAAAATGCTGTGGATGGGAGGAACGGCGGAGGACGAGAACGCGCTGAAGAATCTGCTGTCCGTCTCGCAGATCGAGTTCACGCGCGGAGACGGTGACACGATGCACCTGCAGACCTTCGAGCCGCCCGTCATGTTCGAGTCGATCCCGGAAGAGAACCGCCGCATATACAACAAGCCGCCGGAGCCGGTGGTGGTGGAAAAAGGCGGCGGCTGCGACGCGGGCTTCGGCGCGGGAGTGACAATGCTGACGGTTCTGGCGGCGTGCCTCGCCGCGCGGAAAAGCGCGGCGAAAAAGGCGCGCTGAAACAGGAAAAAAATAAGAAAACGGCCATAAACGGGAGGTTCCTCCGGAAGGAGGAGCCTCCCGCTTTCAGTCAGGCCGCCCGCTCCCGTCTCACCCGGACATTATCACGGACGAACAACAGGGTGGGGCGCGGAATATGTCAAAGGACAGGGAAAATGTCTCTCAATCATCTAATTGATAATGTCGCGTACATCAAACGCTTCAACGAGATGGAGGGCGCTCTGAGAGGACAGGGTATGAAGGCGTTGACTATAAATGACCTTCACGCGTTTATTATAAGTATGCTAGAAAAATATCTTGAGAGGAGGCTCTCATGTCTACAAGTAACGCCTACTTAAAGCGCAGCGAAGAAGCAAAGCGATTAAGCGCCTTGTATTGCGAAATTGGCGGACTGCCGCCCAAAAGCAAAGACGATGCAATGCGCATTGCAATAGCTACAGTTAGTGAGTGCGATGCTATATTAAGCCGGAACTTTAAGCATCTTCATCCCTTAACTTTTAGCCCTTAACTTTAGCCCTTACCGCCCCATTTCCTAAAGCGGCTCGGTAAAATTGACGGCTCTTCTATATAGACCTACAATAACAGTGTTTTATGGATTCATGTGAAGAAAACTGGAGGACTGCCATGCCGAACGCCAATACAGCCGAGATCGGCTTCGAAAAGCAAATATGGGACGCTGCCTGCGTGCTTCGAGGAAATATCGACGCACCCGAATACAAGCAGGTGGTATTGGGTCTCATTTTTTTGAAATACATCTCCGACAAATTTGAAGAGCGGTATCGAGAATTGCGCGCCGAAGGCGACGGATTCGAGGACGATGCGGACGAATACATTGCTTCCCGCATCTTTTTCGTTCCTCCTCCGGCCCGTTGGAATGTCATCGCCGAAAAAGCGCATACGCCGGAAATCGGGACAGTTATCGATGATGCGATGCGCGTTATCGAGAAAGAAAATAAAAGGCTCAAAGACATCCTTCCCAAGAATTTCGCGCGCCCGGAACTCGACAAACGCCGCTTGGGGGACGTGGTGGATCTGTTCACCAATATTCAAATGGTCGAACATGGGGACAGCAAAGATATTCTTGGCCGTACCTACGAATACTGTCTGGCCCGATTCGCCGAGCAAGAAGGGAGACTGGCCGGCGAATTTTATACCCCCGCCTGTGTAGTGCGCACTCTCGTAGAAGTCTTGAAACCCTATAAGGGACGCGTCTACGATCCTTGCTGCGGCAGCGGCGGTATGTTTGTTCAAAGTGCCAAATTTATCGAGAACCATCATGGCAACATCGACAGCATTTCAGTATATGGGCAGGACTCCAACCCGACCACATGGAAGATTTGCATGATGAATCTGACGATTTGCGGCATTGAGGCCAGCCTTGGCAAATTCAACGCCGACACGTTTTTCAACGACTGTCACCCTACGCTCAAATTCGACTTTATTTTGGCGAATCCCCCGTTCAACCTTTCAAATTGGGGCGCGGACAGGCTCATAAGCGACGTTCGCTGGAAGTATGGTTTACCCCCCGCAGGCAACGCAAACTTCGCGTGGCTCCAGCACATGATCCACCACTTGTCACCCAGCGGCAAGATTGGTATGGTGCTTGCCAATGGTTCGCTCTCGTCCCAAAGCGGCGGTGAAGGCGAAATCAGGCGCAAGATAGTAGAGGATGACCTTGTGGAGGGTATTGTCGCAATGCCCACTCAGTTGTTTTACACAACGCAAATTCCGGTGTCGCTATGGTTTATCAGTCGCAATAAGATTCAAAAAGGCAAGACGCTCTTTATAGACGCCCGAAAAATGGGGACGATGGTTTCCCGCAAACTGCGTGAGATGACAGCTGAAGACATATCCAAAATCGCCGCAGCATTTGAGGCATTTGACGCGGGAACGCTCGAAAATGCAAAGGGTTTTTGCGCTTCTGTGACTACTGAAGAAATCGCGAAGCAAGACTTCATTCTTACACCGGGGCGCTATGTCGGAATAGAGGAACAGAAGGACGACGGCGAACCGTTCGAAGAAAAAATGGCGCGGCTGACGCGCGAACTCTCCGATATGTTCAAACGGTCGCATGAACTGGAGGACGAAATTCGCAAGCGTTTGGGAGCCATTGGATTTGAAATCTAAGAAGAAAAATGAAATTACGATCCGCAGCAACGCGGCCGAATATCTCACTTTCGTTGCCGCGGAGCGCAGTTATCCGAAATTTTAGGATAACTGCCTCAGCACATGCGGAATCGGCGTTTGAAAAATAACGCATAGTGAGGGATAGGCTGTTTCAAAGCGATTTTGACCGCTTTGTTGAGTTGGAAGAACGGATAAAGAAAGGGGTGATGAGACATGAAATGTAAACTAGGGGACGTTTGCGAAATAACGATGGGACAATCGCCGAAGTCCGAGCATTATAACACAGCCGGCGAAGGCTTGCCATTTCTGCAAGGCAACCGCACATTTGGCGATAAATACCCCGCGTTTGACACGTTCACGACAATGATCACCAAAACAGCCGAGCCGAACGATGTAATAATGAGCGTTCGCGCTCCTGTCGGCGATTTGAATATTACACCCTTGAAGATGTGTTTAGGGCGCGGTTTGTGCGCTTTGCGACACAAGCAAGGCGAGCAGGAGTTCTTGTATTACTTTATGCGTTATTGCGTCGGAGAACTGATAAACCGAGAAAGTGGTACAGTTTTCGGCTCGGTAAATCGTAATGACATAAAAAATCTTGACGTTGACCTCCCCGACCTCGCTACTCAGCGTGAAATCGCTGCCACGCTCCGCGCGTTCGATGAAAAAATCGCCGTAAACACAAAGCTAAATCATCATTTAGAGCAGATGGCTCAGGCGATTTTCAAGTCGTGGTTTGTGGACTTCGAACCGTGGGGTGGCACTATACCAGCCGGCTGGAACGAAGCTTCATTGGAGTCTTTTATCACGTACCAAGAAGGTCCAGGGATTCGCAACTGGCAATATGTTCTTAAAAGCGGTATAAAGTTTATAAATATTCGCTGTATCCAAAACGGAGATTTACAATTAGATACGGCGAATATGGTATCCACTGAGGAAGCCAAGGGCAAATACAACCATTTCTTATTGGACGAGTGGGATATCGTTGTTTCTACATCCGGCACACTTGGACGTTACGCTATCGTTCGCAAGGAGCATCTTCCGCTGTGTCTTAACACTAGCGTTATAAGGTTTTCTCCAAAGCACTCATTTGAACACTTCTCCTATGTATTCAGCTATCTGACCTCGGCAGAGTTTCTCGATCACTTACAAACCAAAGCAAGCGGTAGTGTGCAGGCGAATTTTGGGCCAATGCATTTGCGCCAAATCAATATGCTTATCCCATCAGAAGGAGTCCTTAATAATTACCATAAGATAGTATTCCCGTTAATGCAAGCGGCAGTAGAAAATCGTCGCAAGTCACAACAATTGGCTAACTTACGGGATACTATTTTACCCCGCCTGATGTCCGGCGGTATCCGTTCAAGCCCCCCCCTCCTTGCCGAAAATCAGAAAAAACGATAAAATAAAGACGAGATGAAAAAGAATATGTTTTTGTCAAGCTGTAAAGGAATCTCAGAAGAAGAACTGAAGAAGCGTTCTGCTTGCGCTGGGCTTGAGTGAAGAACAAGCGAAATCATCAATTAGGATTTCATATGGGAAATACAGTACTATGCTGGGTTCAGTATAGAACCGTACGTACGCGGTGCGGGAGGTCGGCCGCCCAGCTGATGGGCGGCCGACTGCCCGATCACTTTATCGCGTCGGAGACGATCTGCCGGGCCTCGTCCTGGAGCTGTTTCAGGTGGTCTTCTCCTTTGAAGCTCTCGGCGTAAATTTTGTAGATGTCCTCCGTGCCCGAGGGGCGCGCGGCGAACCAGCCGTTTTCGGTGACGACCTTGAGGCCGCCGATGGGCTCTCCGTTGCCGGGCGCGTGGGTCAGCTTGGCCGTTATCTTCTCTCCGGCCAGGAAGTCCGCTTTCACCCTGTCGGGAGACAGCCTGCCCAGAATGGCCTTCTGCTCGGGCGCGGCGGGCGCGTCGATACGCGCGTAAACCGGCGCTCCGTACTGCCCGGTCAGGTCGGAATAATGGCGGGCCGGGTTCTTTTCCGTGATGGCGGTGATCTCCGCGGCCAGCAGGTCCATGATGATTCCGTCCTTGTCCGTCGTCCACGTCGTTCCGTCCTTGCGCAGAAAAGCCGCCCCGGCGCTCTCCTCGCCGCCGAAGCCCATCGAGCCGTCCAGAAGCCCCTCCACGAACCACTTGAAGCCGACGGGAACCTCGCAGAGCGTGCGGCCGATGCCGAGCGCGACCCTGTCGATGATGGAACTCGAAACGACGGTCTTTCCGACCGCGGCGTCCTTGCGCCAGGCGAGGCGGGTCTTGAAAAGGTGTCGGATCGCCACGGCGAGGTAGGCGTTGGGGTTCATCAGCCCCTCCGGCGTGACGATCCCGTGGCGGTCGAAATCGGTGTCGTTCCCGAACGCCACGTCGAACTTGTCCTTCATCTCCACGAGGTTCGCCATCGCCCAGGGGGAGGAGCAGTCCATGCGGATTTTTCCGTCGTGGTCCAGCGGCATGAAAGAGAAGGTGAAGTCCACGTTTTTGTTCACGATTTCCAGGCTCTTCAGCCCGTAGATCGTGGCGATGGGGTCCCAGTACTTCACGCCCGACCCGCCCATCGGGTCCACGCCGATATGCACGTCGGCGTCGCGGATCACGTCCATGTCGATCACGTGCCGCAGGTCGTGGACATAGGGCAGGATGTAGTCGTAAAAACGACCGTGCGGCACGAGCAGGGCCTTTTCAAAGGTCAGGCGCCGGATCTCCGCTCCGGAGGCGATCAGCTCGTTCGCGCGGTTCTGAATCGCCGTCGTGATCTCCGGGGAGGCGGGCCCGCCGTTGGGGGGATCGTACTTGATGCCGCCGTCGTCCGGCGGGTTGTGCGACGGAGTGATGACCAGCCCGTCGGCCATGCCGCCTCCGTTGGCGGCGCGTTCCCTGTTCCAGACCAGAATGGCGCGCGAAATTACCGGCGTCGGGGTATAGCCGAGGTCGTTCTGGATGACGAACTCGACGCCATGGGCCGCCAGAACCTCGACGCAGGTGCGAAGCGCGGGCTCGGACAGGGCGTGGGTGTCCATTCCGATGAAAAGCGGTCCCGTGATGCCCGCGCCTTTGCGGTGCTCCGCGACCGCCTGGGCGATGGCCATGATGTGCGTTTCGTTGAAACTGTGCCGCGACGGGGAGCCGCGATGTCCCGACGTGCCGAAAGCCACCCTGTGGGACGGCTCGGCGGGGTCGGGCCTGCCGGTGTAGTACTCGCTGATCAGGCGAGGGATATTCACCAATGTCTCCGGCGGCGCGGTTTTTCCGGCCCCGGCATAAACGGGCGGGTTCATTTGAGGAAAGACCTCCTTCATCGATGTGGATTTTCAGGCGCTCTCCCGCGCGCGGGAAGACGCTCCTGAAATTATACATGACGGGCACGGGGCGTGTTTTGTTCCTGCCGGCAGCAAACAAAGAGAAAAGACTCGAACAAAGAGAAAAGACTACAAAACGACCTCGGCGATGCGGACGTTCACTTTCCTGACCTCTATGCCGGTGAAGAAGCTCAGGCCGACCCGGAGCTTCTTTTGCAGCAGCCGGGCCAGATAAAGGGCGCTTTTGTCCCCCAGACGGACATCCACCACGAGGTTGACGTTCAGGATGTCGCCCTCGTAAAAAAAACTGAGTTCCCGCGCCTGCTCGATGTGATTCCCCATGACGATCAGGCGCCGGGCCATCGCCAGAATGGCCTCCTCTTCGATGGTCACGCGGCCGTCGAAGCTGAACGGGGGCTTGACCACCGTCCGGCCGTCGTCCTGCCGGTCCTTGCTCTTGAAGAGGTCCTTCAGCTGGCTGACGAGCTTCCCCGCGAAGTTGCGCTGTATCTGCGTGCGCGAGACGGGGACGACGTGCTGTTTTTTTTCGCGCCGCTCCTTCAGGGCGTTGGTGATCTCCTCGGCGGAGGCGACCTCGGTGATGTCGATAACCCGTGACGGTTCCGCGAGCCCCAGCTTTTTCACGATTTTCTCCATCATGGAGCGCGATGTCGCGATGACCATGACCTTGCAGGGCGCGCGGGAGGCCAGGAACAGGGCGACTTCCTCCCGGTGCGGCGCGTACTCGAAGAGAGCGCGGCGAATGGCCCGCACCAGGTTCTTTTCGGATTTGGCGCTCTTTCCGGCCATGATCCGCCCCTTGGAGACGACCAGCCCGTCGTCGATCACGAAGTCGATGCCGTGCTGACGCGCCACCTGCGACGCCCTCTGGCTTTTGCCCGTTCCGGCCGCCCCCACGAACCCCAGAACCTCGATGGAGGACAGATCCGGCAGGCCGTTTTTTTCGAGTTCTTCCGGGAAGCCGGACTCCGCCGCGTTCTTTATTTTCGGGTTTTTCAGGTTTCCCGGGTTTGCGGGCAGCGGATTCGGGGCGGACGGGCTCTTCGAAGATTTTGCCGCTGATCCCGTCATTTTTCGCTCACCGACTCGAAGACGACCCGGGCGCCCAGGGAGTTCAGTTTCGAGTCTATGGACTCGTACCCTCTCAGGACGTGTTCCGCCTGCTCCACGCAGGACTCGCCCTTCGCGGCCAGTCCCGCCAGAATCAGGGCCGCTCCGGCCCGGAGATCCGTCGCCCGGACGGCCGCCCCGTCCAGGCTTTCCACGCCCCGGATGACGGCGGTGTCCCCTTTTATGCCGATGTCCGCGCCCATGCGGTTGAGTTCCGCCGCGTACAGGAAGCGCGCCTGAAAGACGCTTTCCTCCACCAGGCTCACGCCGTTCGACAGAGTCAGCGCCGCCACCATCTGAGGCTGGAGATCCGTCGGGAACCCCGGAAAGGGCATGGTTTTGATCGAGAGCGGTTTCAGCCTTCTGGCGGGATACACGGTAACGGTACTTTCTTCGCATCCCGCGAGGCGGGGCTCACGGCGGACGGAAAAGGAGACTCCCGCTTCCTCCAGCTTCGCCAGCAGGGAATCGATGTGCTCCGGGACGACGTCCTCGACCGTGACCTCTCCCCCGGTCATGACGCCCGCCAGAATGTAGGTGCAGGCCTCTATCCGGTCGGGAATGACCCGCTTGTCGCAGCCGCCGGCTTCGCCGATGCCCCGGATGCGGACGCAGCCCGTTCCCTCGGTGTCGATCTCGACGCCCATGCTCCTCAGCACGCCGGCCAGGTTTTCGATCTCCGGCTCGCGGGCGGAGTTCTCGAGGATCGTCTCGCCTCGGGCAAGAACCGCCGCCATCATGAGGTTTTCGGTGGCCCCGACGGAGGGGAAATCGAGGTATATCCGGCGTCCGATCAAACGGTCGGCCTGCGCGTAGACGAACCCGTTGCGGATCTCCACCTTCGCGCCCATCTGTACGAGTCCTTTCAGGTGGAGGTCGATGGGACGGCTGCCGATGGAACACCCTCCCGGCAGAGGCAGAACGACGCGCCCGCAGCGCGCCAGAAGCGGCCCCAGCACCAGCGAGGAAGCCCTCATTTTGCGCACCAGGGATTCGGAGGCCTCCCAGGAAACGGTCTCGGGAACGTCGAAGACGTACCGGTCCGCTTCCCGGACGACCGAGACGCCGTGAGAGCGCAGAAGTTCCTCCATGGTCTCGACGTCCTGCAGACGGGGCACGTTGCTCAGGGTCATCCGCTGTCCCTTCAGAAGGAGGCAGGAAGCCATCGCCGGCAGAGCCGCGTTCTTGGCCCCCTGAGTCCTCACCGTTCCCCGGAGAGGGATTCCTCCCGATATTCTTATTCTGTCCATGAACAACCACTCTCCACAACGTCAAAACAAAAATTACGGGGTGCAGGGGACCACGTCCCCTGCAATTATGGGGTGCAGGGGACCGCGTCCCCTGCCGGGTCCGGGCAGAGCCCGGTATCGTTTACCTCTCTTCGGAGAAGTAATCCCGGATGATTTTCGCGATCCGCTCTCCGGCGTGTCCGTCGCCGAAGGGGGAAACCCGCGCGGCGAAAGACGCCCGGTAGAGCTCGTCCTCGAGAATCCGCGACGCCTCCCTTTCGATACGATCCCCGTCGGTCCCGACGAGTACGCCCGTTCCCTCGGAGAGGGCCTCCGGGCGCTCCGAGAGATCCCGCAGAATCAAAACGGGCTTCCTGAGCGCGGAGGCCTCCTCCTGCACGCCGCCGCTGTCGCTCAGGATGAAAACGCTGCGGTTCATCGCCGCCACGAACTCGGGGTAGCTCAGAGGTTCCGTGAAGATCACGCGGGGCCGGCCTCCCAGCTCGCCCGCAATCGTCTCCCGCACGGCGGGGTTCTTGTGGAGCGGGACGAGAAACCACAGCGCCGGGTATTTTTCGAGCAGGCGCCGCGCCGCGCCGCAGATTCGCGTCAGAGGGGCGCCCCAGGATTCGCGCCTGTGCGCGGTCAGAAGCGCCAGCGGCGCGCCGGGCGGAACTTTGTCCAAGCTCAAGCTCAAGCCCAAGCCGCCCGAAAGAGGCGCGTCCCCGCGCCCCAGAGTCCAGAAGAGCGCGTCGATAACCGTGTTGCCCGTAACGAAGACGCGCGGCTCTGCGACGCCCTCGGCCCGCAGGTTTTCGGCCGCCTGCCGCGTCGGGGCGAAAAAGAGCGTGGAAATCCTGTCGGTGAGGACGCGGTTGGCCTCTTCGGGGAACGGGCGGGTCAGGTCGCGGCTCCGCAGCCCGGCCTCCACGTGTCCCAGCGGAATCTTCCGGTAAAAAGCGGCCAGGGCGGCGCCCAGCGTCGTCGTCGTGTCGCCGTGCACCAGAAGCATGTCCTGCGGGGCGGAGTCCAAAAACGCCCCCACCCCTTTCAGCACGGCGGAAGTCACGTGGTCCAGCGTCTGCGCGCTCTCCATGACGCCGAGGTTCACGTCGGCCTCGATGCCGAAATACTCCAGCGCCTGAGTCAGCATGTCCGCGTGCTGCCCGCTGGCCACGACCCGCACCTCGAAAACGGGCTCTCGCTTCAGCGCGAAGATGAGCGGCGCCATTTTGATCGCCTCCGGCCGCGTCCCGACGACACAGGCGATTCGGCGCGCCGCCGTCCGCGGGCCGCTCATAGAATTCCGTTCGTCAGCCTGGCGTACACCGCCGCGCCTCCGGTCAGGAAAAGGGCGTGAAGCAGCAGAAGACACGCCACGGTCCAGAAGGGAGAGCGCGTTTTATCCGCCAGAAGGTGATGAAGATGACCCCTGTCGGGATAAAAGGGGGACTTCCCCTTCAGAATCCTCCGGCAGAAGGCGCAGAGCGTGTCCAAAACCGGAATCCCCCCCAGCAGCAGGAACAGAAGGACGATCTCGTGCGGCCAGACCGCGGAGAGCAGGGGCGCCGCGGCCGTCACGAAATGGGAGGAGAACAGGAAGCCCAGGAGCGTACTCCCGCCGTCCCCCAGGAAGGTGGATGCCTTCGGGAAGTTCCAGCACAGCACGCCCACGGTCATCCCGGCCCCGGCGATTCCGAAAAAGGCGTCCCCCAGGAAACAGAGCATCAGGGCAGAGGCGATGAAAATGGAAATGCAGAGCCCGTTGAGTCCGTCGATGAGGTTGTAGGCGCTCGTGAGCCCCGTTATCCAGGCGAGGGAAATCGCCGCGGCGGCAAGAGGCAGGCGCAGCGGGAAGACGACCAGCGCCGCCGCGAGAAAATGGGCCGCCAGGCGGACGAAGGGGCTCAGGGAGCGGATGTCGTCCATGTAGCCGGAAAAGAAAATCAGCGTCGCGGCCGTCGCGCTGTACCGAACCGCTGGGGCCGCGGAGACGAAGTAAAGCGACCACAGGAGATAGCCGCTCCACAGGGCGAGCCCCGCGCCCCTCGGGGTGCGCTCGGTGTGGACCTTGCGATCGCCGGGCAGATCCATGATCCGGAAAGAGTGCGCGAGCCGGATGGAGAGCGGCGTCACGAACCCGCCCCAAAAGAAGCCGAACAGCCCCGTCAAAACCAACCGAACGTTCATCGGGCGGGCCCGGAGATCATTTTGTGCCGAAGAGGCGGTCTCCCGCGTCGCCCAGTCCCGGAACGATATAGCCGTGGCTGTTCAGGTGACTGTCCACCGCGGCGATGAAAATATCGACCTCGGGATGTGCCTCGCTGACCTTCGCGATGCCCTCGGGGGCCGCGATCAGGCACACCAGAGAAATTTTCTGTCCGCCCCGGGCCTTCACGAGGGAAATGGCCGCCGCCGCCGAACCGCCCGTCGCCAGCATGGGATCCAGAATGAAGATGTCCCGCTCGCCGATGTCCTGGGGCAGCTTGCAGTAGTATTCCACGGGGTCGAGCGTCTCCGGGTTCCGGTAGAGGCCGATGTGCCCCACCTTGGCGTTGGGGATGATCTGCAATATTCCGTCGACCATGCCGAGCCCCGCGCGCAGGACCGGGACGACGGCCAGTTTTTTCCCCGCGAGCGTTCGAGCCGTCGCCTCCGCGACGGGTGTTTCCACACGAACCTCCGAGAGGGGAAGGTTCCGCGTGATCTCGTAGACCATGAGTCCCGCTATTTCCTGAACCAGTTCCCGAAACTCCTTCACGCTCGTGTTTTTGTCGCGAATGATGCCGATTTTGTGCTGCACGAGGGGATGGTTGAAGACGACGATCCGTCCGCGTCCTTCTCCGTTCACGGAGAGCGTCGCGTTTTCGGCCGCCGCGATTTTGTCGATACGGACGAGGTGCCGCCCGCCCATGAAGGAAGCGCCGAGCCAGGCTTCCAGTATGGGAGCCGTCTGCTCCGGAGCGGTAAGGCGGCCGCCCAGGCATAGAACGTTCAGATTGTTGTGTTCTTTGCCCAGTTTCGCGGTCAGCGCGTCGCAAGCGACGCCCGCCCGGACGCCCTTCACTTTGTTGGCCGCCATGGCCATGCCAATGCCCGTTCCGCAGGCCAGCACGCCGAGGTCCGCCTTTTCCTCCGAGACGAGTTTCGCCGCGCGCAGGGCGATGTCGGGGTAATCCGCCCGTTCTTCCGAGGAAACGCCGCAGTCCGCGATCTCCGCCCTTTTTTCGAGAAAGCTCACGACGGCGTGTTTCAGAACGAAGCCCGCATGGTCGCATCCGACAGCAACGATCACTTCTCTCACCTCCCGCGATATCGCCTGAAATAATATCACCAACTCCCTCCGATTTACAGGCTTGGGATAATCGCTTCTCTTTGGGGAGAAGATGTGATATATTTCGTTACGTGTCATCCGAATGAAGAAGCGCGCCTGTAGCTCAGCGGATAGAGTGACGGCCTCCGGAGCCGTAGGTCGTGAGTTCGAATCTCGCCAGGCGCGCCATTTAAATTCTGTATACCATATCCGGCGGCGGTGTACGAATCATGTAAGGGGATGCTTCCGATGTCTCTGTTGGTAACTGGGGGCGCGGGGTTTATCGGCAGCCACGCCTGTGTGGAACTGATCGAGGCGGGTTACGATGTCGTCGTGGCCGATAGTTTGGTCAATTCGAGCGAGGAATCGATCCGCAGGGCCGAAAAAATCACGGGGCGCAAGGTCAGGTTCCGCAAGCTCGACATCTCCTGCGAGGAAGGGCTGGACGCGTTGCTGGCCGAAAACGGAGACATCGAGGCGGTGATGCACTTCGCGGGTTTGAAGGCGGTGGGGGAAAGCGTCCGAAAGCCTTTGGTGTACTACTCCAACAACTTGACCTGCACTCTCGCCCTTCTGCGCGCGATGAAAAAGTACGGGATAAAGAATTTCGTGTTCTCGTCGTCCGCCACCGTTTACGGCGAGCCCGCAAGTGTGCCGGTCCGCGAGGATTTCCCTGTTTCCGCCGCGAACCCCTACGGAGCGACAAAGGTTTTCATAGAGCGCATTCTGCACGACGCCTGCGCGGCCGACCCTGAGTTGAACGCGGCCGTTTTGCGTTATTTCAACCCCATCGGCGCGCACAAGTCGGGCCTGCTGGGAGAGTATCCCAGCGGCGTACCCAACAATCTCGTCCCCTATGTCGCGCAGGTGGCGGCGGGGCGTTTGGAGCGCGTCAAAATTTTCGGCCGCGACTATCCGACGCCGGACGGCACGGGCGTCAGGGATTACATTCACGTCGTCGATCTCGCCCGCGGGCATGTCGCCGCCTTGAAGAAGCTCGAAGAGAACTGCGGCGAGTTCGTTTGCAACCTGGGCACGGGGAGAGGTTACAGCGTTCTGGAGGTGATCGCGGCGTTCGAGCGCGCGTGCGGCAGACGCATCGAAAGGGAATTTGTTCCCCGCCGTCCCGGAGATGTCGCCGAGGTCTACGCCGATCCGTCGAAAGCCGAGAAGGAACTGGGGTGGAAGGCCGTCTTCAGCCTCGACGATATGTGCGCCGATTCCTGGCGCTGGCAAAGCGCGAATCCGGACGGCTACGGAAGATAAGCCGGAAGTTCTCCTCCCGCATCCAAGATCTCCCGCAGCAGCGGCTTCATCCCGTCAAGCCTTCGGCGCTGCCAGCCGTTTCCCGCTCCGCGCTGTAGCTGCAGCTGTCAAGGGACAGGTTGACAAGATCGTGATTTTTTTATATACTTTGTTACGTTTTGCTGGGGGTTATAGCTCAGCTGGGAGAGCGCTTGAATGGCATTCAAGAGGTCAGGGGTTCGAATCCCCTTAGCTCCACCAGAGATATCCACGACTCAAATGTAAAGCAGTCGTGACACTTTTAGAAGAAACAGGCGTCTTTCCTGAATTTGGAAAGACGCCTGTTTCTTGCTCGTGAGCTGTAACCCTGGCGGACTGAGGAAGAACAAAAAACTCACAATTGCCTCTGGACAGCAGGCAAGGGATATTGCCCATGCGGAAGATGTCCCCCAAAAAATCTCGGATTTTGACAAACCGCAGTCCAAACAGATTTCGCCCAATTCTCGCGCGCCCTAAAAGAAAATCATTTTTTTCGGCACTTTGGCACTTTTGCCGCCTCGTTCCAGCAATGACAATACTTCGCCTCAGTGCCCAACCAATTGTTCCGACTCCTTTTCAGGACTGCTCCAGCCCTTGGGGACAGATTGGTACTCCCTGCGGAGCTTAATTATCCCTTCCTCGCTCTTTAACGGCACAACTTTGTCGGCGGTCTCGTCTGGAACATGGATTTTGAAAAAAACCTCGACTTTTTCTTTGAACACGACTACTTTCTCAATGTACGAATTGATGAAATTCCGACATTCGGAGATGTTGTGCGTTTTAATGAAATCTCTGGAACGATTGAGAAGCCCCAGCACTGCCTCTTCGGAAATCAAAGACACCTTGTTTTTCACGCCAAGCTCCTGAATGTACCCCTCGATGAAACGCTTCCGCTCTTCCAGCTTCCGCAGTTCTTCCTTGACCGTCTCAATGGATATGCCGCTTTCCGTGACCAATTGAATCACCGTCGAGATTTTGCGCGTGACTTCTTCAAGCTCGCCTTGGGCTTGGGTCACTTCCCCGCTGGACGCCGCAGATTGCTTCCGGTTATAGTCATTCAGCATGGACGCCAGCTTTCGGATGGAGATGTCCGAGAACAGCCGCCGGTAAAGTTCATCGAGCACGTAGTTGTCGATGTAGTCCCTGCGGACCTCTTTGTTCGTGCAGCCCCGATGGTTGGCCCTGCCGGAACATCGGTAGGACGAATAGTTGCTCTTGTTTCTGCCGCACATTCGGGTGTTGCCGTACATGCTGGAGCCGCACTCGCCGCACTCCACCAAGCCGGAAAGCAAGTAAATCTCTTTCGCCTTGAACATCCCGGAGTTTTTCTTGTTCTGGGCCATTTTTGCCTGCACTTTGTCGAAGATGTCCTCGTCAACGATGGCGGGCAGTCCTCCCGGCACGACAATCCATTCTTCCTCCGGCTTGACCATCGGGTTTCTTTTACCTGAAACATCCTTTTCGAGCTTCTTGTTGAAAATGAATTTTCCCACGTATTTCTCATTTTTGAGAATGGAGTTGAGGCTGTTTTTCCCGAAGGGCTGTCCTCGCTTGGAACGATACCCCATGCCATTGAGGTATTCGAGAATCTGATTGTACCCCACTCCCTCGGCGTATTTACTAAAAATCGTACGCACTATGCCGGCTTCCGTTTCGTTCACTACGTATTTTTTTGTGGCCGCTTCCACTTCATAGCCAAGAGGCGGAATGCCCCCAAGGTGGGTACACTTATACGCGCTCTCTCGCATACCCTTCATGACCTCGCGGGCCAGGTTCCGACTGAAATATTGCGCCATACCCTCAAGGCAGGATTCCAGCATGGCGCTCTCGGGGGAATCGTCCAGATTTTCCGTGACGGACAAAATAGTGACGCCGTTCATTTTCAATTTTCGTTTGTAGGTCACGGCGTCGTATTTATCCCGACTAAAACGGTCTAGTTTGTGAATTATCAGGTACCGTAATAGCTTTTTCCCGCTGTCCTCAATCATCTTTTGAAACTGTTCCCTGTCTGAATTGGTTC
>JAISMH010000006.1 GCA_031276855.1 Synergistaceae bacterium
ACGAACAACAACGGGCTTGACAGGACCGGGCGGTTAAGATAGTATTTCACGCGTGTTCACGATATGCCGATTTCCGGGAGAACAATTTTTGTCAAAGATTTTTGTCAAAAAGGAGGAACCGCCGATGTTCAGATGTACCAGCCGCGTAAATGACCGGTTTGCCATGAGCATGATGATGTGCATGACCTGCGGATCCTCGCCTGGAGCGATCGGCGGTTAGCCGGTTATCGCGCTCGAGTGACGGGGATCCCTGCAACGGGGGGTCCCCGTTTTTTTTTATCATTTCAAATGGGAGGGGTAACAATGAGCGGTAAGAAGAAGTGGCATTTTGAAACACTGGCGATTCATGGAGGACAGGAACCCGACCCGGCGAGTCTGTCGCGGGGCCTGCCGATCACGAGGACGAGTTCTTTCGTCTTCAAGAGCGTGAAGCACGGGGCCGACCTTTTCGCCCTGAAGGAACTCGGCAACATCTACAGCCGGCTGACGAACCCCACAGTGGATGTCCTCGAACAGCGCGTGACCCTGCTGGAGGGCGGGGCGGCCTCCGTGGCCACGGCCTCGGGGACGAGCGCGGTTCATTACGCCATCGCGACTCTGGCTCAGGCGGGGGACGAAATCGTCTCCGGCACGAACCTCTACGGTGGAACCTACACGATGTTCGACGCCATCTTCCCCCAGTTCGGGCTGAAGGTTCACTTCGTCGACGCGCGCGACCCGAAGAACTTCAAAAAAGCGATCACGCCCAAGACGAAGGCGCTCTACATCGAGACGATCGGAAACCCCGCGCTCGACGTGACGGACGTGGCCGAGGTCGCGAAGATCGCCCACGAGGCGGAGATTCCCCTGATCGCGGACGCGACCTTCACCACGCCTTACCTCCTGCGCACCATCGAGCACGGGGCGGACATCGTGGTCAACTCCCTGACGAAATGGATCGGCGGGCACGGCACGGCCATCGGAGGCATCGTCACGGACTCCGGCAAATTTGCATGGAAGGGCAACAAGAAATTTCCGCTGTTCAACGAGCCGGACCCCAACTATCACGGACTGCGCTGGGCCTACGACCTGCCGGCGGCGCTCTCCCCCATCGCTTACGCCCTGCGTGTGCGCACCGTTCCCCTGCGCAACCTGGGGGCCTGCCTGTCCCCGGACAACGCGTGGATATTCCTTCAGGGACTGGAGACCCTTCCCTTCAGAATGGCCCGTCACGTGGAGAACGCCGCGAAGGTCGCCGGGTACCTGGCGTCCCACCCGAAGGTGGCGTGGGTGCGCTTCCCCGGCCTGAAAGACGACCCCACCTACCCCACGGCGTCCAAGTACCTCAAGAACGGGTTCGGCGGCATGGTGGTCTTCGGCGTCAAGGGCGGAGTCGAGGCGGGCGCGCGCTTCATCGAGGCGCTGGAGCTCTTCAGCCATCTGGCGAACGTGGGCGACGCGAAGTCTCTGGCCCTTCACCCCGCGAGCACCTCGCACAGCCAGCTGACGGAGGAACAGCAGCGGGCCGGCGGGCTTCCCCCCGAGCTGGTTCGCCTCTCCATCGGCATCGAACACATCGACGACATCCTGGCGGACATCGAACAGGCCCTCGCCAAGGCGTAAGGGCACGAGCGGCAGGCGATGTCCGAGCGCTTCGAATGCATAGAACTCCCGGAACTGACGCTCCACTCGGGCAAAGTTCTGGGAGCCTGCGGCCCGGTGCGGATCGCCTGTTCCATCAACGGAGTACCGAAGCCGGACGGGTCCAACGTCGTGGTGATCTGCCACGCTCTGACGGGCAGCCACCATGTGACGGGGGACCCCGTTCTCGGCCTTCCCGAGGCTTGGTGGGAGCCGGTCGTGCGGCCCGGCGGAGTTCTGGATCCCGAAAAACTCTGTATCGTGTGCTGCAACAACCTGTGCAGCCCTTACGGAAGCTCCGCTCCCACCGATATGGAACCCGGCACGGATCGGCCGTGGGGAATGCGCTTTCCCGTGATCGCGCCCCGCGACGCGGCCCGTTCCCAGAAAATGGCGCTCGAAGCGCTGGGAATCCGGCACGTCGCGGGGGTCGTGGGCGGTTCCCTGGGGGGGATGATCGCGCTCGAGTGGATGGCCGAATTTCCCGACATCGTGGATTTTTGCGTCGCCGTGGCGGCTCCGTCGCGCCTTTATCCTCAGGCCATCGCGTTCAACGGGGTTCAGCGCCACTCGATTCTCTCAGATCCCGAATGGAAGGGCGGCGACTATTTTCCGGGCAGGGGGCCGGTCAACGGCCTTTACAACGCGCG
Source organism: Synergistaceae bacterium (assembly GCA_031276855.1). Lineage (GTDB taxonomy): Bacteria > Synergistota > Synergistia > Synergistales > Aminobacteriaceae > JAISMH01. The sequence continues at coordinate 2,271 of JAISMH010000006.1, forward strand.
GATGCTGGCGATGATCACTTACCGCAGCGAGGAATCCTTCGTGCGGTGTCACATGCGGTCGGCACGAAACAACATCGACGACTGGGACGGGCGGTTCGAGGTCGAGAGTTACCTGATGCACCACGGCGAGCAGCTGATAAAGCGGTTCGACGCGAACTGCTATTTGTACCTGACGAAGCTGATGGATCTGCACGACATCGGACGGGGGCGCGGAGACGCGGAGGCGGCCTTCGAGCCTTTTCGGAAGAAGCCGTTTCTGGCGGTGGGGATCAACAGCGACATCCTTTTTCCGGCCTGGCAGGTGGAGGAGCTGGCCGAGGCCGCCCGCGACGCCGGGGTTCATTCCGTATACCGGGAGATGAAAAGCGATGTCGGCCACGACGCCTTTCTCGTGGACTTCGGCCAGATGTCCGACATCTTGGGAGACTTCTTCGATTCTATCGGCTTCGGGCGGTAAATCCAGCGGGCCCCGCCGCCGGCGTCTCCTGACTTAATTTCACCGAATCTCTGATTCAAACGCTCCTCACTCGAACGATCCGCCGCCGACGGTTCATTTCCGCGCGTCCCCCGCGCGATCCGAAAACCCGCTCGTGGCGTCCATTATACCAGTTTTCGCAAATCGGAAGCCGCCCGAGACAGAATAAAAAAACCGCCCCGGCAGGAACCTGCGGTCCTTGCCGAGGCGGGGAGAATTAAGGGTTTTTGTCTTCGATCACGCGCCCTTGCGGACGATCTCCTTGATCTTCATGAGGCGGGAGAGGGTCGAGCGTTCCTGTTCGTCGAGCTTCATGCTGATGTAGCGGATGGTCTCGGCCAGGTTCGGGATCATGACGTACTCCAAAGCGTTGACCCTGCGCCTCGTGCGTTCGATCTCGCCCGCCATCAGGCGGATGGCCTTTTCTTTGGCGGCAAGCTCCAGCAGGCGGAGGATCAGCTTGCTGAACTGCTCGAGCGCCACGTCGAGCAGAAGCGGCACGGAAGCGAAGCCGTAATTGACCGGGTTGCCCTCCTGCTTCACGTCGTACTCCGGCACGACGACGCTCATGACGTTTTTCCAGGAGACCGCGAGGGAGCATTTGGCCCCGGGGAACATCAGGGCCTGCTCCAGCACCTCCGGCGTCGTCTGCGCGCGGGAGAGGACGAAGGTGCCGAAGCACTCCTTCAGCTCGGCCTCGACTTCCTCGCGCAGCGCCTTTCCCTCGCGCGCGCGCTCCAGAAACGCCTTGATCAGGGCGTCCTGCTTGTCTTTCAGGAGCTTATGCCCGCGCTTCGCGACGGAGAGGCGTTTTTTCAGCCGGGAAAGCTCCATTCGGTTGGGGTTGACATTGATGCGCGCCATCTCGCACGCCCCCCTAGCGTCTTTCTTTTGCTTCGGGTCCAAGGCCCGCGGCCCTGGCTTCGAGCCTCGGCTTCAGATACTTGTCGATGTAGGCGTCGCGGACGCGCTTCAGTTCCTTCGTCGGAATCATGGTCAGAAGCTCCCAGCCGAGTTCCAGCGTCTCTTCCACCGTCCGGTTCTCGTACTCGCCCTGACGGATGTACTTGTCCTCGAATACCCCGGAGAAGGCGGCGAACGCCTTGTCCTCGTCGGTCAGGGCGCCCTCGCCCAGAATGACGGCGAGCTCCTTGGCCTCCTTGCCGCGGGCGTAGGCCGCGAAGAGCTGGTTCATCAGGTCCGCGTGGTCTTCGCGCGTCTTGCCCTTTCCGATGCCCTTGTCCTTCAGGCGGGAAAGCGACGGCAGAACGTCCACCGGCGGGTAGATGCCCTTGCGGTGCAGCGCGCGGGAGAGGATGATCTGCCCCTCCGTGATGTAGCCGGTGAGGTCGGGGATGGGGTGCGTCTTGTCGTCCTCGGGCATGGTCAGTATGGGAATCTGCGTGATGGAGCCGCTCTTGCCCTTGAGGCGCCCGGCGCGCTCGTACATCGTCGCGAGGTCGGTGTAGAGGTAGCCGGGGTACCCGCGGCGTCCGGGAACCTCCTTGCGGGCGGCCGATATTTCGCGCAGCGCCTCGCAGTAGTTCGTGAGGTCCGTCAGGATGACGACGACGTGCATGTCGCACTCGAAGGCCAGGTACTCCGCGGCAGTGAGCGCGATGCGCGGCGTGGTGATACGCTCGATCGCGGGGTCGTCCGCGAGGTTGATGTAGAGCACCGTCCGCTGGAGCGCCCCCGTCTTGCGGAAGTCCTCCATGAAGAACGACGCTTCCTCGAACGTGATGCCCATCGCGGCAAAGACGACGGCACAGTCCTCATGTCCCGACCCGGGGGTTCCCGCCGCCCCGCCGATGACCGTCGCCTGACGGGCGATCTGCGCCGCCATGCGGTTGTGGGGAAGTCCGCTGGCCGAGAAGATGGGCAGCTTCTGCCCGCGCACCATGGGGTTCAGGCCGTCGATCGTGGATATGCCGGTCTGGATGAACTCCGACGGGAAATCGCGGGAGTAAGGGTTCATCGGCATTCCGTTGATGTCGAGGGTTTTCTGGGGAATCAGGTCGGCGCCGCCGTCGATGGGCTCGCCGCGGCCGTTGAAGACGCGCCCCAGCATGTCGCGCGACACGGGCAGGGTCAGGACTTTGCCCAGAAAATGCGCCTTCGTCCCCTCCACGTCGATACCGCTCGTCCCCTCGAAAACCTGAACGAGGGCGCGCGTGGACTCGATCTCCAGAACGCGGCCGCGCCGCTTTTCCCCGCCCGCCAGTTCGATCTCGACCAGCTCGTCGTAGCGCACGTCCGTCGTGTTCTCGACCATCATGAGCGGGCCCGAAAGCCCGGAAATGGTCCGGTACTCCTTAGGCAACGTTTTCATTCTGTTCACCACCCTTGAACGCGGTTACGCCGGCAGAGGCCGCGCCGGTCGGGACGAGCGCGCCGATCTGCTCTTTTATCGTATTTTCCAGCTTGTCGATCTGGTCGATCTGCTTCTCCTCGAGGTAGCGCATACGGGCGATCTGCTCGCGCACCGGAAGGTTGAAAAGCTCGCTCATCGAAGCGCCCTTCTTCAGCGCGTCCATGCCCACGTGATGGAAACGCACGATGGTTCGGAGCATCCGAAACTGCTTGTCCATCGAGGCGTAGGTGTCGACTTCGTGGAAGGCGTTCTGGTGCAAAAAGTCCTCGCGCAGGGACTTCGCCGTCTCCAGCACCATGCGCTCCTCCCGGGAGAGCGCGTCGATACCGACCAGCCGGACGACCTCGCGGAGCTGGTCTTCTTCCTCGAGAAGGCTCATCGCCTCGATGCGCAGACCGCTCCATTCGTCGTCGAAACGGTCGTTCCAGTAAGCGTCGAGCGTTTCGGTGTAAAGAGAATAGCTGGAGAGCCAGTTGATGGCCGGGAAGTGACGCTGATAGGCCAAGTTCGCGTCGAGCCCCCAGAAGACCTTCGTGACGCGGAGCGTATTCTGGGTGACGGGCTCGGAAAGGTCGCCGCCGGGAGGCGAGACCGCCCCGATGACGCTGATGGAGCCCTCCCGTCCGTCTCTGCCCTTGACGATGCAGCGGCCCGCGCGCTCGTAGAACGAGGCCAGACGGGTGCCCAGGTAGGCGGGGTAGCCTTCTTCGCCGGGCATTTCTTCGAGGCGCCCGGACATTTCGCGCAGCGCCTCGGCCCAGCGGCTGGTGGAGTCGGCCATGAGGGCGACGGAGTAGCCCATGTCGCGGTAGTACTCGGCCAGAGTGATGGCCGTGTAGATAGACGCCTCCCGGGCGGCCACCGGCATGTTGGAGGTGTTCGCGATAAGGGTGGTGCGCTTCATCAGCGGGTGCCCGGACTGCGGGTCTTCCAGCTCGGGGAACTCCAGAAGCACGTCGGTCATCTCGTTGCCCCGCTCGCCGCAGCCGACGTAAACGACGATCTGGGCCTGAGCCCACTTGGCGAACTGGTGCTGGATGACCGTCTTGCCGGAGCCGAAGGGGCCGGGCACACAGGCCGTTCCGCCGAGCGCTATGGGAAAGAACGCGTCGACGATGCGCTGTCCCGTGGACATGGGCACGTTGGGCGGCAGGCGCCTGGCGACCGGGCGGGGCTTGCGCACCGGCCAGCGCTGGAGCATTTGTACGTTATGCGTCGTCCCGCTGCCGTCGATGACGGCGATCGTTTCCTCGACCGTGTACTCGCCGCTCTGGACGCTGCTGACCGTCCCTCTGACGCCCAGGGGCACCATTATTCGGTGCTCGACGACGACGGTCTCCTGCACGACGCCCAGAATGTCGCCCTCCTCGACGGTGTCGCCCGGTTTGACCCGGGGCTCGAATTTCCATTTCTTCGCGCGGTCGATGGCCGGAACGTTGATTCCGCGGGAGATGAAATGGCTCTTGGCCGCCTGCTCGATCAACTCGAGCGGACGCTGGATGCCGTCGTAAAACTGCTCGATGATGCCGGGCCCCAGTTCGACGGAGAGCGACTCCCCCAAACAGACCACAGGCTCGCCGGGCATGAGACCCGACGTCTCCTCGTAGGCCTGGATGGAGGCCGTGTCGTCCTTCAGCTCGACGATCTCCCCGACCAGGCCGATCTCGCCGATATGAACGACATCGTACATGCTCGCCCCCAGCATTCCCTTGGCGACGACCAGGGGGCCGGATATGCGTTCGATGACGCCTTTGATTTTTTCTTCGTTGGGCATAACTCTTCCCTCTCTATAGCAAGATAAAAAACACTTAAAGATCTATAGCAAGATAAAAAACCCTAAAGACAGTGAATCAAGATAAAAAGCCTGAAGTCGGAACAGCTGAAAACAAGCGAATCGCTATCTTTCCGCGAATATGTCCATGCCGACGGCCTTTTCGACGCTGTTGCGGATGGCGGCCAGGCCCGCGCCCGTGCCGCCCGTGACTCCGGGCAGGGGCAGAACGCTCGTAGGGTAGGCGTCGATGACCGCCTCGACTTCTTTCGTGAAGCCGACGAACAGATCTTCCTGAATAAAGACGACGGCGTAGCCTTCCCTCGCGAGTCTGTCCAGGACGCTCCCGAACTCCCCGCGCTTTTCCGCGCTCAGGACGACGGGCGTCACCCCGACGGCCTGAAACGGCAGCACCATCTCGTAGTCTCCTACGGCCGCCATCGGCATGTTATCGGACTTATCGGGCATGGCTCAGCAACCTCCTTGCAAATTCGCGGTTCAGGCCGTTGGCGACGCACACGAGGGCGATGCGAAGGCTGCGCGCTTCCTCCTCCTTCTGCAGGAGGTACAGGATGACGTTCCCGGGCGCCGACGCGCTGTACTTCGCCTTCTCCAGAACCCGGATCAGAGAATCGGAAAGGGCCTTCGATATATCGCAGAGCGTGGCCTGCATGTCCGAGCGATCCTGAATCCCCTCGAACACCGCTCCCAGATCCGTATGAGAAAGGGCCTTGCCCCAAGATTCGAGGGGTTCGCCCAAAAGTTTCGCCGCGTCGGCGGGGCGGATTGTCCCCCCATTATGGAAGAAGGGCAGAGCGGCGGCGGGATCGGTGTTCATCCGCGCGAGCCGCGCGGCGTTCCCGAGGTTCTCGGCGTCGATCCGGCGCTCCACCCAGCGGACGACCTCCGGTATGCCGAGCGCCTCCGCCGTTTTCCGCATGGCGGCGAACATCGCGCCGTCCAGCATAAGGTCTATGTCCTTCGTGTTTTTCGTCTGCTCCCACAGCGTCCAGCAGTGCGGGATCACGTCCGCGAGCCCGTAGGGAAGAAGGCCGTATTCCTCCCCCTCGAGCGCCATGATAAGCCTCTCCGTGTCCACGGCGCCCAAGGCGGAAAGGAGGTCGTAGCGGCGCTCGCCGCCCTCCCGCGCCCTGAAGAGGCTTTTCAGGATGACCTTGACGTTGTTGAAGTCGTGGGGCATTCTGTAGATGTCGAGAAGCTCCCTGTCCGGCACGAAACGCTCCAAGTCCTCGCAGGAAGCGATCAGCTCCCTGTCGATGACCTGGTCGAACTCCGCGGGCGCCGAACCCGAGATCCACTGACCGTAGACGGTCTCGCCGAGGGACTTCAACGCCTCTTCCAGCGTCGCGCTGTCGATGAGCCGCGAGAAAAACGACGCGTCCAGAAAGCGGTTTTCCATGGCTTTCAGCCGCGCCACCGCGTACACGTAGCTCACGGTCGCCACCCCCCCGATCTAACCAAAGAGCTGCTTGACAACGTCTGCCTCGATCTCCGGGCGGATGTCCCCGATCAGCATGTCCCAGGAGCAGTTGATGTCGATTTTTCCGTTCCTCAGCACGAAGCCTCCCGCTATCGGCAGGCGGTCTCCGGAAAACGACAGGCGCGTCGAGTGCCCCGCGTTGTAGTTGTCGAGCCACGCGCCGTCGATGTGACGCTCGTCCTTACCCACGAAAAGGGTTTCGTCTCCGGTTTCGACGGCCTTTTCCAGAAGGGTCTGGACGAAGGAGAGATACCTGTCGCGGGGAAGATCCGCCAGCAGGCGCAGCGCGCCGCCGAACGCCTCTCCGATGAGGCGCTGCCGGACGCCCAAGTCCACCTTGGCGGCGTCGAGGTTGGCCACGATCTCCCGGCGTTTGAGGATCTCCGGCTCTTCTTTGGCGAAGCGGCTCCTGTACGTCTCGCGCGCGGCTTGGATTTCTCCGTCGGCCCGCTTGTTCACGTCCGCGATGCGGATGTCGTTCTCGGCCTCTATGGACTTGATTTGCGCCTGAGCCTCCGCGCTGATTTTCGCTTTGATGTCGGCCAGTGACATGAGCGCCACCCGCCCTAGCCGAGCTGGACTCCGAACATAAGCAAGAGTATGCTTGTAAGGAGAGACAGCACCGCGTATGTTTCGACCATGGCCGGCAGAACGAGCGCCTTGCCCACGGCGTCGGGTTTTTTGGAGATCATCTGAATGGCCGCCGCCGACGTTTTTCCCTGATAGATAGCCGAAATCCAGCAGGCAAGCGCGACAGGCATGCACGCCGCGAAAATCATCAGGCCCTGAACCCAGGAAATGGAAAGAGGCGTGCCGAACATCTCCAGCTTGACCATGACCATGAAGACGATAATAAAGCCGTAAAATCCCTGTGTTCCGGGCAAAGCCTGCAACATGAGGCACTTGGCGAATTTATCGGGGTCTTCGGTCATGACTCCGGCGGCGCTTTCACCCGCGATACCGATTCCGATAGCCGAACCCACTCCCGCCATACCTCCGGCAAGAGCCGCTCCCAACAACGCCAGGGCAAGTCCCAGTAACTCCATAATTTCAAGCACTCCTTTCGTAATGTAAAAACATCTTTAATTTTTCAGAACATCCACATACTGCGTGCGAATTTGGAACGGAGTGAAAGTGGCTCCGTCGCCCGAGTAAAATTTGCTGAAGAACTCCACGTATTGAAGACGCATGGCGTGTACGAAAGCGCCCAGCAGGTTGATGGCGATGCTGAAGACGTGGCCCCCCACGATGACGACAAGGGCGAGCGTCCATCCGACGAAGGGAACGCCCGCGATCATCTTGCCCAGCAGATTGATGACCGAGCCGATGACCGCCGAGCCCAGCCCGAGGGCCAGAAGGCGGCTGTAGCTCAAAATGTCCCCCAGATAGGAGGTGCTGCCGTAAAGGGCGTAGAGGCCCAAGCCCACTTTAAGGAAAATATTCTTTTCCCCTCTGCCCGCGTACCAGAATATCAGGCACGTTCCGACGGCGGCCATGACCGCGCCCGCCGTATAAAGCGGGGACGGCAGTATGCCCGAACCTCCCAGGCCGACCAAAATGAGCCCCGTCACGAAAAGAATCCACGATATTTTGCCTCCGGCGGCGTCGGCGTAGTTGCCCCTGCGGATTTCGTCGTAAGCGGCGACGCCCAGACCGAACATCAGATGAATCACGCCCAAAAAGAGGGAAACCCCCAAAATGGCCATGGGGTTCTTCATCGGGTCCACAAGGAGCAAAGCCTCTTTTATGGGCCGCAAAAAGGCCATAAAGAAGAAGGCGTCGATGAAATCGCCAAAGAAACTTCCTGTCACGGCTCCATAAAGAAAGGTCGCCGCCGCGCCCGCGCAGAACAGGCTCATGAAATTTCTGGTTCCGGCAGGAATCTTGCGGTATTTTTTGAACAGTATCCACAGGATCGAAGCCATGACCATGGCATACCCCGCGTCTCCCAGGCACATTCCAAAAAACAGGAAAAAGAACGGCGCCATGGCGGAGGTGGGATCCCGCTGACCGTAAACGGGCGGCGAATAGAGATTGGTGAGGACTTCCGCGGGCCGGTTGAAGGCGTTGTTCCGCAAAAGGGTCGGGGGATGATCCTCTTCTTCGGGGTCGGAGGCGGTGAGCGCGGTGTCCGGGCTGGCGGCGCCGATTCGCTTCTCCAGCTCCGGCAGAACCTCCGCCGGAACCCAAAAACGCGCCCTGAACGTGCTTTCGGTGCTGTCGCTCGCCTCCATGGCCTGATAGCGCTCGGTCATGATGTTCCAGTAATCGGAAAGCCGCTGCACGACCGGCATCCATTCGCAAGCCGTCCGCTTCAGGCTCTCCAGAATTTCGGCCTCCCTGCGTTCGCACTCGGCCCTCCGCTCCGCGAGTTTCGCGGATTCCTCCGCGACGGTTCCCCTGATATGCGGAGGAAGCTCGGTGAACACCATGCCGTTCCGCGCGGCGGCGTCCAAAACCTGCTGTTCGTGCGTGCGCGCGTACATGAGTACGCACCACACTTCCTTCTCTTTGGAGGAGGTTCGGGACGCCGCGAAAAGCTCCGTCTCGCGGGAGAGGGGTTTCAGCTCCTCCGTCAGAGCCTCCAGAGAGCCCTCCGTCAGGGTTCCCAGAAGGCCTTTCAGAGTGCGGGTCCCGTCGCCCAGAATGTCCAGCGTGTAGGGGAAGTCCGCTATTTTTGAAAGGGTACGCTCGTCGATTTCGTGCTGCGCCGCCTCGACGCGCAGGTCGTTCAGCTCCGTTTCCATGGCCTTGACGGACAGGGCGAGCTTCCCCAAGTCCGTCCCGTCCGCCGTCCGTTCCAATTCGGTCATGGACAGAACGGGTTTTTCACCAAACATTCGATCGATAGACGACACGGGGTCCTTGAAATACGGCCCGAGCGCGCGGAACAGGTATCTCAGGTGGGTCTGCCGTTCCTCGCACTCGGCCAGCCGGGCGTCGGTATCCGCGTGACGCGCGCCGTCCCGCGGCTCCGTTTTGGAGTCACCGATAATTTGACACGCTCCGCTGTACTGAAGGGCTTTCGCCACGTCGTCCTGAACAGATTTGTGATAGTAAAGCTCCACTTTTTTGAGCTCAGCCACGCCCATATCTCGCCATCACCTCTTCCGTTATCCAGGCCGCCGCCTTAGAAACTTTTTCCTTGTTCTGCGTATAAAAGGTTTTGCTCGCCGCCTCCCGCGCCGAGACAATCCCGCGGGCTTTTTCTTCGGCTTTTTTCTCCGCCGTCTGAATATTCTCCCTGAACTGCTTCGCCGCCGACTGTCTGGCTTCTTTAACGGAATTTTCGGCGTTCGCCACAGCCTGGTTCAACCTCTTCGCCGCGTTCGCGCCGGCCTCCCGGACGCTGTTCGCGGATTTTTCTTCCGCCGCTTTGATTTCATCGACAAGATTCGCCGCCATTTTCGGACACACCCCCCTCCGAGACTCGTTTTCAGGTTTTGTCGGAACAAGACTTTCTTATTATCCTCATCCTTCGCACAAAATCAAGACCAACAGCCCCCATTATGCCGCCGTTTCCAAATCACAATACGCTGAAAGCTCAGAAACAAAAGCAACCCAACGCTCGCCGTCAGGGCTTGCGCAAAGCCGCTTGAATGATGTACAATTCAAAAATCTGGAATTCAAATTAGAAAAAATTTTTTCGGAGGGATGTGCAAGAAGGTATACCCTCCTGCATATCCCTTTTTTCGCGCATCGCCATTTCAAAAATCCGGTCTTTTCAATGCTCCTTTCGAACGTCCGACGCTGTGCAACAGGGTATACCCTTCTGCATGGGGGGTGTTTTTCCAGGACACGAAAGGAGTTGGACAATGTTAAAGTTTATGATGTTTCCAAGGAAGAGCACGCGGAAGATAGGGCTGCTGGTGCTGTCGTTGCTGTTGGCCGCAGTGCCGCGGGCTTGGGGCAGTTTTACGATTACAAGCGCCGACGGCACAAATTATTACTACAGCAGCGAGGTGCTGATCATAAGCGCGGACGGTCTCCCGCCCGACACGGTCATCAGCGGCGAAGGCAAAGGCATTGCGGTGAAAGGCAGCGGCGCGAAATTGACGCTGCAGGATTTGACGGTGAATGCGGTGAGTGGCCCCGCCGCATTCTGGCTGGACGGTTGTTCGGCGGACATCAGGATTGCGGGCACCGTGACGCTTAACTGCAACGGCGGAGATGGTTTTTTGGTGTCCCTGGATAACGATAATGATGCAGAGGGAATTGTCATTCTGGACGCGGTTCCGGGCTCCACGCTTACTGCGAGCAGCCAATCAGGCAATTTTTGCGGAATGGATGTCAAGGCTGAGACTCTTCTCCAGGGCGATGGGGAATTTGTGTTCAACTCGGAAAGCGGCAACGGTCTTAAAAGCGAGGAGATGCTATATATAGGAGGCAGCGCGACGTTATCGGCCAGGGGCGGTGGAGGCGCGACGGCCATTGTCTTCAGTAATTCGTTTTTTCTGTTCGAAAACGCGAAAATCAACTCCGCAGATGGCGGCATCCACGCCGACAAAAATTTTTGTGCTCTGGAGAACGCTTCCGTCGCCGAGGGTATTTCAGTAGTACAAGGAGAGGAAAAAACAGAACTTTCTTATGTCGAGATAAAAGCCGAGCCGCCTGGTTCCTATGGTGTAACCTGTGGCGAGTTCTATGTCAAGACAAATCCGGTCGGTTGGGGAAAGGGCTGGTTTTCAGCCGAGACCATTGCGCTTCTTTCTGCGTTCCAATCCGGGGGTGAGAATAATGGTTTCTCCGTGACGGTGATAGGCGATGATGAAGCTGGCGATGACGAAGCTGAGGTGTCGATTGACAGTATTACGCCGATTGGCAGTGATGGAAACAGCTTTTTGTTCAATCTGTCGGGAGAAGCGCAAGAGAAAGCCTTGAGCATTCAGTATAAACTTCCCGGCGAATCCGAGTCTCCATATTGCGAGGTGTTTGCCGGAGAACGTACCGTATCTATTGACATAGAGACGAGAAATATACCGTCGGAGACTTACGCGATAGAATTGCACGGCGCCCCGAAGGGGGTTTCTCTCAGCAGCGTTCGCATAAACTCCAACACAACTGACACGTCATACACTGTCGTGACGTATGAGACCGCAGATCCTTCGGTAACATATGAGGATATAAATTCAAAGGACGCGACATTGACGTTTACGCTCGGCATACCTGCGGGCTTATCACGCGGAACATATCCGGGCCTTTCGTTTGGCATGAAAAAAGACGAGGGGACGGCAACGGGGTATGATGGGCAAGAGTTTGCTGCGAATATTATGGGGGGAGTACCGTCTACTCTGTGGCTGCCGGCCTTTAATCTTGTCGTTAAAGACTCTTCCGGCCCCGAACCCGAGCCGGTCCCGCCGGAAGAACCGGTCACCACTTACCCCGAGCTGCCGCTGCCGCCGCCGCCCGAGACGCCCGCCGGC
>JAISMH010000017.1 GCA_031276855.1 Synergistaceae bacterium
CCCTGGACCCATTTTTCTTTTTTTGACCCACCCGTCGGGCGGGTCAAAAAAAGAAACGGGGTGCAGGGGTCCGCGACCCCTGCCGGGTTTGGGCGGAGCCCAAGGTTTTCATTTCAGCAATTCCGCGTTATCTTCGCGTCCCGCCTCGATTGCGTATTGGTAAGCGGTCAGGCCCTTTTCGCTTTCGAGAAACTTCAGCGCGCCGTTGTCGAGAAGCAACAGAACGATGTCGGGCGTCCCGTTGACCGCCGCGGCGATGAGGACATTTATTTTCCCGAAATCGCCCCAGTCGAACTCCGCGTTGGGGTCGGCACCCGCTTCGAGCAGAAGGCGAACCTTTCCGGCGTCCGGCCGGGGGGCAATGACCGCCTCGGCCAGAGGGTCGAGTCCCCATTGGTCCGTCAGGCGGGCGTCGGCTCCCCACCGGAGCAGCAGCGCGATGTGCTCCGCGCCGGCCCTTTCGGATCGCGCGGCGATGTGCAGGGGCCGTCCCAGCGCCCCGGAAAGGTTGGGGTCCGCGCCCTTTTCCAGCAGAAGCAGGGTCATCTCCAAAAAATTCGCGCCCTTCTCCACCGCCCAGTGCAGCGGGGCCATCGTTCTCTCGGGGTTTCCCCGATCCCCTTTCGGAGGCGGCGAAACCTCCGCGGCGGCGTTGACGTCCGCTCCGGCGCCGGTCAGCAGATCGACGAGCTTGATGTGCATGGAGAGCGGAGCCGTGACTCCCGCCCGGACAGTCCGCATCAGGGGCGTGTTCCCCTGTTCGTCGCGCTCGTCGGGGTCGGTTCCGTAAAAAAGCAGGTCGCGGACGGCCGCGACATCCCCGCGCGCGCACACGGCGGCAAAATCGTAAGAAAAAACCGTCCTCGCGGGCGCGAAAAACGCGAGCGCGAGGACGGCGGCAAAAATCAAGACAAAAACAAAGGCGAAACGAGTCCGTTCAGGAATCATGCGGCGATCTCGAAAGAAAATTCCGATTCCCGTCCTCTCGGGGCGAGGCGCTCGAATCCCCATCCCAGCGCCCACAGGCCGAGCGGCGACGCGGCGCGCGCGTAGGCTCCTTTCGCTTCCTCCAAATCGTCCCGCCCGTTCGCGTATGCCGTGCCGGCCCGCGCCGGGTCGGATTGCCCGGATACCCGATCGCGGAAAAGCTCCGCCTGCACGGAGGAGGCCCCTGTTTTGAAGGCGCCCGGCTCCGCACCGGACGCGCGTGCCCGGGATTCGAACGCCGACCGGGTTCGGGCGGCCGAGGCTTCCTGTCTCGCCTGGGCGGCCGCGGCCGCGGCCTGCGCGGCGACGGCCCTGTCCTGCCCCGACGGAGAAGCGGGCGCCAAGGCGGCGCGCTGCACCTGCTCCATGTCCCGCATGGTCTGCTCGGGGTCGCTGCTGGGCGGCACGTGGATGGGAACCTCGCCCCCGGTGATGTAGGCGTGTCCGTCGGGCCCGCGGGTGTAGGTGTAGCTGACCGCCCCGGCAAAACGCCCGCCCGCGGCCTGGTGCGCCGCTTCGTGGGAGATCACCTCCCGCTCGATCTGCCTGAGCTCGCGAACGGCCTCGCCCTCGGAGTTCTCCTGCTCGGCTTCCGCGGCGGAGACGGCTTCTTTCGTTCCGCTATCCGTTTTTTCATTGGCTTCCTTTTCATTGACTTCCTTTTCATTTGCTTCTTCTGGCCCCGTTTCGCCGGGCACGGGGGTCGGGACCGCCCGCTTGACACCGCCGCCGACCCGGTCGACGGCGGCCTCGTCGCCCTGAATCGTGACCTCCGCTCCCGTGATGTAGCGGCGTCCGTCCGGGCCGATGGTGTAACGGTACGTCGTGGAGACCCGCGTTCCGGCCCCCGATGTCGTTTTCAGCATACGCTCCTGCGCGAGGATCTGCTGTTCCTGCGCCGCCAGAGACGCGGAGCCCGATCCCCCGGCGGCATCCGACACCCTGCGGGCGGGTTCCAGGTACCCCCTCGACAGCACGGAAGTCACGTTCACGCCCAGATTCATGTCCAGATTCACGTTCATGACGCTCCTTTCCGAGTCATCTGAAATTTAACGAGAAAGAAACCGGCGCACAGGCACTGAGTTCATGCGCTGAGTTTTTACGCACCGGGCTTTCACGCGCCGAGCCCCCACGCGCCGCCGAGCCCTCGGCTCTTATTGAGTCTCGACTTTGAGCCAGACGGCTTCCTGACCGCTGTAAGGCGTTCCGTCGGGCGCGAGGCCCAAACCGGCGGAACCCAGCAGGCCGAAATCCTCGGCCTGCTCGCGCAGCAACGCCTTTTCCTCGCCGGACACCTGCGTTCCGACGTAAATTTCTCCGCTCTTCGTTTTGAGGATCACCGCGAAGTCTGAAAAATCTTCCCGAAGGTCGTCCAGATCGGCGCCGGGGTCCTCTTCAAGCGCTTCCTCGACCGCCCCTTTCGCGACCATCAGAAGGAGCAGGGGCTGCGTCTCCGAGTCGAGGGGAGATTCCCCGCCGGCATCCTGTTTCGTGTCCGAACTGAAAGCCGTTTTCGCCGCGGCGGCGAGTTTGGAAAGGAGATTCTTTTCCGGGGCGACGTCCACCGTCCGAACCTCCAGGAAAGACGTCTCCAAAGTGGGCGCCCAAAGCTCAATCAGGCCGAAGGGGAGTTCCCCGTCCAGAATGTCCGTCACAAACGGATAACTGCGGCCGATTTCTCTGGCGAAACTCGATTTGTCGTCGAGTATCGCGAGTCTCAGGTAATCCCACAGCGCCGGAACGTCGATAAAGGCCGTGGCGAAGGACTCCTTCCCGAGAAGCTCCTCGGTCTGAGGCGAAAAATCCGCTTTTTTGTTTATGTCGCCGGAGTTGAGAATGCCCAGGAACAGGGTCTCCCCCTTCACCCCCACAAGGAACGAGGACGGAAGAACGGCCGGGTCTACCTGGAACAGCATATCCCATCCCTCCTGCGCCTTCAGGGGCGACAGCGGGACGGAGGCCGCGAATTTTTCGTTTTCCAGAAGCTGCTTCAAAAGGCGGCCCGCCGCGCCCTTCCGCCCCGTGACGGCGAAGGAGAATCCCGGTATCGTCTGATCCAGAAACCTGGCTCTGCCGCTCGATACGAGAGAAATGCTGCCCGACAGGAGATTTTCCAGGTCCTCCGGGGATATTCCCTCTTTTTTCATCTTTTCCGTCAGAAATTTCCACGCCTCGGAAGCCTCCGGGAAGGCCTCCAGTTTTTTCGGGTTGAAGTTGGTGAGTCCACCGAAACCGAAATAAGGTTTTCCCGCGCCGGCCGGGAAAATGCCTCCGCCCGCGGGCGGGGTCAGCTTCTCGAAATCCTTTGCCGTCACGATGGACTCCAAAGCGTTTATCGCGCAGGAGATAAGGAAACTGCCGGGTTTGGAGTCCAAATCCAGTTCGAAGTTCAACGGCGCCTTGAAGTATTCCAACACGGCTTTCGTCTCGTCGCTGTTCCCGGATTCTTCCGCCACCTTATGCGCCGTCGGCATATCGATATGGAACGCGCAGTAGTTGGGGTTCTTGAAGCGCCGCTTGAAGGCGAGGCGCTTGTCCGCGTTCTCCAGAGCCTCTTTGGAGGCGTCCAGATCCGCGGAGAAAAGCGAAATCAGAAGCAGGTCTCCTTTAGCGCTCAGAGCGAACGGATTCTCGTCGTCACGGACGGCGTAGTACGGTCCATGTTTCCCCTGCCGGACCTCGACATCGATCACGGAGGAGAAAAGAGGGGAGTCGTCTCCCAGAACGAGAGCGGTCAAATCGGACTCCGCCGCCTTCCCTTCGGCAATCAGGTCGAGCTTGGACTGCAGTTCTTTCGGCATGGATGCCGCGATTTGAAGGAAAGGCGCCTCCGCCGTCGATCCGGCAACGAAAGCAACCGACTTCGCGGGAATCCGGGACGCGTAACTGCCGATAAGCCGGACTCCCTGGGCTTCCGACGGGCTGGCAAAAGACGCGAGCAGCTCGATATTGGCGGGCGAAAGAATTTTTCTGAAAATACCGCTCAGATCGTCCACCCGCAGGGTCACGTAGAAAGACTCCTCCGGACGGGCGCTGAGCGCGTTCTGCGGCTCCAGAGCCCAGGCGGAAGAGGACAGAAAGGCAGTGAGAAACAGCAGCGCGGCAAGAATTCGGCGTGTTTTGGACAACAATAACCCCTCCTAAATAATGAATGAAACAAAAAAAGAAGAAGACCCGCGGCAGTTCCGTCCAAATTCTACGCGCCGGGATCGGAGGCCGCGGCTCTGGCGTAAATCTGCAAAAAGGAGTCCGCTTTCAGGGAGGCGCCCCCGACCAGGGCTCCGTCGATGGTGTCCATGGAGAGAAGCTCCTTCGCGTTTTCCGCGTTGACGCTTCCTCCGTAGAGAACGACGACGGCAATCGGCTTCCCGGCCAGTTCGGCGATCAGCTTCTTGCTGTCGGCGCAGACCTCCTGCGCCTCGCGCGGGGTCGCGGACCTTCCCGTCCCGATCGCCCAAACGGGCTCGTAGGCATAGACGATCTTTTCCAGCTCCGCGGGTGAGAGCCCGGACAGAGCCGTATTCAGCTGCCTCGAAACGACCTCCGCCGTCCGGCCCGCCTCGCGCTCTTCAAGGGTCTCCCCGTAGCAGAGGACGGGAACGAGCCCCGCGTCCAGAACGGCTTTCACCTTTTTCGCGATCAGCCCGTCGGACTCGCCGAAGATGTGACGCCTCTCGCTGTGCCCCAGAATCACGCGCGTGCATCCGGCGTCTTTCAGCATCGGGATGGATATTTCGCCCGTGAAAGCCCCCTTGGGCTCGAAGTAGACGTTCTGCGCGCCGACGAAGGGAGCGGCGCCCCGGTTCACCCCGATCGCGTCCCTCGCCGCGGCAAGGGACGTAAAGGGCGGAAACACGGCGACCTCCAGCGTTTTGCCGTTTGCAGCGGCAAGGCTCGGAGAAGAGGCGAAGGCGGAAACAAAGGCCTTCATGAAGGCTTCCGTCTCGCCCCGGGTCATGTTCATCTTCCAATTGCCGTACAGGTATATTTTTTTCAAGATCGACTCGCTCCTTTCCGGCGTTCGCCGGTCACTTCACTTCCAGCGGGGCCATGCCCGGCAGCTTCTTTCCCTCGCAGTATTCCAGGCTGGCGCCGCCGCCGGTGGAAACGTAGGAGACCTTTTCCTCGAAGCCGAACTGACGGACGGCCGAGGCCGTGTCGCCGCCGCCGATGACGGAGGTCGCTCCGGCGGCCGTACTCCGAACCACCGCGCCGCCCACCGCGATGGTTCCCGAGGCGAAGAGTTTGTTCTCAAAGACGCCCATGGGCCCGTTCCAAAGGATGGACTTCGCCCCCTCCAGCGCCGAAGCGAACAATTTTTCCGTCTTCGGCCCGATGTCGAGACCCATCTTGTCCTCCGGCATCGAAGCGCTGTCCGCCACGGCCGTTTCCGCCGCGTCGAGCCCGCCGGCGACGACGCTGTCCAGAGGAAGAAGGATTTTCACCCCTTTGGTCTTCGCCTTTTCCAGCGTCTCCCGCGCGAAGTCCAGCCGCTCTTCCTCGCAGAGCGATTTTCCGACGGGGAAGCCCTGCGCTTTCAGGAAAGTGTAGGCCATTCCCCCGCCGATCAGGATCGTCGTGGCCTTGTCCAGAAGGTTGCCGACGACATCGATCTTGTCGGAAACCTTGGCTCCGCCCAAGATGAGAACGTAGGGTTTGAGCGGGTTTTCGCTGACGGCCCCCAGCATTTCACCCTCCCGGACGAGAACGTCCCCCGCGAAGGAGGGCAGCAGGGACATGATCCCGTTGGTCGTGACGTCGGCCCGGTGCGCCGCGCTGAAGGCGTCCATGACGAACACGTCGAAGGGCTTCGCCATCTTCGCGGCGAACGCCGCGTCGTTTTCCTGTTCCTCGGCGTAGAAACGCGAATTTTCGAGCAGAAGGAGTTCGCCCGCCGGCAGGCTCTCCAGAGCCGCCGCCACCTTCTCCCCCACGCAGTCGCCGACGAAACGGACTTTTCTGCCGTAGGCTTTCTCGACGTCGGGGACGATCTGCCCCAGAGACATTTCGGGCACGACCTTCCCCTTCGGGCGTCCAAAGTGAGAAACCAGCGCCACTTTCGCGCCGGCGTCCGTCAACTTGCCGATCGTCGAGGCGTGAGCGCGGATTCGCGCGTCGTCCGTCACCTTGCCGTTCTTGAACGGGACGTTGAAATCGACACGCACCAGAACTTTTTTGTTTTCGACGTCACGTGGGCCAAATGTTTTGAGTTTCATGGTTTTCTCCTTCCGAAACAGACAAAAAACCCGGGGCTCCGCCCCGCTCCCCGGGGGGGGGCGCCGGGCCCCCCCCCCCCAAAAAAAAATATTTTTAATAAAAACAAAAAAAAATAAAATAAAACCAGTGAG
>JAISMH010000002.1 GCA_031276855.1 Synergistaceae bacterium
GTTTTCATTAGGTCATATTCACGCAGTTCGAGGCTACACCAGCCCATAAATTTTTTGATATTTTTGTAAAAGACATCCTCCAACTGAGGTTCGCTCAGACCGCTGACTTCCGTGCGCAGAATTTCCACGGCGTAATGGTGGAAAGGGGCGTCGCTTCCCCAGAAAAGGCGTTCGGACCCCACCCGGTTGTAAGCCTCTTTGATTTTTGTGTGCATGGGCATTCCGGAATTCTCCAGCCAGATGTTTTCGTATTTCGCGGCTACGTCAATGGCGGCTTGAATATAAACGCCGTGACCGTGACCCATGTGAACCATCACGATACGAACGCCCGGGTAGAGTTCCGCCAACTGACCGATACTCCCAGGCAACGAAAAGGGCGGATGCCCGGAATGGATGAACACCGGCAGGTCTTTTTTGCGGGCCGCCTCGATCAAGGGGAAGACGATGGGGTCGTTGGCTGTGTATGCGTTGAACAGCGGATGCAGTTTCAGACCGGAAATGCCGCCTTCTCGATTGATCAGGGCAGTGAAATCCGCTACGGCCTGTTCTCCTTTGTTGGGGTCCATCCAGGCCAGGCCGCAGAACTGCGTCGGGTGTTCGGCCAGAGCGGCCAGAGTGACGCTGTTGTCCGGGTAGCTGATAATACTTTTTTCGATATCGTATTGCCGCATGGCGGCCGCCATTTCTGCCGCCGTCACGCCGACATCGCACCAGGAACCGAAATAACCCACGTGAGCATGCGCGTCGATTTTTTTCATCACGATACTCCCTTCATTTTTCTTAAAAAATTTAACATTTTTTAAGTTAAACGACTATACTCTGATATTTCCAACCGTGACGTGTTAAATTGCGTACTCTACCGAGGGTTCGGCTCCGGCGAGGTGGAATTTTTCCAAAACCCTGTTGCGCAGTTCCACGAAAATCGCGCTGCTCCTGTTTCTGGGAAATGGGCTTGCGATGTCGATGATTTCACTGATTCTTCCGGGCCTCGGGGTCATGATGACGATACGGTCGCTCAGGTACACGGCCTCGTCGATATCGTGGGTCACCAGAATCATCGTCGTGCCGAAGCTCTGCCACAGTTCCAGCAGCTTTTCCTGGAGATCCATCCTCGTAAACGAATCCAGCGCCCCCATCGGTTCGTCCAAAAGCAGAGCCTTGGGCCTGTTGATGAGGGAGCGGACCAGCGCGGCCCGCTGCGCCATGCCGCCAGATATCTGGTGCGGGTAGGCCCCCTCGAATCCCTTCAGTCCGGCCATATCGAGATACTCCGCCACGTCGGAACGGCGCTGGGCATAGACTCCCCGTGCTTTCAGGCCGAAGGCGACGTTCTCCTCCACGGTTTTCCAGGGGAACAGATTGGCCTGTTGGAAAACGTAGCCGCGCTCGTGGCTCGTGCCCGTCACCGGCTCGCCCTCGGCCAGGATTTCCCCGGACTGGGGTTCGTCGAGCCCGGCTATAAGCCGCAAGAGGCTCGTTTTGCCGCAGCCGGAGGGCCCTATCAACGAGACGAACTCTCCCTGTCTTACGGAAAGGCTCACGTTGTCGAGCGCGACGATTCCGTTTCCCCGGTCGTCCCGAAATTCCCGAGTGACGTTTTTCACCTCCACTACGACAGGAAGGGCGCCGACAGGAAGATCCGTTTTCGTTTCGTCGTGATCCATCATTTGATCAAACCTTTCTGCCAGGCCAGCAATCGGTTTTTTATGCCGTTGATCGCCGTCAGGACGGCAATGAAGAGTATCGCCATAATGACGATGGCGGCGTAGACACTGGCGTAGTTCATCCACCCCATGGCGAGGTTGATGTAGTACCCGAGCCCTCCCCGTGCCCCGATCATCTCGGAAACGACCAGAGTGCTGAACGCGATGCCGGTCGCGGTGGATATTCCGGTGAAGATGGCGGGAACGGCGCCGGGTATGGCTATTTTGCGCAGCATGTAGAAATCGCTGGCTCCAAGGATGCGGGCGGCCTCGAAGTACGTCCTGTCGATGGAGCGAATGCCCCGAGCCGTGGTGAAGGCCACGGGAAACCAGGCGCTGAGGGCGACCAGTGCCACCGCCGTGGAAAAGGTGTCGGGCATGACGATCAGCACCAACGGCACTAACGCGATGGCCGGAATGACCCCGACGACCTTCATGATGGGGAAGAGCCAGTAGTGCCAACGGTCGGACCAGCCGATCAAAATACCGCTGACGCTGCCGAACAGGCTTCCCGCCGCGAACCCCGCGGCAAAGAGCCGCAAAGAGTAAAGGCAGTTCACCGCGTGGGCGCTCCGCTCCCGAAACATCACCTCCATGATCTGCGCCGGGCCGGGGAAAAAAGGCAGGGGTAAAACGCCCGTTTTGGACGAAAGAACGTCCCAGACCATGAACACAACCCCTACGGCACCGTAAAACCGCGCGCCGCGGTCAAAGGCTTCGGACCGAGGGCCTCCCCTCAACGCAAGCAGGCCCCTTGCACCGAAATACGCCGTCAGCGCGGCGAGAAGTACCCGAAAGGGAAGCTCGTCGACCTCGATAACGGGCGGAATCAGAATATTCAAAGCCAGCGCCGCCGCGTAAGGCAGAACGGCGAAGAGCCTCCAATAAAAATGCTTCATGCTCTATCTCCCCTCGTGCCAGACGAGAAGTCTGCCTCGGGCGAACCCGATCAGGGCCAGTATCGCCGAGAAGAGAACCGCCATGACGATGATCGCGGCGTAGACCTTG
>JAISMH010000097.1 GCA_031276855.1 Synergistaceae bacterium
GAGCCGGGAAGAGCAGGCACAAAAGCAAAAGAACGCAAAACAACCGCCCCGAAAGGGAACACAAAAAACCGCCGCGCCCCCGCGAACCGCTCGAACTCGAAAAAGCCAACGCAAAATTCATCCTTGAAAAATTCCTCCCTGCAAATTTCACTCTTTTTCGCCTCCATAAGAAAATGCTTGGAAATTTTGCGGTCATCGATTGAAATTAATTAAATAAATAATCGAAACCTGAAATAAATCATCGGAATCAGCAATCAACTGAAATCGGTTTTTATCGGTTTTGGGATAAAATTTTCGGCAAAAATCCGCTTCTGCTAGATCTTGATCTTGCGTGTACCTTCCTGAGAACCCGAAAGATCGCTTCATTCTCCGCCCGTGCGTAAAGACACTGCGGATGCCAGCGGCGCCTGGAGAAATCGGCCTCGTTTTCGTGCGGAAAAACATTTTATTTTCCAGCTCTGAAAAATACGGGAAAGAGAATCTCTTAAAGAACTGACGAGGTGGTGCCCTGTGCCCTGTGCCCTGTGCCCTGTGCATAATACCAGAACAATCCAGAAATTGCAAGGGTTAAACGCGCAAAAACAATAGATTCTATGAAGTTGACTCCTTTCATTTCTCACCTCCTCCTTCTGTATAAGACAATTCTTTTATAATATTAAATTTTGTTCATTGTAGTCTCGTCTTCCGCGAATGTCAAGACTGTTGCCGAAAATTGCGTCAGGTTGACAAAAGCGGTTTGCTGTGAATATAATCTCTCGGGAATTGAATCTATACGTTTCGGTGTTCGGGAATCCGGTGAAAATCCGGAGCAGCCCCGCTACTGTGATCGGGACGAAACCGCATGTGTGTCACTGTCCTTTGGAGGACGGGAAGGCGCGGGAGTAGGGTGAACGAAAGTCAGGAGACCGGCCGAAATGAAAGCGCGCGGGCGCGTCTGTGTAAGCCGGCATGGCCTTTTCCCCGGGATAAAGTCTCTGCGTTCCGGCTTTCCCGGAGGGAAATATGTGTCGTACAGAGATCTCCGCTCGCGGAGGTCTCTTTTTTTATGCCCGCGCGGCGCCGCGCGGGTATTGAATCGTACGCAATACATTTTGGACAGGAGGTTTTTCCGATATGAATCTCAATATAAATTTCAGTATGAATTTCAATATGAAAAAGATAGCCCGGAAGGGGCCGCTTCTCGGCGCCGTCTTCCTGATTCCGGCGTTCGCGATTCTGGCGTTCGCGGCCGCGGCGCGGGGCGACGTGTTTTACGCGGTGTCGAACTACTCGAGCGGGAGCGTGGGAACCATACGGAGCGTGAACGGCGAGGTCAGGGTCAGCAAAAATCTCGTCAACAACCTCGGCAGGGACGCGTTCGGCTATACCTTCACGGACCCGTCCGGCAGTCCGGTGGCCATGGTTCGGGAATACGAGTACGGGCCCGACGACCATATCCTGCTGTACGACCCCTATCGGCCCGACAACGGCTGGAAGACGCCCCTCTACGAGACGCGCGGCTGGGTCACGAACATTCACGGGGCGCGGTCGGGCGGGAAATATCTCTACGTCAGCACCTACGAACACTACGCCGCGTCCGCCCCGAACGTCCAGCTTCCGGGAGAGCTGGCGCGCATCGACATGGAAAACGGTTACACGGCCGACAGGCGAATCCGCCCGGAGGAATTTCAGAAGGACGGCAGAAGATGGCACCCGCACGGCGAAGGCGTGTTCGCGATAGGCGATTACGTCTACGCGCTGTGGAGCGTGTCGTCGCATCCCCTGCCGGACGCCTACCGGCCGAGCGAAATCTGGAAAATGACGAAAGACCTCGAGTTGGTCGGGAAAGCCTACGCCGGCAGGAACATCGGCAGCCTTTCCGGCGGCAACGCCGCGTTTTACAACGGCAAACTTTACGTGGCGGCCATGGGAGGCTGGCAGGGGCCCGGCACGTGGGGCGATCTGCACGAGGTCGACGCGGACACGATGGAGTCCCGCAAGGTACTCGACGGGCACGACATCTTCATATACAAGGACGCGGCGAAGACGCGGCGGGCCGCGGTCGGCATATACGGCATAACCTTCGCCCCGGACGGAACGGCCTTCATCCTGTGCGGCAGTTACGACGGCAATTTCGACGCCGGGTACTCCGGATTCTTCGCCGGAATCTACAGAACGACGGCGGAGCGCCTTTCGCGGGGCGATCCCGGGGAGATGGTCGCGAGCTACGGGGAAGAGGGATTTTCGTGGTCCCTCGTCTACGACCGGTACTCGGACGCGCTGTGGGCGGCGGCCGGGAAAAAACTGCAAATGTACGACAAAGCCGGCAAACTGCTGCGCGAGTTCCAGCCGAACGAACTCGGCGACAACCTTTACTCCGTCTCGGTGATCGGCGACGGAGGACACATCCCGTGGACCCACGCGGCGGCGCCGGCACCGAACCCGGAAGACCCCGCTCCCGAAGAGCCCGACCCTCCTTCCAAAAATCCTCCCTCCGAGAATCCCCCCTCCGACGGGGGGAATGAAACGGGCGGGGGCGGCGGCTGTTCCGCCGCGGGAAACGCCTGGCTCCCGGCCGCCCTCGCCGCCGCGGTATTCAGGAAACAACGGGTATGACGAGGACGGTTCTGCTGTCGTTCGCGGCGTCGGCCCTGTTCTGCGGCGCCGCCGGCGCCGCCGTGATCGAGCTTTCGGAGGAGGAAGTTTTCGGGGCGCCCATGGAGGAGGACCGGGATTACTCGCCCGGCGCCGTGACGGTGATCCGCCCGGCGGAGAAGAAGGGCGAGCAGAAAAACCTGCCCGATCTGCTGGAGTCCGTTCCGGGTCTGAGAGTGATACGCCTGAACGGGCGCAACGGATATTCCGTGGCGTCCGTCCGGGGCAGCACGTCGTCGCAGGTGGCGGTTTACGCGGACGGGGTGCTGATCAATCTACAGAGCGAGGCGGCGGTGGACCTCTCGGCGATACCGGCGGACGGCGTGGAGCGCGTCGAAGTCTACAGGGGCTACATACCGGCCCGTTTCGGCGCGCAGGCTATGGGCGGGGTGATCAACGTCGTCACGAAATCCCCCTCCGAGCCCGAGACCCTTCTGAGCCTCGGCGCCGGATCGTACGGCCGCTCCAGAGGTTCCGTCTCCAGGGCGGAGAGGCTCGGCGCGGGATCGGGAAAACTCTTCGCGGCGCTCAATTACGAGGCCAGCGACGGAGACTACAAATACTTCAACGACAACGGAACCCCCTACACCCCGGAGGACGACTACGCCGGGAAGCGCCGCGACAACGCGTTCGAGAACGCGGACGCGCTCCTGAAATGGGAGGACGGGCATTGGAAGCTCAAGGGCGCGTGGATTCGCCGCAATCGGGATTTGCCTCTGGCCGCGCCCGGCATGGATCGCCGGGACGGGCTTCCCCAGAGGCGCGGGGCGATTCTCGGCACCGAAAAGTACGAGTTTTCCGCCGGGCGCAGGCAGACCTCGGGCGCCGTGGAGTGGGGCCTGTCGGCCAACTACGTGAATCAGAGCAAAAAATACGACAGCAGGAGGGGCGAGGCCCCCAGTCAAATCGGCGGCGCCTACGTCTCGAAAAGCCGATACCGCGGCGAGCGGTTTTCCTGGGCGCTCGACGCGAACGCCGCGGCGGGGCGGAGCCACTTTACGGAACTCCTCCTCGAAGGTTACAGCGAAACGCTGAACGTGGACGGCGACGGCCTGTACCAGTATCTCGGCGGGATAAGCGGCTATCGGTACGAGGGGTTCGATTTTCAGCTTCAGGACTCGATCGCCCTGGACAGGGCCGGCTCCCTCGTCCTGACGCCGTCGCTCCGGTGGCATAAACAGGACGGCCTGGACAAAACGACGTGGCAGATCGGCCTGCGCAAGGACTTCGGCGAGCATTGGAGCCTCAAGGCGACCGGCGGGACGTACGCCAGGGCCCCCAACATGTACGAGCGGTACGGGGACGGCGCGTATATCCTTCCGGCCGGGAACGGCCTGAGCTGGGAGGAGGGAAAGCAGTGGGACGCGGGGCTTCGGTGGTCGGGCCGGGCCGGCCGGGCCGACCTGTACGCGGAGGTCACCTGTTTCGGCCGGGAGTCCCGGAACCTCATCGAGTTCGACATGGAGAGCCCCCGCTTCGCGCGTTACCGGAACATCGCCGAATCCCACGTGAACGGCGTCGAAATCGAAGGCGGCGCGGAGTGGGGATCGTGGAAGCTGGCGGTGAGCGGAACGTATCTCGGCGCCGTCAACGACACCCCGGACGACTCCGGGGCGGTGCGTTTCGAGGGCAAAAGACTGCCCAACAGGCCGGAATGGACGGGAACGGCGAGGCTGACCCGGACTTTCTCCAGGGGCTCCGCTTATGCGGAGGTTCAGTATTCCGGCGCCAACTACGGCGACTCGTCGGAGAAGATTTTTTTCGACGCGCGGACGCTCTGGAACGCGGGGATCAAGTACGCGCTGTCGCCTTCGGCGAGTCTCTTTGTAGGCGTGGACGACATTTTTGACCAGGCGGACGACTGGAAGCTCCGCGCCGCGGAGAACGGCCCGGCGCGGATGCTCTGGCATCCGACGGAAGGGAGGTATTTTTATGTGACGCTGGAGTGGAAGTTTTGAAGTCGTTTGAAGTTGTTTGAAGTTTTTAAGTTTTGACGTTCGACGTTTTGACCGAGTTTTAACCGAGTTTCAACCGAGGCCGACGGGAGCATAAGAGAAGAGAGTTCGGTGTCAAGGCACTGAAGAGAAGGAGACAGAGAGATGAGTGTTTGGAAGAAAAGAAGCGGCGCGCTTGTCTGTGCCGTGTTTTCCGTGTTTTTAGTGAGCTTTGGATTTTGTGCGAGGGCTGCCTCCGCCGCCATGCCGGAGACAAAGGTGTGGACCGTCGGAAAAGGAGGAGACGGCGGCGATTCCACCGCAAGCAGCTATACTCTGAGATATGCCGTTACGGAGGCGCAGAAGCAGCCCGATAAGAATCATGTCATCAATTTTGGCGTAAACATCGCTGAAATTACGCTCTCTCCGGCGGACAAAGACGGATATATCCTGATAAACACGGACATCGACATAACAATCGACGGTTTGCGCGTAAACGGCGGCGATCCGAACGACCTCAGAGGACGCGGCACAAAAATAAAGAGAGACCCGAACTCGGCAGAATCGCGCCTTTTTCGTATCGAAAAAGGTAACGTGCGCCTGAACGAATTGATTCTGGAGGGCGGCGACGCCGGCCAAAACAGCGTCGGCGGCGCGATCGAGATTCTGGCATTGAAGGGCGGCAAGCCGACGCTCACGATCAGCGGATGCACGTTCCGAAACAACCGGGGAGGCGTCAATTCCAATGCCGCGCAGCCGTATCAGGAACAGTACGGCTCGGGCGGCGCGATACGGATATTCAACAATATCAACAGCGACGGCGGCGACGATGACGACCCGTGGCCGATCGTGAACGTCGTCAATTCCGCCTTCATCGAGAACTCCCTTCCCGAATACGGGCGGAACGGAGGGGCGGTCGAGGCCGACAGGAACTACGACCGGGACGGAATGCCGCGGGTGACGTTCACGAACTGCCTCTTCTCCGGGAACAAGGCCCCCAGCCTTGGGGGTTACGGGGGCGGGGCCGCCGCCAACATGGGCGCGGACATGACCTTCATCGGCTGCACCTTCACCGGCAACGAGGGCTACAGAGCGGGTGCCGTCTACAGCGGCAGGCGGGCGCGGACGGCCTTCGTCAACTGCACCTTTTCCGGCAACGAAAGCACGGGGGACGGCAGCGGCGCGATCGGCGTCATCGAATTCCGCGGCAGGGGCGGCATGACGAACTGCACGGTCGTCGGCAACAAGTCCGCGCGCTGCGGAACCGTCGCCGTGGACAAAAACGGCGGCGATTTGACGCTGGCGAACAATATCATCGTCGGAAACGTCACGGGAAACCCTCTCCGCGGAGAGGGCTCCGACCTCGGCGTCCAAGCCTTCGACCCGGCGGAACTGAACCTCGAAGAGGGAAAAGTTCCGGGCAGGGTGATCAGCAAGGGCTTCAACCTGATAGGCAGCTTCGAAAACCGCGGCCCCAGAGAGGTCAGGTGGCTGGAGCAGGACATCGTCAGCCCCGCGTTCTCCGAAGGCACTCAAAACGACAATCACGACAGCTTTTTCTGCTGGCTGGACGTGGATCAGACGCGAAAAAACACGTGGGCCGCCGCCGGAAGCTCTTCGGAAGCCGTCGATTTCACGAAGGACAACCACGGCCCGGTGACTGGGGCCATGTACGACACCGCGATGTCGGGGCTCAAGACGATCGGGGTCAGCAACGGCTCTCTGAACGGCTATACGAACGAGAAGGTGACCCCCTACGCGTTCGAGCGGATACCGAAGGACAATCCATGCCTCCCGTCGATCGACGCCCGCGGCGTTTTGCGCGCGCAAGGGGCGGGCGGCGAAATCGGCGCGGTGGAGATGCTCTATGACGGAAACACCATCGTCAATCCGACGTTGAAAATCGATGGCGGTGAAATGGATTGGAATACTCTGACAGTCGGCGCGGGAAATACCGTGAATAACTTGATCGAAACGATGAAGAGCGCGTCCCTTTTCGTTCAGTCTCCCAATGGCGTACTGGGCGATATAGCGACGTATATGCGCTGGGCGAGCGCCGGAGATTTGCCGAAATTGATTACCGTAGATGAAAAAGGCGTGGTCACAGGAATCAAAAACAACGCGGCTTACCCGTCGGCTTCAAACGCTCTCAACACGGTCTGGGGCTACTGGAACGGCTCGGAACCCGAAAAACGGTACTGGATATTCCAGAGAACATTCGGGATAGAGGTCTCGAACACGAGTGACGCCGGAGTGTCTCTCTCTTCGCCTTCGCTGTCCCTGAAAGTCGCGGAAGAAGCGTTTCTGACCGCGGCGGCGAGTCCGTCGGGCTCTCCGGCGAGCGTCACATGGAGCAGCAGCGACCCGGCGGTTGCCTTTGTCGATATGAACGGCAGGGTCAAGGCCCTTCGGGCCGGCAGCGCGACGATAACGGCGGCGGCGAACGCGACCGGCGCGGCGGCGGGCTGCCCGGTGACGGTGACGCGCCGGCCGGCGGAATCCATCACCGTTTTCACGCTGCCCTCCTATAAAGAAGAGGAAAAGATCGCCGTCGAGGAGGAGGAAGACAGCGCGGTACTGCTGGCGGAAATCCTTCCCGACGAGGCGGAGCAGAAGGCGGCCTGGACGATCGACGACACGTCCGTCGCCTCCCTGAGCGGCACGGCCGGTCTGACAGCGTTTCTCACGGGAATCGAAACCGGCGCGGCCCAATTGACGGTGAACGCCGGGGGCTTCCCCGATGTCAAACGGGAAATCGCGATAGAGGTTACGGAGCCTCCGACCGTTCCGGTCACCGGCGTGACCCTCTCTCCCAGGCCGCTGACCCTGAGAATCGGCGAAACCCGCCGGATCGCGGCGGCGGTCGCGCCGCTGAAGGCCAGGCAGGAGGTCACCTGGCAGTCGAGCGATCCCGGGATCGCCGAGGTCGGCGGGACGACGGGCGAGGTGCGGGGAGTTTCCGCGGGAACCGCCGTGATAACGGCAACGACCGTCGGCCTGACCTCGGGCGGGAATTCGCTGACGGAGACCTGCGCGGTCGCGGTCGAGGCGTATTCCGAAGGAGCGGCGGTCGAAGCCGTGACGCTGGACAAAGACGCGATTTCCCTGTCCGTCGGAGAAAAGTGTACCCTCGCGGCGGCCGTTCGGCCTGAGAACGCCGCAAATAAAGGCGTCTCCTGGCGAAGCGGCAGAGCGGCCGTGGCCTCCGTGCATCACCGGACCGGCGAAGTCACCGCCCGATCGGAAGGGCTAGCGGAGATAACCGTGACGACCGACGACGGCGGCTTCAAAGCGGTGTGCGCGGTCACCGTTTCGGGCGATACTCCCTCCAGAGAGGGCGGATTCGAGGAAATCTCCGAGGACGACCCGCCGAACATCACCGACACCCGGCAACAGGGCGGCTCTTCGGGCGGAGGCTGCGACGCGGGCGCGGGCTTCGCGGCCCTGCTGCTCCTCGGAGCGGCGGTGCCGGCGGGACGCCGCGGCAGACGCAGCAGATAAGCGCGGCCCGGCCGCAGCGGCCCTAAAGCCGAGTGTAGACCACGCAGCGCGGGATTTGCGCGTAGTCCGCCAGTTCTTCCGCGAGGACGAGGGTACGGGGGGCCATTTTCCGCAGCGCCTCGGCCTGAGAGGCTCCTCCGATTTCGAGGAGCAGCGCCCCTCCGCTCTTCAGCCAGCGGGGGGCGCGGCGGAAGAGCAGGCGGAAGCAGTCCAGGCCGTCCTCTCCGCCGTCGAGGGCCAGGCGCGGCTCGTGCCGGACCTCGCGCATCAGTCCGTCGATTTCCTTCGTCGGGATATAGGGGGGATTGCTGACGACGAGGTCCATCCGCTCCGCTGCCGGAATATCCTCCGGGCCGCGCGAGTGCCAGAGAAGGGCGCGCGCGCCCACGCGGTAACGGGCGAGGTTTCTCCACGCCGTCAAGAGGGAGAGGGGATTTTTTTCGGCCATGAGGGCCCGCGTGTCCGGGCGCTCCAGAAGCAGGGTGATCGCGATACAGCCGCTGCCCGTGCCCCAGTCCATGAACAGGGCGCCGGGCGGCAGGCGTTCGAGGGCCAGTTCCGCCAGAAGCTCCGTCTCGGGGCGGGGGATCAGGACGCCCGGGCCGATCTCGAAGGGCCTTCCCCAGAAGTGGGCCTCGCCGAGGATATATTGCAGCGGCTCGCCCATAGCGCGCCTGCGCAGGATCTCTTCGGCGGCGGATCGCTGTTCGTCCGAGAGCGGCCTTTCGGGGTGCGCCAGAACCGACGCGCGCGTACAGTTCAGGAGGCGGGTCAACACCACGTCCGCCTCCTGATCGCCGTTCTCTATCCCCGCGGCCCTCAGATTTTCCGCAAGGGCCTTGCGCATCTGCGCCGCCGAGATCTTCTTTTGTAAACGTTCAAGCTCGGGGGGGCGGAGCTCGTTCAGCCGCTGCGCTCCTTCACTGGCCCCCTCGAGACCCCCCCGCGGCAAACGCCAATCATCCATAACGCCAATCATCCATGCCGATTCGCACCGCCGAGTCTCACGTTTCGAGACTGAGGAGGCGCTCCGTCTGCTCCGCGAGGGTCATGGCGTCGATCATCTCGTAGATGTCCCCGTCCAGGTAGGCATCCAGCTTGTAGAGCGTCGCGTTGATACGGTGGTCCGTGATGCGGTTCTGCGGGTAGTTGTAGGTGCGGATGCGCTCGGAGCGGTCTCCGGAGCCGATTTGCCCGCGCCGTTCGGAGGCCTGCTCCGAGGTCTGCTTCCGAAGTTCGGCGTCGTAGAGCTTCGTTTTCAGGTAAGTCATGGCCCGGGCCCTGTTTTTGATCTGGGATCGCTCGTCCTGACAGGTCACGACGATGCCCGAGGGGAGGTGCGTGATGCGCACGGCGGAGTCCGTCATGTTGACGTGCTGACCGCCCGCGCCGCTCGACCGGTAGGTGTCGATTTTCAGATCCTCCGGGCGAATGTCCACCTCGACGTCGTCGACCTCGGGCAGAACCGCGACCGTGGCGGCGGACGTGTGGATGCGCCCGCTCGCCTCCGTGGCGGGCACGCGCTGGACGCGGTGAACGCCGCTCTCGAACTTGAGCTTGCTGTAGGCCCCCTCGCTGTCGACGCGGAAGATGATTTCCCTGTAGCCTCCGATGCCCGTCCCGTTGGCGTCGAGTACCTCGATGCGCCATCGCTGGCGTTCGCAGAAGCGGTTGTACATGCGGTAGAGGTCGGACGCGAAAAGCGCCGCCTCCTCGCCTCCGGTGCCGGCCCGAACCTCGACGATAACGCTTTTTTCGTCGTTGGGGTCCTTGGGCAGAAGCAGATGCCGGAGCTCCGTCTCGAAGGTCTCGATCAGGGGCGTCAGGCGCTCGATTTCCTCATCCGCCAGGGCTTCCATATCGGAGTCCCCGCTTCTTTGCAGTTCCGCGGCCTCGGCGATGCTCCGGCGGGCGGCGCGGTACGAGCGGAACTTCTCCACCACGGGCTCCAGCTGAGCGCGTTTCTTGCCCAAAGACTGAAGCTCTTTGGGGTTCACGGCGACGGCCGGGTCGGACATCTTCTTTTCGATATTGAGGAAATCCCGTTCGATGGTTTCCAGCTTGCGTTCAAGATTTACGTTTTCAGTATCCATATCTGCTCATCATTTCATCATCATCCACTCATCCGTATCGCTTTTTCGCATCGCTTTTTTTCAATTATCGCGCCCCAGGGCGATGCCGAGGGAGGTCATTTCGTCAGAAGATCCTCCATATTTTTATAGGGGCGGCCGCAGGGGCGGGCCTCTTCGCATCCGCACTTTCCCGCGACGCAGGCCGGGCCGGCGGCGCCGAAAAGCAGGGGCGCCGCCCGGCGGCACTCGGTCAGCATCAGGCGGGCAAGCTCCCGAATCTCCCATTGGGCTCTGCGGCAGAGCCGGAGGCCGAAGAAGTGGTGGAGTTCGCGGGCGTTCATGGTAAAAACCAGGCGCGTCTCCCACCCGTGGGGCAGGATGAAGCGCGCGTCCTCCGCGGGGACGCCCATATCGACCAGCGTCCGATAAGCGGCGCGGGCGGACTCCGCCTGACGCTCGAACAGCTCCCGCGCGGGGGCGTTCGCGGCGACGGAGGGCGGAATCACCACATCGGGCGGCGCGGCGTCCGGGCTGCCCATTTTTACGTACCGCTGGCTCTGCTGGCTGTAGCTCGCCACGCGGTGGCGGACCAGCTGGTGGGAGGCGACGCGGCTCAACCCGTCCACGCCGAAAGTGAAAGAGGCGTGTTCGAAAGGCGAGCGGTGCCCGCTGCGCCAGAGATTCTCCAGAAAGCGCGCGGAAGCGCGCCCGCCGGCCCCGCGCTCCAGCAAATCGGACGCCGGAATGTCGCTGTAGCATAGCCGGGCCGCCGCCTCGACCAGTCCGTCGGGGTTCGGCGTGTACTCCAGCAGGTACGCGCTGCAGGGCATGTCCCGAGAGAAAAAATTAAAAAAGGGGCCCCGCGGCCCCTAAACTTCGGTTTTCTGGCCGTAGTTGATGCCGGCGTACTTCTTCTGAAACTTTTCGAGACGCCCGGCCTCGGTCAGAACCCGGCTGCCTCTTTTGCCGGAGTAGAACGGATGGCACCGGGAACAGACCCCGACGCGGATTTCCTTCTGAGTGGAGCGCGTCGTAAAGGAGTTTCCGCACGAACAGTTCACCTTGCACTCCTGATAAACGGGATGAATTTCTTTTTTCATAAGTCAGACCTCCAGATTCACATTCGCGGAACGGACAGAGACCGCGCCAAAATTAATGCCTCAGGCCGAGGCGCTCGATCAGGGCGCGGTAGCGGTTGAAATCCTTTTCTTTCAGGTAGCGGAGAAGTCTGCGGCGCCGGCCGACCATTTTCAGGAGCCCTCTTCGGGAGTGAAAGTCCTTCGTGTGTATCTTCAGATGCTCCGTCAGCTCTCTCACCCGTTCGGTCAGCACGGCGACCTGAACCTCGGGCGAGCCGGTGTCCGACTCGTGCGTCCGGTACGACGCGATGACTTCCTGCTTCTTTTCCTTCTGGATCACGTGTATCACCTCTGAATTAAAATAAGCTGAATTAAAATCAGCCGAATCAGCGTCAGCCGCCCCATGCTAAGCGCGCCGTCGATCCTTGAAACGCGCGGCCTGGCAGAAGGCCGGAACGTATATTATCACCGCCGCCCCCGATACGCAATACGCATCACTTTGCGTGTCGCCGGACAGTGATAATGTCATAGGATAACGGGGTTTGGTATAAGTTGCTACGGGTTTGGGCGGAGCCCAAAGGTTTTAGTTTTTCGTCAAAACTGCGACCGCAAAAGCCATCCCGCGGCGCGGAGATAGCTCTTGGGCACGCCCCTGCCCAAGGCGTAAAGCCGGGTCAGGCGGCGCTGCGCGTGGGCGTGCCCCTGTTCCGCCGCCATGCGGTACCATTTCGCGGCCGCCGCGTCGTCCTTGACGACATCTTCCGCGGACGCGAAGGTCGTGTCGTAAATCTCCCCCAGCATGAACTGAACCTCGGAATCGCCCGCCGAAGCCAGCGCCTCCAAGCCCGCGAGCTTCCCCTCCCGAAAGCCGCTCCGCGCCTTTTCGCCGTGAAGCAGTTCTTCCGGCAGGACGCTGATCGAGCGGACGCCCCAGTATTCGGCTAAGCTCGAATTTTTCCAGTCGTGAGGGGAGGGGCGCAGGTCCGTGAAAAAGAGCAGTTTGGGCTTGACCGTCAGAGCGGGAACGACGATGTCGGTTTTACCCTCCGCTTTCTGCCGCATGACCAGGGCTTCGCGCTGCCTCCGCTCCGCGGCGTAGAGCGGCGCGGCGCGCAGATCCTGAACCAGTGCGATGAAATTGGAGTTCAGCAGCAGACAGAGCGCCAAGAGCGCCCCGCGCAGCGAATAGACGCGGAGCGAACGTATTTTTTCAAACACCGCCTCGTTTCTGTATCCGAAGGCCCACAGGAAGAGCCACGCCGTCCCCATGATCCAAATCGCCAGCCCCTCCGCCCGCGCGGGCAGCCCCGCGCCTGTGGCGAACCCGGCGATCGTCTGCTGGAAAGGGGCGAGCAGGGCGGCTAAAAGAAAAATATGCCAAGCTCTCAGGTGTTTCGAGAGTATCGGGTCGAACGGTTTGACATGCGCCGCGATAACGGGCGAATAAAGGATCGCGAGGTAGACGATCGGCTTCGTGAAGAACTTGAGCGCGGTGATGCCGCCGAAGACTGCGTCGACACCGAGGGTCTGGAATAATCGGGTCGGCAGAGAAATTTTTCCTCCAACCGCCATGCGGCCGAAATTTCCGGGAGCGGTGATTGTCACCAGCAGTCCGCACAGGGCCGCCGCCAGTATGAACGCCGTGAGTTTGGCCGATCGATATTGTTTGCGCCACAAAAAATAAACAGTGAAAATGAACGCCGCCCCCGCCTGCGTCACGGTCATCGTCTCAACCATCATTCCGTTGAAAAAGGTCAACCCCAGCAGCGCGGCGAAAAACACTTTTCCCTTGCGTTCACGCAAAGCCTGAATCGACATTGCCAGACACAACACGGCCAAAGTCGCGGTCCAAGTGTAGAATGACCCGTTGAGCCAGTAAAATATCTCGTTGAGGGCCGGAACCGACCCCAGCCAGACCGCCTGAAACAATAGGGACAAAGACAAAAGTTTCCATTTCGATTCGTTTTTCAGAACGGCGCGAAGCAAAAAGAAAATCACGATCAGGTTTAACATAGAAGTAAAGGAAGCCAGAAAAGGGTAGACATTTTCCATTCCCAAAAAATACGATACGTACATGAGAAACGTACTGCCCAGACGGCCCGACCACGACAGATATATCTGCCGCTGAGACGCCCAGAAGCCGTTGACTATGAGATTGTTGGTATTGTAGAAATCATCCGCGGAGGGAAAGGCGTATCTTCCTATCCAGCAGAAAAGGAAAATATACGCCGCGAAAAAGAAAGAGAACAGGAAAAAGTTTCTTTTTTCGGCGAAATTATCCTGCAAACCCATTCTCGGTTCAGACATGCCGTTCTTCTCCTGCCGCAAGGGCAAAAAATCTTTCTTTGCTTCTCTTCAAAGCCTCGAGGCAAAGCACCGGGAAAATCAACGCGAAAAAACACACAAAAATTCCCCAAAATAAATTGTTCGCTCTGAGCCAGTCAGCCCGCGCGGCACAATAGACGCAAATTCTGATGAAGAATGATCGATAAAAACGGCCGATATGGCCAACCCTTTGAGGAAATCAATCCATCCCAGCCGTTGTGTCTTCATTCGCCTTCGCCCGTTTTCTCCCCGCCGTTCCAATCCTCCGCGCCCGCGACGATCGCCAGCGGTCTCGCTTTGGTGTTTTCAAAGCACCGCCACAAATAGCAGCCGATAATCCCCTGCGTAAAGAGCAGCGAGGAAAATCCGAGCAGCATCACGAGCAGAAGTGTCGTATACCCTTGCACGGGGACTTTGTTCAGAAGGCGCATAATGAAAATTGCCGCTCCCCAGACGGCGGAGAGGAGAATGCCGAGACTCCCGACGGAGGTCAAAAGCAAAATCGGAAAATCCGAAAACGAAAAAACCGTGTCGAGAAAGAGATGCGTTTTTTTCCGAAAGGTCCACGCGCTCTTTCCCTGCCGCCTTTCTTGGCGCTCGTAAGGAACAAATTTACGGCGGAACCCCACCCAGAAGAGCAAAATTGCAATATAGCTGTGGTGTTCTTTTATGCCGGCCAAAACGTCCGCCACTTTTTTGTTGCAGGCGAAAACATCCACGCCTCCCGGAGGAATCTCCTGATTGATGAAATATCGGTACAGCGTCCAGTATAAATTGGAAAACATCTTGCTCATGAGGGGATCTTTGCGTCCGACGCGCTGACCCGCCACAATGTCGGCTTCGTCCGATTCCAGGGTTTCAAAGAAGGTTTTGACGAGTTGAGGCGGTTCCTGCAAATCGGCGGCCATGACAGCGATGTGTTCACCCCGCGCGAACTCGATTCCCGTTCGTATGGCCGAGCTGGAACCGAAATTTCTTGACAGCAGCACCAGGCGCGAGGGATAGGGCTCTTCCGGCAGAAGAGCCCTCAATAAAGCCCACGAATCATCCGGGGAACCGTCCACGACAAAGACGACCTCCATGGATTCTATGTCTCGCGTCAGCTCGCGCAAGGCTTCCAACAGGAAAGGGATATTCGCCTCGTTTTTGTAGATGGGGATAATTAAGGAACGCAGCAGCATATTTTCCCACCCGCTCTAATTTTTAATTTTTAATTAAGCCAAGCAATACCAATGTTTTTTGCC
Source organism: Synergistaceae bacterium (assembly GCA_031276855.1). GTDB lineage: Bacteria > Synergistota > Synergistia > Synergistales > Aminobacteriaceae > JAISMH01. Next base: position 14,790 of record JAISMH010000097.1, read on the forward strand.
GGATTCCCCGCGACGATTGCGCGCTGAGGTACGTCTTGAACCACTACAGCCCCTGCCGCAACGAAAGCCGATTCCCCTACAACAATTCCCGGTAAGATAGTGGCATTGGCTCCTATGGACGCTCCTTTTTTGATTAAAGTCTGCAAAAATTGTTCAGGATAACACTTGGATCGAGGATACTTGTCATTGGTGAAGGTGGCATTCGGTCCAATGAAAACATCGTCTTCTATCGTGATTCCGTCCCAAATTTGCACACCGTTCTTTATGGTAACGTTATTTCCAATGATGACGTTATTTTCTATAAAAACGTGAGAGCAGATATTACAATTCGCTCCGATAACAGCCTCTTTCAGCACGACGGAGAACTGCCATATCGTTGTATTTTCTCCGATATTTGAAGATTGAACATCCGACAGACGATGAATGAAAATTTTGCATCACCCTATTTTAACAAGTCATGAATTGAGTTTTTGAATACATTCGCTTTCACCTGAACCGATTGACGGTTTCCGCGACGTGATTTATATCTTCTTCGCTCATTCCGTGATACAGAGGCAGGCTCAGAACACGATCCGCTTGCAGGGAAGCCGTGGGGAACGACGTTCGCGTCAGGTTCATGTGAGAATAGACATCGCTCAAGTAGGGCGGCACAGGGTAATGAATCTGCGTCTCTATACCGTTTTCCCTTAAAAACAGCTGCAATTCGTCACGCCTGCCGCACTCGATCGCAAACAAATGCCACGTGTGGGACGCGCCGGCCCTGACGCGGGGCAGCGCTATCCTTTCGTTTCGCAGCAGCCGAAGATATGTTTCGGCAATTCTTTTCCGCGTTTCCAATATTTCGTCCGCGTGTTTCAGACGGACGCGCAGAAGCGCCGCCTGAATTTCGTCGAGCCGGGAGTTGACACCGGGAATTTCGTTATAATATTTCTTCCGGCTGCCGTAGTTGCGGAGCATCCTGACTTTATCGGCGAGGGCCGCGTCGTCTGTGACCACCGCCCCGGCGTCTCCGAAAGCGCCGATATTCTTCGTGGGGAAAAAACTGAAACACCCTATATTGCCGAAGGTCCCGGAAAGTTTCCCCTCCCACGCCGCGCCGTGGCTTTGGGCGCAGTCCTCCGCGACAAACAGGCCGTGCTTTTCGGCCGCACGCATGACGGCTCCCATGTCGCACGCCTGGCCGTAAAGGTGAACCGGCAAAATACAGCGGGTTTTGGACGTCACCGCCTCTTCAATCCGGCCGGCATCGATGCAATGGTATTCGTCGGAGTCCACGAATACGGGCACAGCCCCGTTGGCCGTAACGGCCAGCGCCGTGGCGATGTAGGTGTTGGCCGGCACGATCACTTCGTCGCCCGGACCTGTCCCGAGCGCCCTCAGCGCGAGGCTGAGCGCGTCGAGGCCGGAGTTCAAGCCGACGCAGTACGAAGAACCCGCGAACGCGGCAAACTCTTCTTCAAAAGCGCCCGTTTCTTTCCCCAGTACATACCATCCCGAGTCCAGAACCCGGACAGCCGCTTCCCGATACTCCGCTCCGTGGGCTTCGTATAAAGGTTTAAGCGTGTTGAAAGGAATATTCATAGGCTATACAGACCTTTCTTTGGCCGCGAACGCCAAAAATTCTTCATAGCCGCGTATGTAGTCGCCGGGGTCGTATTCCTGAGAAGCCATCACCATCAAGACCGCTTCGGACCGCCACGTCATCGTGTGCCACGAAGACGGCCCCACGTACAAAACTTTTTCGGGAGAATCCAGAACGTAAAGTTCTTTGTTCCCGCGTCCGTCGTCCGTTTCCACGTCAATGCGGCCCGCCGGAGCCGTCAAAAGCTGCTCGAGCGTTTTATGGGCGTGAAATCCGCGGGTTGCCCCGACCGCAACGCCGCATATGCAGTACACGCGCCTGACCTCGAAAGGAAGCAAAGCGCCTTCCAGCACACAGAGTTTCGCATTTTGATGGACGATGACCTGTGAATGTGTGAGCATAGCCTTACCTATTCCACCGGCAAGGCGCTGCGGGAAAAGAAAAAAAGAAACAGTGAAAGGGGATAGTTATAAAATAGCTATTGCTTGCTTGCTTGCTTGCTTGCTTGCTTGCTTGCTTGCTTGCTTGCTTGCTTGCTGAATTATAACATTTTATATCCGCAAAAACATCAGTAAAAATCATGATCTTCTCCACTTTTGTGAATTTACGCGCGTTATTATAACATATGGGCACGGGCGTACGCAAAACCGGCGTCTTCAGACGGAGTCGCCGCGTTAAAGCTCAAAAGCAAAAGTAAATCCTACATCCGGCAGTTTCGACGGTCATATTGATGTCGAGGCGGCAGAATTTGTTGCCCAGCACGTCCGGCGGTATTTCGGGGTTCGTGATTGTAAACTCCGTCACGCTGTCGGCCGCTATTCCGAGAACCGCCGCCACAAGCTGTTTGAGCAAATCCGGGTATTTTACGAACAACAGCTTGAAAAGCGTATCATAAGTGAATTTGTATTTCGGCTCAGCCACAGGCAACCCCTCCGTGTACATATTATGTACGTTTGCGGCGGTTTTGCAACGAAAAATTTTGCTCAAATGCAAAAGTAAATGCAGCCCCGGTGGCGGCGCCGCGCTCCGTATGCTACAATAAATAAATCAGTCATGTCAGAAAGGGGAATCATCGATGCCTATGCAGATAGGGCTTGACGAACTGCTTTCCATGCTTCTGGCCCGCGTGGACGGAATCACTCTGGAGGCCGAAAATCAAAAAAACCGTTTCAACATCATGTTCCGCATCCTCTACAAGAAGGGCATGATCTCCGACAGGGACGTTCTGGACTCCGTCCGGGAAGAGCACCGGATTTTGAAGGACATCGGACTGATCGAGGCGCTTCCTTCGGCGGAGGCGCTGGAGGCCGCCGCGAAGGGTATTCTGCTGTGGCTCGAGGGGGACGCCGCCGCCATCAGGCAGGCGATGGAGGACTACGAGAAGCGCGTGTCCGACGCCATGACAAAGCAGCAGAAGCCGAAAATCGACGTGGCCCCCGCGGCGGTTCTGAGCCAGCTGGACCGGCTGGGCGGCCAGCAGGGCGGCGGCAGGAAGCTCATCCTTTAACGCTCCCCCCGAATGCCCGGCGGATTCCGAGCGCGGCGCCTCTCATGAACATGCTGGGCGGACTGTTTCGCCTTTGGAAAAAATTGGCAGGGCACGGATTCTGCGTGGCCCTGCTTGATTTTGTTCTTCTTGCGTTCGCCGCTTATTTGGGGTACGCCATCCGCCTGACGCTCTTCATTCCGCGCGTCAACCTCGTGGACCTGGCGCGCGCGGCGGCCGTCTTTTCCTCGATGACGGTGTTTCTGTTCTTCGCCGGCGGCCAGTACCGGGTGCTGTGGACCCACGCCGGGCTGGAGGAATACATCCGCTTCGCGCGCCTTTATCTTCTGGCGTCGGTCTCCTTTGTCGTGCTGAACTTCGGCTGGCGCTTCGCCCTTCTGCCCCGAACGTCGCTGGTGATCATGCTCTTCGCCGGGATACTCGTCTGCGGCAGCCTGCGGGTCTCGTGGAGGCTCGTGTACGCCTCGCTGCCCTCCGCGCGGAAGCTCTCGAACGCCCTGATCGTGGGGGCGGGCGAGGCGGGAGCTCTTCTGGCCCGGGACCTTCTCAGGAATCGGGGGGAGCTCCTTCCCCGCGGGTTCGTCGACGACGACCCCTTCAAGGCGGGCAAGTTCGTCGCGGGGCTCGCCGTGCTAGGCGGGTGCAAGGCCCTGCCCGCTCTGGTGCGCGAATACGACATCGAGGTCGTTCTGGTCGCCATTCCCTCGGCGAACGGGAAAAAAATACGAGAGCTCTACGATCTGCTGGCCCCGCTGGGTGTCAGCGTGCGCGTCCTGCCCAGCCTTCACGAGCTGGCGGGCGGGAACATCTCCGTCAGCCGCCTGCGGCAGATTCGCCTCGAAGACCTGCTGGGGCGCGAACCCGTGCAGATCGACCTTCAGCGGGTCGCGGCTTATCTGCGGGGGCGCCGCGTTCTGATCACGGGCGCGGGGGGTTCCATCGGAAGCGAGATCGTCCGTCAGGTCCTCCTGAACGACCCCGGCGAGGTCATTCTGCTGGGGCACGGGGAGCAGTCCATTTACCTGCTGCTGGAGTCCCTTCACCGGCTCTCTCCGGGGGCTCCCGTCCGGCCCTTCATCGCCGACGTGGCGGACGAGGAGGCCATGCGGGACGTTTTCGAACGGTGGAACCCGCAGGTGGTCTTTCACGCCGCCGCGCACAAACACGTTCCTTTAATGGAAGACAACCCCCGCGAGGCCCTTCGCGTCAACGCGCGGGGAACCCTGACGACCGCGCGGCTCGCCGGAGAGTTCGGCGCCGAGCGGATGGTGATGATCTCCACCGACAAGGCCGTCAACCCCACCAGCGTCATGGGGGCCAGCAAGCGCGTGGCGGAGCTGGTTTTGGGCGAGACTCAGGAGTGTTTTCCCGGCACGGCCTATATGGCGGTACGCTTCGGCAACGTTCTGGGGAGCCGGGGCAGCGTCATTCCCAAGTTCGAGGATCAGATCGCGAACGGCGGCCCCGTCACCGTGACGGACCCCGCGATGAAACGCTACTTCATGCTGATCCCGGAGGCCGTCAGCCTGGTGATTCAGGCCGGGGCCATCGGGCGGGGCGGAGAGCTGTTCGTTCTGGACATGGGAGAGCCGGTCCTGATCTCCGAAATGGCCGAAATGCTCATCCGTCTGCACGGCTACGAGCCCGGAAAGGACATCCCCATCGTCTACACGGGCGCCCGGCCGGGCGAAAAACTGTTCGAAGAACTCTTCTACGACCCCGACACCGTGCGCCCCACCGAACATCCCAAAGTGTTCGCCGCCTCGCTTCTGACCCAAAAATCACAACCCCTCTCCCCCCTCCTCCCAGGGGCGCAGCCCCTGGACCCGGTATGGGTTTGGTGTAAGCAAGAGATCATGCCGCCCGATGGGCGGGAATGAGCGTTGGAGATATTGGGGGCGTTCGTTGCCTCTGTTTCCTGCCTCTGTTTCCTCCTGCGCTCCATCCCGACCAAGCTCCATCCCGACCAACGGGAGGGCGCTTTACATCGCCCCCTCAGACCCATACCGGGGTGCAGGGGTCCGCGACCCCTGCAGGTTCATGCGTTTGTCGAACTCTTCCTCGGAGAGCAGGTTCAGGGCCAGGGCGGCTTCTTTCAGGGTGAGTCCTTCGGCGTAGGCTTTTTTCGCGATCCGCGCGGCCTTGTCGTAGCCGATCACCGGGGTGAGCGCCGTCACGTTCATCAGGGAGCGCGAGGCGTTGCGTTCCAGGACTTCGGCGTTCGCCTCGATTCCCCGCGCGCAGTGTTCGTCGAACGAGCGGACGGCGTCGGTCAGGAGACGGCAGGACTGCAGGAAGTTATAGATCAGCACCGGCATGTAGACGTTCAGCTCGAAATTGCCCTGCCCGGCGGCGAAGGCGATCGTGACGTCGTTGCCGAGGACCTGGGCCGCGGCCATCGAGAGGGCCTCGCACTGCGTGGGGTTGACCTTCCCCGGCATGATGGAGCTGCCCGGCTCGTTCTCGGGCAGTCTGATTTCCCCCAGCCCGCAGCGCGGCCCCGAGGCCATCCAGCGCACGTCGTTCACGATCTTGAGCAAGTCCATCGCCAGGGCCTTGAGCGCGCCGTGAACGAACGCCAGCTCGCTCTTGCTCGTCATGGCCTGGAATTTGTTGGGGGCGGGCGTGAATGCCATGCCCGTCTCCCGGCTCAACACCTCGCAGAGCAGGGCGTCGAAGTTTTTGGGGGCGTTGAGCCCCGTCCCGACCGCCGTCCCGCCTATGGCGAGGTCCGAGAGCAGCGGAAGGGCGATCTCTATCATCTGTATGCCGCGCTCCAGCATCCCCGCCCAGCCGCTTATCTCCTGCCCCAGAGTGATGGGCGTGGCGTCCTGCAAGTGGGTGCGCCCGGTCTTGACGAGATCCATGAAGGCCAGCGCCTTGCCGGAAAGCGTCTCTTTCAGCCCGCGGACAGCCGGCAGCAGTGCCGTCGCGGCCTTCTTCGCCGCGACGTGCATGGCGGAGGGGAACACGTCGTTCGAGCTCTGCGATTTGTTCACGTGGTCGTTGGGGTGAACGCGCGAAACGGCTTCCTTGCTTGCGCCGTTCAGTATTTCCGTCGCGCGGTGCGCCAGAACCTCGTTCACGTTCATGTTGGTCTGGGTGCCGCTGCCCGTCTGCCAGACGGAGAGGACGAAATCGTCCGCGAAGTCTCCCGCGAGGGCCTCGTCCGCCGCCCGGACGATCGACGCCGCGACGGGCTCCTCCAGCAGACCGAGGTCCCGGTTGACCTCGGCCGCCGCCTTTTTGATCCCGCACAGGGCATGGACGACCTCAGGCGGCATTTTCTCGGTTCCGATGCGGAAATTTTCGAGACTGCGCTGCGTCTGGGCGCCGTAACGCCGGTCGGCCGGAACCTCGATTTCCCCCATCGAATCGCTTTCTATTCTGAACCCGCTTTCAGATTTGAAGCCGCTTTCAGATTCGAAATCACTTCCAGATTCGAAACCGCTTTCAGATTTGAAACCACTTCCTGACCTGAACTGAATCTCCCGCTCCATCGGCCTTTCCCCTTTCTTTTTACGGAGTCATATTTCCGGTTGCGCAACTTGCGCCCCTTATGACAAACTTGTACTCTATTGTCTCACATTATTATGATAGACTCGGGCCGTGGGGGGTTCTGTTCAGGGTATTCTATTTTTAAGAGGGGGGCAAAACGATGATACGAACTCGGGAGGATTATTTTGCGTCTTTGAGGAAAATGCGGGCCAACATCCATAAGAACGGCGAGGTCATCGCCGACGTCACGGCGCACCCTGCCACGAAGCGCACCGTGGAAAGCCACGCGAGGAGCCTGGACCTCGCCCGGCAGCCCGAATACAAGGACGTCTACGTGACAAAATCGAGCCTGACGGGGCAGGAAATCATGCGTTTCACCAGCTTGATGCAAAGCCCGGAGGACATGATCTGCAACGCCAGGCTGAAACGCCTCAATTACCAGACCAACGGAGCCTGCGTGGGCGGAATGTGCGTGGGGTGGAACGCTTTGAACGTATTTTGGGCCGTGACCGGCGATATCGACCGCGAAAACGGCACCGATTACCATGAACGCCTGAAAAAATGGATACTCTTCGCGCAGGAGCGGGGACTGCTGACGGCGGGCGCCCTGACGGACGCCAAAGGCAACCGGAGCCTGAAGCCCTCTCAGCAGGCCGACCCGGACGTTCACGTGCGGGTCGTCGAGAAGAGGAAGGACGGAATCGTCGTCCGCGGGGCAAAAAATATGATCTGCAGCGTCGCCGCCTCCGACGAAATTTTCATCATGCCCGGCAACGCTTACAAGGAAGGAGATAAAGACTACGCGGTGGCCTTCGCCATTCCGAGGGACATCGAGGGGCTGACCATCGTGGAAACGCGCAGGCCCAGCGACGACCGGGAATATCAGGAGGGCTTCGACATCCCGGAGACGGGTCATACCCAGGCGTATCTCTTTTTCGAGGACGTCTTCGTCCCCAGCGAGAGGGTCTTCATGTGCGGAGAGTTCAAACACACCGGAAAGGTTCTCCAGAGCTTCACGGCCAACTACAGGGCCTGCATCGGGGCCTGCGTTTGCGGACAGGGGGACGTGATAGTAGGGGCCGCCGTCAACATGGCGCGCGCCAACGGGCTGTCCCACAAAATATTCATGGATAAGCTGATTCAAATGGCCGTCAACAACGAGACCACATACGGCGTCGGAGTGGGCGCCATTGCCCTGGGAAAACGCGACCCCTCCGGCGTCTGGATAGCCGACAGCCTGATGGCGCACACGAACAAAATTCACGTCGCCACGCTGCCTTACGAAACGAAACGTCTGTGTCAGGAAATAGGAGGCGGCATCGTGGAGACCGGCTGCATGCCTTCCTACAAAGACTTCACCGACGAAAAGTACGGCGCTCTGATTCGGAAGTATTTGAAGGCCGGCGGCTGTTCCGCCGAATCCCGAATGAGGGCGGCCCGCCTCTCGGAGTGGCTGACGATAGGGGCGGGCGTGCCGGGCTGCATGCACGGCGGCGGGTCCCCCGACGGCGCCAGGCTGGTCGTGCGGGCCTCCACGCCCTTTGAAAAATACGCCGAATGTGCCCGAAAGATCGCGGGCATCGGGGAAGAACTGCAAGATCCGCCAAGCGCCGGAAAATAGGAACCGCTCCCGGCGGTTCCGCCTCGGCGCCGCCGGGACGTCAATCGTCCGAGAAAATGTCCTCTTTCGAGGTCAAGCGCCCGGTGTGCGTTTCCCCGCGCGCCGGGTGCCGAATCCGGGAGAATATCACTTGACCATGTAGCTGGCGAACGCGTAAAACGCCGCCAAAACGATCCCCATCGTGGTTAAATAAATCGTGACCGTAAATTTGAAGTTTCTGTCCATCTTCTCATCCAGTTTTCCGAAGCGGGCATCGACTCTATCGAAGCGGCCATCAACGCTTTCTTCAAATTTATCGAAGCGGGCCTCAACACTCTCGAAGCGGGCAGCAACGCTCTCTTCAAATTTATTGAAACGGGCGTCGACGCTGTTTTCAAATTTTTCGAAGCGGGCGTCGACGCTGTTTCCAAATTTATCGAAGCGGGCATTCATTTCCGCCCGCAGCGCGCCCACGTCTATGCGCAAGTCGTTGATCGCTTTTTCGGTCTTCGTCTCGAATTTTTCCTGAGACTTTTTTACCCCGGATATCTCGGAATCGAGTCGCCTGAATTCGGCGTCTACCCTTCGGCTTTCGGATGTGAAAAGCTCTTTTTCTACCTGCTCGACGGGCATATCGATCCCCTCCTTCTCAATCTTCTCTTTTCTGTTTCTCTTTCTATTTTACAACACTCGCCGCGGCGATTCCAGCCTTTACGCGGCGGCCGAACCGAACGGAAGAAGGCCCATATCGAGAATATTCGTTGTAAAATGGGGTCACGGAATCGGCAAGGGGGAATCTTGATGAGCGTAACTGAGGCAATAAACGGGCGTCATTCAAAAAACAAATTGGACATGGTTCTTGCCGCGTCCGTCCGCGCCCCTTCCAAACCCTGTGTTTCCGAGGCTATTCGAAGTATTGGAACACTCGTAACGAAATTTGAGAATCATAATGTCCGAATCGGAGGAAATCGAGATGAGTTTGCGGTATAAACTGACATTGTCCATAGTCGGAATCATATGCGCGGTGACGTTGATAGCCGTCGCGTTTCAGATTTACGCAATGAGGGAGAGCTACGAAGAAAACCTGCGGTTCACGCGCGAATCGCTCTTCGACTCCCAGAAAAACAACATGAAGAACATCACCGTGGCGGTGGCCTCCCTCTTCGAATACTTCGACGCTCAGGCGCGTGAAGGGAAGATGACTTTAGAAGAGGCACAGGTCGCGGCCCGCGAACAGGTCAGGTTCATCCGCTACGACAAGGGAAACAAGGCGCTGTCGGGGGGGAACTACTTCTGGATTGACGACGCCGACGGCAACAACATCCTGCACCCCATAACGCCCCAAATAGAGGGCAAAAACCGCATAGGGGCACGCGACGCCACGAACAGGGAACATATACGCGCCATCATAGAGGCCGGCGTGAGAGGCGGGGACTTTACCGAATTTTACTACGAAAAGCCCGGCGAGAAGGAGGGCAAGCCCAAAATCGGTTACTCCATCGAATATAAACCCTGGAAATGGGTCATAGGAACCGGATTTTGGAGCGAGGACTGGAACGCCGAGATCGAAGCGGGCATGAACGTGGCGCGAAGCCGATCGCAGGAGGCCATGAAGCGGCTCATCTTTCAGTCTGCCGCCGTGTTCTCGGGCATAATCGTCATTGCGCTGATTCTGACGTTTCTCTACACTAAAAAATTCGTGCGCCCCATAGTGAGTTTGAGCCGCGCGTCGGAGGAAATGGCGCGCGGAAATTTCGACCTGACGATTGACGGCAGCGTGAACGGGAGAGACGAGATAGGCGTTTTGCACGACTCCATGAAACACATGATAGCGAGCCTGTCGTCCCTGCTTCGGGGGATGAACGCGTCGGCGGAGGAACTTCTGCACTCGAGCGAACAGCTTTCCGTCAACGCGGGCCAGTCCGCCAAGGTGACAGAGGAGATCTCCGCCTCGGTGGACGGCATCACGCGGGACGCAAAAAACCAGACGCACGCGGTGAGCGATATAACCGGCGCCATAAGAGATATGGCGGCGGGGCTGGAGAACGTCGCGTCAATCAACTTGGCCATATCCGAACAGTCGCTGCGAACGTCCGAGCTGGCTGGAAACGGCAGCAAATCCCTCGAAGAAACCATCCGTCAGATCGGCGTCATCTCGAAGACCACGAGACAGACCGCGGAAGCCATCCGAAACCTCGGCGAAAAATCGAAAAAGATAAGCGAGATCGTGACGCTCATAAACGCCATATCCGACCAGACGAACCTGCTGGCGCTGAACGCCGCCATAGAGGCGGCGCGGGCGGGAGAAGCCGGACGCGGGTTCGCCGTAGTCGCCGAAGAGGTGAGAAAACTGGCCGAACAGTCGCGTCAGGCGACCAAAAAAATATCCGACGAGATAAAGGAAATTCAGAACGACACCGAAAACGCCGTAAAGCTGATGGACGCGGGCGTGACGGAGTCGGAGAAGGGCGTCAGGGCAGTCACGGGCAACGGCGAAATGTTCGAAAAAATCATAGCCGACATAACCAGTCTGAACGAAGAAATTCAGCGGATATCGGCGGTTGCCAGCACATTATCCGAGTCGAGCAGGAGCATCCAGCACTCTGCGGGCGAATTGGGAGATATAAGCGTAAAAACATCGGAAGCGGCCATGTACATAGCGACAGCCGCAAGGGAGCAATCCGCCGACATGAATCAAGTCGCCATGTCGAGCGTCGATCTGCTGAACATAGCGGAGACGATGCAGGAGCAGGTGAAACGCTTCAGCGTACCCGAAAAAACCCAAGCGCCGCGCCATAATCGCTGAGGGGGATATTCCGTCACGCCCGCCCGCTGGGCGGGCGTCCCCGGAACGCGGGCATGGTGGCCTCTCCGGGGGCGGAGATTCCCTCGCGTTTCAGGATCTTCCAAACCGTCAGCAGCAGGATTTTCAGGTCGAGCGGAAGAGAGCGGCGATCCACGTACCAGACATCCAGCGCGAATTTTTCCTCCCAGCCGATCGCGTTGCGCCCGTTCACCTGCGCCCAGCCGGTGATGCCGGGCCTGACGTCGAGCCGCCGGCGCTGCGTTTCGTCGTAAAGCGGCACGTAATCGAGCAGAAGCGGCCTCGGGCCCACGAGGCTCATGTCGCCCCGGAGCACGTTCCAGAGCTGCGGCAGTTCGTCCAAGCTGTAACGGCGCAGAAACGTCCCGAAAGCCGTCAGCCGCGCTTCGTCGGAAAGCAGGGCCCCCGTTTCGCCGCGCGCGTCGGTCATCGAGCGGAACTTGTACAGAACGAACGGCTCGCCCCGCAGACCGGCGCGCCTCTGCGCGAAGATCACCGGAGACCCCATGCGCCGCCGTATCAGCACCGCCAAAATCAACAGTACGGGAGAAAGCAGAATCAAGCCCGCCCCCGCCCCGACAATGTCCAACAGCCGTTTCATGCGCTTCCCGTCCTAATATTATATATTATAGGGACTTCGGGGCTCGGGCCTTCATCAGGGCCTCTTTGGCCAAGGCCTCTTTGGCCAGGGCCTCTTTGACCGCGCCGATCACCCGCGTCTGCTGCGCGTCCGTCATTCCGGAGCCCGAAGGCAGGCACAGTCCCCGGTTGAACAGATCCGCGCTGACGTCCCGCCCCTCTTCGTGGGGATAATAACGCGCCTTTTCAAACACGGGTTGCAGGTGCATGGGTTTCCAGACGGGACGCGCCTCGATGTTGAGGCCCGCCAGATGGTCGAGCACCTCCGCGGGCGAGACCGCGAGCGGCTTTTTCGCGAGCGGCTTTTCCGAGAGTGGATTTTGAAACGTCAGGGTCGTCAGCCAGCGATTAGAAAGGCTCCACCCGGGCTCCGGCATGAACGTGAGGCCCTCGATGCCGCCAAGCTCCGCGGCGTAGCGGTCGAAGATACGGCGGCGCGCGGCGACGCGCTCTTCGAGGTGGAGCATCTGAGCGCGCCCGATACCCGCCAGAACATTGCTCAGGCGGTAGTTCCAGCCCAGCGTGGAGTGCTGGTACCACGGCGCGGGGTCACGGGCCTGGGTCGAGAGGAAACGGGCGCGGGCAATGGCCTCGGCGTCGTCGGAAAGGAGCATTCCGCCGCCGGAGGTCGTGACGATTTTGTTGCCGTTGTAGGAAAAGACCGAAAAACGCCCGAATCCGCCCGTCCGCTTCCCCTTGTAAAGAGAGCCCAGAGACTCCGCCGCGTCCTCCACGACGGGAACGCCGTGCCGGGCGCACAGTTCGAGAATCGGGTCCATGTCGCAGCTCTGCCCGTAGAGGTTGACGATGATCACGGCCCTGGGAAGCCTTCCCGCGCGCGCGCAGTCCGCAAAAGCCGCTTCGAGGGCTTTCGGGCTCATGTTCCAGGACTCCGGCTCCGCGTCCACAAAGGCGCACTCCGCGCCCTTGTGGTAGAACGGCGCGATGGTCGCGGCGAAGGTCAGGGAGGAGCAGAGGATCAAATCCCCCCGCCCGATGTTCAGAAGCTCGGCCGACAGGTGCAGGGCGGCCGTCCCGGAGGCCAGAGCCAGCGCGGCCTCGACGCCGGCAAACCGGGCCGTCTCGCGCTCGAACGCCTCGACGTGAGGCCCCAGAGGCGCTATCCAGTTCGTCGCGAAGGCCTCCTCGACCATTTTGATCTCGTCCCCGCTCATGTGGGGGGGGGAAAGGTATATCCGCTCCTGCTGAGTCAAAGCCCCTCGCCTCTTTCGTCAATCAGTCATTCATAAAGATTTTTGATGAAATTCGGCCAGTCCTCTTCGATGGAGGTTTCGTAGTTCTCCTCGACGGAGGAAAGGATGGATTCGTCCGTGTGGACGTCGATTTCCAGCTCGGGAAGGTTCTCCTTCCCCGCGAAATAGGAACTGTCGAACAGCTTGTTGCGGGAGTACACTCCGCTCATTCCGGCCACTCTCCTTTCCGCTTAAAAGCCGCCCGGGCACAGCCGCCGCAGCGTCTCGTCCCGTCCCAGGGCAGACATCAGCAAGGGCAGGGCGGGCCCGCTTTCCTGTCCCGTGAGGGCCAGCCTCAGGGGGTGAAAAAATTCCTTCCCCTTCAACCCGCGTTCCTTCATGAAGGCCCTCAGACTTCGGTTCAGCCCGTCCTCTTCCCAAGGCTCG